>JAEZQX010000451.1 GCA_023441105.1 Pseudomonadota bacterium | reverse complement strand
GGTCCGGCAGGCTCTCGAAGCCGCTGTAGGCCGCATCCGCCGCGGCGCTACTCCTTGACCGCGCCGGTGAGGCCGGAGACGTAGTACTCGACGAAGAAGGAGTAGAAGACTGCGACCGGCACCGATCCGAGCAATGCACCCGCCATCAGCGGGCCCCAGTGATAGACGTCGCCCTCCACCAGCTCCGTCACGACCGCCACCGGCACCGTCTTGATCTCCGAATCGGAGACGAAGGTGAGCGCGTAGATGAATTCGTTCCACGACAGGGTGAAGGCGAAGATGCCGGCCGAGATCAGTCCCGGCACCGCCAGCGGCAGGATGATCTTGACCAGGATCTCCCAGCGCGAGGCGCCGTCGATCAGCGCGCACTCCTCGAGCTCGAATGGAATGGAACGGAAATATCCCATCAGCAGCCAGGTGCAGAACGGAATCAGGAAGGTCGGATAGGTGAAGATCAGCGCCCAGCGGGTATTGAACAGGCCCAGGTACTGCAGCACGATCGCCAGCGGGATGAACAGGATGGACGGCGGGATCAGGTAGGCGAGGAAGATGGCGAGGCCGCTCACCTTCGAGCCCTTGAAGCGCAGCCGCTCGATGGAATAGGCCGCCAGCACCGCGGCGAGCAACGACACCAGCGTGGCAACCACCGCCACCAGCATGGTGTTGAACAGCCAGACGGGATAGTCGGTCTCGAAGAGCAGCTTGTTGAAATGCGCCAGCGTCGGGCTGCTGACCCAGAACGGATTGCCCTCGCGCGACAGCAGCTCCTCGTTCGGCTTGAACGACGTCATCCCCATCCAGTAGAACGGGAACAGCAGCACGAACAGGAACAGCGCGATCGGCAGGTAGATGGTCACCCAGCGGTTCATCCGGGTGTCCAGGAAGGACATCCCGCCGCTGTCGTCCTTGCTTGCGCTCATCGATCGCTACCTTGCTGCCACGCCCGGCGCTGCAGCCCGAAATAGGAGAACAGGATGGCCGCCAGCAGGAACGGCACCATGGCGATGGCGAGAGCCGCGCCCTCGCCCAGCGCGCCGCCGGAAATGGCCCGCTGGAACGACAAGGTGGCCATCAGGTGGGTTGCATTGAGCGGCCCGCCGCGGGTCAGCACGTAGATGAGCTGGAAATCGGTGAAGGTGAACAACACCGAGAAGGTCATCACCACCGCGATGATGGGCGTGAGCAGCGGCAGCGTGATGTGCCAGAAGCGCTGCCAGGGCGTGGCGCCGTCGATCGCCGCCGCTTCGTAGAGTGCCGGCGAAATGGTCTGCAGCCCCGCCAGCAGCGAGATCGCCACGAACGGAATGCCCCGCCAGACGTTGGCCGCGATGGTAGAGAAGCGAGCATTCCAGGGCTCGCCGAGGAAGTCGATGTAATGATCGATCAGGCCGAGCTTCACCAGCACCCAGCTGATGATGGAGAACTGCGAGTCGAAGATCCACCAGAAGGCGATCGCCGACAGGGCCGTCGGCACGATCCACGGCAGCAGCACGACCGCGCGCAGGAAGGTGGTGAACCGCAGCGAGCGGTTCAGCAGCAGCGCGAGCCACAGCCCCAGCAGGAACTTGAGGATGCTGGCGATTGCCGTATAGAAGATGGTGTTGAACAGCGCGAGCCGTGCCACGCTGTCGCCCCACAGGAATTCGTAGTTCTCGAGACCGATGAACATGCCGCCGCGGCCGATCTTGGCGTCGGTGAAGCCGAGCCACACGCCAAGGCCGAGCGGGTACGACAGGAACAGCAGCAGCAGCAGGCCGGCCGGCAGCATGAAGGTGTAGCCGAGCCCGTTGCGGCTGTTTTGCAGCCGCACGAGCAACGGTTGCCGGTGCGGCGGCGGCGGCGCAGCCGAAGGCGGTTGCGCCGGTTGCACGCCGCGCGCCAGGCCGGCCGACGAGCCCATGGCGCCGTCGGCCGGAGCCTGTGGTCGCCTTGGCTGCTGCTGCGCCATCGGTCAGACCTTGTAGTAGCGCTCGGCGCGCTTCTGGGCCTTCTCCGCCGCTTCCTTGGGCGAACTCGCGCCGCTGGCCGCCTCGGCCACCATGTTGGACACGATGAAGTCCGACAGGGCGCCGGCCGATGCATAGCCGAGCTTGCCGGCGTAGCCTGCCGGCCGCAGGTTCTTGGTGGAATCGCGGTAGGGCGTGTGCTTCGGATCCACCGTCCAGACCGGATTCTTCTCGTAGGCGCGCAGCGGCTGCGAGATGTATCCGCCGGCACCTTCCAGCCACGGGTTGAACTGCTCGGCCTCCATCATGAAGCGCAGGAACTCCTTGGCCGCTTTCGGGTACTTGGTGTGCTTGAAGATCATCTGGTTGAAGAACAGATGATATTCAGTGGGTTCGCCCACCGGTCCCACCGGGAAAGCCGAGTGATAGATGTCGTCGGCCAACGCCTTGACCTTCGGATCCTTGGAGTTCTTGGCGGCGTAGTAGACGGAAATGCCGTTGTTGGTGACGCTGATCTGCTCGTCGAGGAACGCCTTGTTGTTGTTCGGATCCAGCCAGGACAGCGTGCCGGGGACGAAGGTCGCGTACATCTCGCGGCCGAATTCGAGTGCCTTGATGGTCTCGGGGCTGTTGATGACGACCTTGTTGTCCTTGTCGACGATCTTGCCGCCGAAAGCCCACATCAGCCAATGGGTCCAGCCGCTGTCGCCGGTGGCGTTGCCGAGCGCGAAGCCGCTGGGCGTGCCCTTGGCCTTGAGCGCCTGCAGCAGCTTGAGGAAGCCGTCGGTGTCCTTGGGAAAAGCGTCGAAGCCGGCCGCCTTGACCATGCTCTGGCGGTAGACGATCAGCGAGCCGGTGGAACCGAGGCCGACGCCGATCCAGTTCTTTCCGTCCGGCTTGAGGAAGGCCTCGACCGCCGGATACCAGCCGCCGTACTTGGCACCGAGGTATTCGCATAAGTCCGTGACGTCCAGCAGCTTGTCCGGATACATGTTGGCATCGTCGTTGGTCGACAGCACGATGTCCGGACCGCTGCCGACGTTGGCAGCCACCGCCGCCTTCGGCCGCACGTCCTCCCAGGTCTCGTTGTCCACCCGGACTTCGATGCCGAACTTCTCGGTGAACTTCTTGACGTTCGCCATGTAGGCGTCGATGTCGCCCTGGACGAAGCGGCTCCAGCGCAGCACCCGCAGCCGGGCGCCTTTCTCCGGCTCGTTGTTCCAGGCCTGCGCCCGCGCGGCAGGCACCCCGATGAGGCCGGTTGCGCCGATTGCGGTACCAGCCTTCAGCAGATTGCGGCGTGTGTTCTGAACCATCCGTGCTGTCTCCTGTGATCGTGGTCTTGTGTCGCGTGAGGTGAAGCGCAAATGCGGCGCGATCCTGCCGGCAAGGTCAGCCGATCGGGGACCCCCGACGAATGTCGGCCAGCGCGCGAACGGCGGCGCCGGGATCCGGCAGTCTGCGGGTTCCCGAGGCGGTGGGCAAGCGGATCGTCTCGATAGGTGGTCCCAGTGGTCTGGCGTCCGTTCCAGGGGCTGGTTATCGTTGCAATGCTAACTCACCCCGGCGGCGGCGGGTGGCTGGGCATTCCCTATGCCGTGGCCGGTCCTGCAGGGAGATTTCGTTCCGAATTCCAGTGCCGGGCCCGACCCGGACCATCCTCCATCCGACGGACCACCATCCCATGGTCATGTCACGCTACCTCGGCATCGCCCGCTCGCTGGGCCTCTACTACGGCGTCCCCTTCAGGATGTCGCGGATGCGCGGCCTCTATGCCGGGCTGGTGCCCCGTGGCGGCCTGTGCTTCGACATCGGCGCCCACGTCGGCAACCGCCTGCGCTGCTTCCGCTCGCTGGGCGCCCGGGTGGTCGCCCTCGAACCGCAACCGGATTTCGCCCGCATCCTGCGGCTGCTGTACGGCCGCGATCCCGACGTGACCATCGTGGAAGCCGCGGTCGGCGCCGAAGCCGGGCAGGCGACCCTGCTCGCCAGTGTCAGGACGCCCACCGTCAGCAGCCTGAATCCGCAGTGGGTCGCTCAGGTCGGGAACACGCTGGGCTTCGAGCATGTGGCCTGGTCGCCGGGGCCCAGCGTGCAGGTGGTCACCCTCGATTCGCTGGTGGAGCGCCACGGCCTGCCGGATTTCGTCAAGATCGACGTCGAGGGTCATGAGGGCGCGGTGCTCGCCGGGCTTTCCCATCGGCTGCCGGCGCTGTCCTTCGAATACCTGCCGGCGGCTTGCGACCTGGCGTTCGCCTGCATCGACCGGCTGGCGATGCTCGGCAACTATCGCTACAACTGGTCGACCGGCGAGACGTCGCGCTTCCAATCGCCCCACTGGGTGCCGCCGCCGGCAGCGCTGCAGTGGCTCGCCCAGCTCGCGCCGGACGCCGGGTCCGGCGACCTCTATGCCCGGCTGGCCGATCCGCGGCCGGCTCACAAGCCGAACGGGTAGGTCTCCGGCATTCCCCCCAGGCGCGCGGTGTCGAGCAGGCGCACCGCGCTCGTCTCGTCGAACCAGCAGTATTCGTCGAACTGACGCGGCAGGACCGCCTGGAAGTAGTGGCTCGCCATTTCGGTCGCGGGTCGGTAGATGACGCCGATCGCCCGCTCCAGCCGCGGTTCCAGGAGCAGCTGGCGGATCCCGCTGCTCGCGCCGAGCGGCAGCAGGAACGACGGCACGCCGGATTCGTGGCATTGGTGCTCGTAGCTGCGCGGATGCGAAGGCTGCACGGCCATGACCTGCATCGCCCCACCCCATTCGCCGGCCGCAGCCACCTTGCCGCGGTCGGTGCCGAAGCCCAGGAGATAGGCGTCAAGCCCGTAGGCCTGGCGGCACAGCTGGCCGACATTGTGCTCCCCGCGCGCCGACATCTCGGTGTGGCGGGCGTCGCCGAGGTGCGAATTGTGCGCCCAGACCACGGCCCTGGCGCCGGCGCCAGCGGCCTGCAACAATGCCTGCAAGGTGTCGAACATGTGCTGGTCGCGCAGGTTCCACGATTGCGCAGCGCCCCAGTACATCGTCCGATAGTAGCGCTCGGCACTGGCGACCAGCCGCGCATTGTGGACGGCATCCGCATAGCGCTCGCCGTCGCCGGCCGAGTACTGCGTCCGGCGCTGGAGCATGTCGCCCAGCATGGCCGCCACCTCATCCTCGCATTCACGGAAACGCCCGCCCGGCGCCATGCGGCCGTAGGCCGAGGGATCCGACTCCCAAGGGGTCAGGCAACCGTAGCGGCTGCGAGCGCTTTGCGCCGCCTCGGGATCGACGTCATCAAGATAGCGCAGCACCGCGTCGATGGAGGTGGACAGGCTGTAGATGTCGAGGCCGTTGACGGCGACCCGGCGATCGGGCGGCCGCTGCCCGTTGAATTCGCGCAGCCATTCGACGAAAGCCTCCACCTCCTGGTTGCGCCACATCCACTCGGGAAAGCGAGTGAAGGCCTTCCACTCCGCCGGCGGCGTCTCGCGCTGGCGGACATAGTGATCGATGCTCCGGGCATCCGGCCAGTCCGCCTCGATGCAGACCATGTCGAAGCCGAGCCGCTCGACCAGCAGCCGCGTAATGCGATCACGCATGCGGTAGAACTCCGCCGTGCCGTGGCTCGCTTCGCCCAGCAGCACCAGCCGCGCAGTGCCGATGCGCGCCAGCAGCGGCTCGAGGTCGGCCTGTTCGATCGAATCGAAAGGTTCCGCGGCCTGCGCCAGCCGCTTCGGCAGCGGCAGGGATGGCGGTGGCGAACCGGCCTTGCCGCCGACCGGCGTCGCCATCGTGGCCGGGTCATCCCGCGCTTCCTCCCACCCCTCCTCGCCGATCAGCGGCACGAATCGCACCGGCAGCAGCTCTTCCTGCTCGAAACGGTCGCCACCCATGCGGACGATCCGTACCAGCCGTTGCTCGCGCGGCGTCGGCCCGATCGGAATCACCAGTCGACCGCCGATGGCCAGTTGCTTGCACAGTGATGCCGGCGCCTCGTTGCCCCCCGCGGCCACCACGATGGCGTCGTACGGCGAGGCCCGCGGCCAGCCGCGGGTACCGTCGCCTTCGACGACATGCACGTTGCCGTAGCCAAGGCGCTCGAAGGTGGCGCGCGCCCGGCGGGCCAGGAGCGCATGCCGTTCGACCGTGTGGACCTCGCGGGCGACCCGGGCGAGCACCGCCGCCGCATAGCCGGAGCCGGTACCGACCTCGAGCACGCGCTCACCGCCTTCCAGGTCGAGCGCGTCGATCATGTAGGCGACAATGTAGGGCTGTGAAATCGTCTGGCCCAGGCCGATAGGCAGCGGCGAATCCTCGTAGGCGAACTCCCGCATGTCGCCGTCGAGAAATTCCTCGCGCGGCACTTCGGCCATGGCACGGATCACGGCGGCCGAGGTGATCCCGCGAGCCTGGATCTGCTGGACCACCATCTGGCGCCGGGCGATGCTGCTGTCGATCATGGCAGTCTCCTTCCGTCGCGTCCCGGGATGGTGCAATGGGCGTGCCTTCAAGCATTTGTCACCGGAGGATCGATGCAACCCAAGCAAGTGGAAGCAATCTTCGACCAGCAAGCGGCGACCTACGACCAGCAATGGGCCCGGCTGGCCCCGCTACGGGGCGGACTCGACCTCCTCGTCGGCCTGGTACTTGCCGAGCTTCCCGCCGACGCGCGGATCCTGTGCGTCGGCGCGGGAACCGGCAGCGAGATCGTCCAGCTGGCAAGACAGTTCCCGCGCTACAGCTTCTGTGTGGTGGAACCATCCGGGCCGATGCTGGCGGTCTGTCGTCGCCGGGTGGAGGAACAGGGGATTTCCGGACGCTGTCAACTCCACCAGGGCTATGTCGAGTCGCTTCCGCCATCGGCACCCTTCGACGCCGCCACTTCCCTGCTCGTCTCGCAATTCATCATGGACATTGAGGATCGAAGCCGTTTTTTCCGGTCGATCGCCGCCCGGCTCCGTCCCGGCGGACTCCTGGTCAATGCCGACCTGGCAGCGGATCTGCAGGCGCCGGGCTACGAGAGCCTGCTGCGCCTGTGGCTGAGGATGATGAGCGCCGCGGAAGTGCCGCCGGAACTGGTGGAGCGGATGCGCACCGTCTACGGCCGCGACGTCGCCGTGCTTGCGCCTGAGCGCGTCGCGGCGATCGTCGCGTCGGGCGGTTTCTCGGCGCCGATCGCATTCTTCCAGGGCGCGCTGATGCAGGCCTGGTACTGCACGCGAGTTTAAGCAGCGCCTGCGACCGACCGGCGTCGCCAGGGCATCCGTCCGACCCGCGTAGGACCAAGGTCCAATAGCCCCCCTTGGCAGCACAAACTAGGATGGTCCGCGCCCGAGGCGACGCCTAGCGGGCCTTCCCTCCCGATCCAGCCAGCGAAATTCCCCGCCCTGCGGGCGGATGACAACGATCGCCAAAGGAGGATCCATGGCAGAGCACGCCAAGCCGAACATCCTGGTCATCTTCGGTGATGACATCGGCATGTGGAACGTCGGTCTGTACACGCATGGGATGATGGGGCACACACCCAACATCGACAGCATCGGGCGGGACGGAATCCTCTTCACCGATCACTACGGACAACCCAGCTGTACCGCCGGCCGCGCGGCGTTCATCATGGGTCAGCTTCCGATCCGTACGGGCATGACCACCATCGGCATACCAGGATCGACGCGCGGCATCCAGAAGACGGATCCGACTCTTGCCGAAGTGTTGAAGGCGGCTGGCTACGCGACGGGCCAATTCGGCAAGAACCACCTTGGCGACCGCAACGAATTCCTGCCGACGGTACACGGCTTCGACGAGTGGTTCGGCAACCTGTATCACCTGAACGCCGAGGAGGAGCCGGAAGAGCTCGACTATCCTGGCCAGAAGAATCCCGAGTACACGAAGAAGTTCGGACCCCGCGGCGTGCTGCATGCATGGGCCACCAGTGAGGACGACCCAGCCGAGGACCCCAAGTTCGGCCGGGTCGGGAAGCAGAAGATCGAGGACACCGGCAGGCTCACCCGCAAGCGCATGGAGACTTTCGACGGCGAGGTCCTGGACCAGGCCTTGAACTTCCTCGATCGCAACGGCAAGGGAGACCAACCGTTCTTCTGCTGGTTCAACACGACGGCAATCCACGTCTGGTCGCACCCCCAGGGGAAGTACGTGCAGAAGGCCGTCGACGAAGGCCGTGCCGAGGAAGACGTCGTGCGGGCCAAGATGATCGAGCACGACGAGCAGGTCGGAGCCCTGCTGAGGAAGCTCGACGACCTCGGCGTCGCCGACAACACGATCGTCATCTACACGACGGACAACGGCAACGAGCTGCTGTTCTGGCCCGACGGCGGGTACGCGCCATTCCGCGGGGAGAAAGGCACGACCTGGGAGGGCGGCGTGCGCGTCCCCTGCCTCATCCGCTGGCCGGGGAAGATTCCTCCGGGCAGCGTGTCCAACGGCGTCCAGAGCCATGAGGATCTCTTCCTCACGCTGGCGGTCGCCGCGGGATTCAAGGACATCAAGGAGCAGCTCAAGAAGGGCTACAAGGCGGCCAACGGCGTCACCTACAAGGTGCACCTCGACGGCTATGACAACACGGCGCACTGGACCGGCGAATCGAAGGACTCCGCCCGCCGGGAGTACTTCTACTACGACGAGACCGAGCTGATGGCGATCCGCGTCGGCGGCTGGAAGATGCACATCGGCGTCAAGCGGGATGGCAGCTGGTGGAATGAGAAGTCATATCCGAGCGTTCCCTATATCTTCAACCTGCTGATGGATCCGATGGAGAAGATGGATCCGGAATCGCACGAATGGGGCTACGTCGGGCGCAAGTTCTTCGCCTCGAAGATGTGGGCGGCCACCGCGGCCGGACCGATCATCGGGGCACATCTGAAGAGCCTGCAGGAATACCCGCCCTCGCAAGGCGCCGACACGCTCAGCCTCAAGAAGGCGCTCGAACAGGCAATGTCGAAGCTGGAAAACCCGCAGGGGAGCAACAACTAGCAAGCGACCGGCCGGCCGGCCGCGAGTCGGGGTGGTCACCATATCGACCCGGTCATCGCATGGCGCAAGCATGAGGCATGGAGAGCCGCGCCTGAGCGGCAACGCGTACCGGGTTCCAGTGCGTCGCTTGCACTGGACGCGGTGCGCGATGCTGCTGCTCTCGTGGCTGCTCCTGCTGCAGGCGGCTGCCGCACGAGCCAGCGATCCCCTGCCGTCGTGGCACGACGGCCCTGCGCGGGAGGCGATCGTCGCGTTCGTGGAGGCTGTCACCAAGGAGGGCAACGGCGACTACGTCGCCCCGGCCCAGCGCATCGCGGTCTTCGACAACGATGGGACATTGTGGAGCGAGCAACCGCTCTACTTCCAGTTCCAGTTCATGCTCGAGCAGGTCAGAGCAGCCGCCCCGCAGCACCCGGAATGGCACGACAACGAGGCATACATGGCGCTCGTCTCCAACGATCATGCGAAGCTGGCCGAGATCGGGTACAAGCCGCTGCTGGAGCTCCTCATGGTTGCGAACAGTGGAATGACGGCAGAAGCCTACGACAGCGCGATCCGAGCCTGGCTCTCCTCGGCCCGGCACCCGCGCTTCAACCGCCGCTACACCGAACTCGTCTACCAGCCGATGCAGGAGCTCCTCGCCCTGCTTCGCGGCAACGGCTTCAAGACGTATATCGTGTCGGGAGGAAGCGTCGAGTTCATCCGGCCGTGGGCGGAGGAGGCCTACGGAATCCCGCCGGAACAGGTGATCGGCAGTCAGCAGGACATCAGGCTCGAGCTGCGCGATGGTGCGCCGGTGCTCGTTCGGCAGCCACGCATCGCATTCGTCGACGACGGTCCGGGCAAGCCCGTCGGCATCTACCGTTCCATCGGTCGACGTCCTATCGCGGCGTTCGGCAACTCCGACGGGGACCAGCAGATGCTCGAGTTCACCACCGCCGGCGCCGGAAGGCGCCTCGCGCTCGTCGTCCGCCACGACGACGCGACGCGCGAATGGTCCTACGACCGGGAGTCTAGGATCGGCAAGCTCGACAAGGCGTTGGACCAAGCCGAGCTGAGCAACTGGATCGTGGTCAGCATGAAGAACGACTGGAAGCGCATCTACGCCTTCGAGTAGGACTTCGCCGGGCGGCATGATCGCCGCACCGGCCAGGCCGGAACACCATGCCCCGAAGCCTGGTCAACGCGCCTGCCACAGGCCCGGCGGCATCCCCTCATCCACGGAAACATAGCGCCCGCTGCTCATGCTTCCCGTACCTGCGCACCCCGACATGGCCACGAGCAAACCCAAGGCTGTCGAGCAAAGTAACGTCCGCATCATGTGCTCCTCTTCCTGCACTCCAGTCATGCAAGCTTCTGCCTGGCGCCGGTAGAGGTTGCGCTGCGAACGCAGGCTTCACTTGGCGCCGGCAGTCACCTCGATCGCCAGGGCCTCGGTGTAGACCAGCTCAACCTGATCACCCACCTTCACCATGTCCAGCGTCGACTTCGAGACCGCGACATCAACCACATTTCCCTGGGGGCCTTTCACGCTCACGAGCCGGTTGGCCTTGTCGACCTGCTCGACCGAGCCGGTCATCGTCACGCGGCGATGCACCGTGCCCCCCGGCTTCTCGCCCTCCTTCGAGCGCTTCGCCCCTTCCTGGACGTTCGTACCTCGGACTGCGGTGCCGCCCTTCTTGAGCTCGACTGCCACCGCCTGCGTGTAGGCCGCCTTGACCTGGTCGCCGGGCTTGAGCTGCGAAAGGTTCCTGACGTCCGGCCCTGCCACGATGGTCCGCCGGCCGCCGTTGCTGCCCTCGAGCACGACCTCGCGTGTGGATTGATCGACGGAGACAACCTTCGCGGTCACGGTGATGACCTCACCGGCGCTGGCCTTGGGCGCCTTCTGCTGAGCCGACAGCTGCGGCGAAACGGTCAGGGCAATCACGGCTGCAAGCGCGACTGACGGCAGGGAGACTCTCATTGGATGACACTCCAGTTGAACGATCGGATGACACACTTTGCGTTGTGCGCACATTACGCCGTCGCACCCGGCCGTGCTATGGGACTTTGGTCCCATTGGCTCTGGCGGCGGAGTCCTCTATCGTGCCGCTCAATGAGGTTCCGGGCATCGCCGCAGGCACCCCTCTGCGTTATCCGACAGGACCATGGCAAATGTGGAAGCTGCGTCCCGGGACGAGGGAACCAGCGTCGGGTGGGTGGGGCTCGAGGTTTGCGCTGTTCCTCTTCATACTGTTCGTCCTCACGCTGATGTCGCCGGTCGTCACGCTTCTGATCACCCTGCTGACCAACGATTGATCTCCCGAAGGCGCGCCAGGCGCCCTCGCTGCGGGCCAATGCAGGAGCAGAATCCGATCGTCCCGGGCCTAGAACGCCCTGCCGAGAAAGAAGTAGAGGCTGCTGCTTCCCGTCGACGCCTGGCCATACGCCAGGTAAGCAGGTCCGAGCGGCGTGTCGATCCCGACGAAAAGACTGCCGGACTTCAAGACGCCATCAGGATTCCCGCTGATCAGCGGATCACCAACCTTGCCGACCTCGAGCGACAGCCCACCATAGGCCCCTTCCAGGAGGGATGCCTTTATTATCCTCCTGTAGTACATCAGCCGGCCGAACACGATCTTCTCGCCGAGCAGCTGCCCGGTCGCCAATCCTGACTGCTGCAGGAATCCACCCCACTGGAAGAGCTCGTAGCGAGGTAGAGGATCGGATCCGATCCTGCCCCCGGCCCTGAACCCCGCGTTGAAGGTGTGACCGCCCCGCGAATAGGCGGCACTCCCGTCCATGTCCCAGCGGGCGTAGGTCTCGTCGGCCCCCAGCGCCTCGCTCGATTGGTACAACCGCATGGCGCCGCGCCAACCGTGCCGCGGAAAGTGCACGCTATCCATCTGGTCGAGCACAAGCCTTACCCTCAGGGCGCCACGCTGCACCGAAGGGCCGGGGGACAGCGCGGCAGGACCGATCTCGAGGTCTGGATTGAGCCGTCCCCTCAGCAAACCGACGCGCAACTCCCCGTATTGGCCGAGCACGCTGCCGACGTCCAGGCCGACCGTGGCCGATTCGAAGGCGTAGCTGGCAATACGTTCATCCCCGGAATAGACATCGGACGTGCGCCGCTCGTAGTTGAGGAAAGGAGCGACGAAGAATCTGCCCTCGGGTGTGAACGGCTGGTAGAACTCGCTGTTGAAGCTGCTGCTGCGCCCGACCTGCACATCGGTTCGCCATTCTGCGCCGAGGGGGTTCAGCCAGTATTGCCGGTAGCTTGCGACGACGTTGAAGTACGAGGCGCTCTGGAAGTCGCTGCTCAGTCCCAGCCCGATCCGGATCGCCTTCAGCCCCCAGGCCTTCTCGACCGCATTGACCACGAGAATCCGTCTGCCCGGCTCCTCGAGGAAGCTGTAGTTCACGGTCTCGAAGTTGCCGAGGCCGTAGATTCGAGCCATGTCGCGGTCGAGCTCGTTCTGATCGATCGGCTTGCCGACCTTGGTTTCCATGACCGCTTCCACGGCCCTGGGATTCACGCTCTGCATCGAAGCGATGCGGATCTCGTCGACCGGCGCCACATCGGGGATCACCTCGACTGTCTGGCGCTTGCGCAACGCGGCATACTCGGCCGCTGGAATGGAGAGCGCCTCAAGTCGTTCAGCCACCTTGCGCGCCGCCGCCTCGCCGAGCGGCACGATTCCCGGCAGAGAGTCGAAGTCGCCGGTCCCATAGTCGCCCAGGTCCGGAGAAATCAGGATATCGGTCGACTTGAGGGAAGCGATCGACGCCTGGACATTCTGTTCGGTCAGGATGCTGAGCATCTGGCTGCTCACGCCCAGGATGCTGTTCAGCTTCTCCTTCTTGAGCAGCGGCGTGCCGACGTTCACGGCGATGATGACGTCCGCTCCCATCTCCCGGGCCGTCTGCACGGGCAGGTTGCTGGTGAGCATGCCATCCACCAGCATCATGCCGCCGAATTCTGCCGGGGCAACCGCGCCCGGGACCGACATGCTGGCACGCATGACGTTGGCCAGCTCGCCTTCGCTGAAGACGACCGCCTTGCCGGTCACGAGATCGGTGGCAACGGCTCGATAGGGGATGGGCAGATGATCGAACCGATGGAAGCCCTTGACTTTGGAAAGACTCCGCAAGACGGCCTCGAGCAGGATCCCGGTGACCAGGCCCTTGCCGATTTTCAGCTCGCCGCCGCCGACGCCGATCTCCGGCCCGATGAACATGCCGTAGTCGTCCTGCTTGCGCCGCATCGACAGCTCCTGGCGCGGCGGCTTGTCGGTGAACAGCAATTCCGTGGAGATCTGCCTCATGATCCCGTCCATCTCCTGGAGGGTCATGCCGGTCGCATAGGCGGCGCCGACCAGGGAACCCATGCTGGTCCCGGCGATGCAGTGGACCGGCACTCGATACTCGTCCAGCACCTTGAGCACGCCCAGATGGGCCGCGCCCCTGGCGCCGCCGCCTGACAGGACCAGGCAGATCCTCGGGCGCTCGCTGCCTTTGGCCAAGGGCCGGTCCGCCGAGCCTTGCGCCAGGGCTGAGCCAGGGAGAAAGATGGCGGCGGCCACCAGCAGGGCAGTCGCGAGGCTCCGCAGGGCGTATGGCTGTCTCATCTTGCCGGCGATGAACTGATCGGCCTCGGGCCGGGCTCCTGCCGGATCCGTCGCGAAAAGTCCGCGGCAGAATCCGCCGCCTGGGCTCGGGCATTCACATGGGCCCGTCGCTTGAGCTCATCGAAACCCACGCTGGTGTCGAGCCGTCCTGCTTCATACAGGTATTCCGGCAGGTAGCCACTGGCAAGAATCTTCCAGCTGAACGGCAGGTGCCTCGCGTTGACCAGGGTGTTGTACCAGATGTCAACCGTGCAATTGGAGCTCAAGGTGTTGTAGAACCGCGGCGTGCTCGCGAGCGAGTTGACCTGCTTCACGTATTCCAGGAACAGGCGCCGAGCGTCCTCTACGGTGCCCTCCACGCGATAGAGATAGACGTCTTCGGGAGGATCGTGCCGGTAGTTCGTGCGCAGCCGGATGACATCCCGCTCGTCGGCAACCACGTAGTAGATCTCGTACTGCCGAAAGAAGCCCTTGATCGTGGAGTAGCTCTCGTCCTTCTCCTTGCGCGTCTCGATGGAGATGGCGAGGTGGTCCCCACCGGCGAAGGCGAAGCTCAGGAACGTATGGGCGATCGCCGGGCCCATCCAGTAGACCGCGACGAGATCCACCCCTTCCAGCGTCTCGAGGTCGAAAGACCGGTCGTAATAGGCAGGCGTGTAGTCCGTCTCCGTGCGATAGGCAAAGTTGCGGATGTTGCGCATCCTGACGATGTCGCCTTCCACGGTGGCGTCGGAAAGGACGGCCACGTCGGCTTGCCAGTCGCGCCCGTTCGATGGTTCGAGAGCCAGGTACTGGTGCAGCACCAGCCCGAACGCCAGGACGAACACACCCAGGGCGGGCAGGCGCCAGCGGCGGAAGAAGACCGCGACCAGCGTCAGGACGGACAGGAGCGCGAAGACTGCGACCGGGGCTCCGTCGCGATGCAAGGCAAATACGAGAGCAAGAGTGCCCCAGCCGCCGGCTGTTGCGACAACCAGGCCGAGGAACGCGAGATACATGGCGGCAGCAATGGCTCGATCCACCCCTTGGCGGGCGGTCAGGTCACTCCGACACGGTGCGCTCGACCATTTGCCCGGTGGTTCGAATCTAGCCCGCGGGCTGCGCTGGGCAATTGGACCTTAGCCTCACACAGGCGCCGCCGCCTGAGCCCGCCTGAAGCGGCTGGCGAGGGGCCGGAAAGGTTGGAAGGCGCCGGATTGCGAGCCCGACGCCGATCCTGGCCCTGGGACCAAGGTCCAATTCCGAGACCGGCGTTACTGGCTTAGCCTCTCATAGGCTAGGTAAAGTGGGGAACCGGAGATGAGAGAACCAGTCGCGGCGATCCAGGCGCCGGACTCGCCGGGGTGGCGGCCCAGGCTGGCATTGGCGCTGTTCGTCCTGGCGCTGGTGTCACCCTTTCTTTCGATCGTGGCGCTCGGCAGCGATCTTCCACGGGAGCTGCGGGCGGCCGTCGCCGGTCTGCTGCTGTTCGGTGTGCCCATGGCGCTCATCATGGCCGTCGTCGCCCTGATGGGGCAACGGGCCCATGCATTCATCAGATACTTCGTTTCCGGCAGGGACGCCCCACCTGAGGCAGTCGGTGTGGGCCGCTATCGCTGGGGCCTCCTGCTGCTCGTGCTCTCGGTGCTGACCAGCTGGATCGAGCCCCTGCTCTCGCCTCATTTTCCCTTCCTGGCAAACAGAAGGATTGCGATCGGGACGCTCGCCGACGGCATGGTGCTGGTCAGCCTCTTCGTCCTCGGCGGTGCCTTCTGGGACAAGGTTCGGGCCCTGTTCGTGCATGATGCGCGCGTGGTCCCGGCCACCCCGGCTGCAGCCGCCGCAGCCAGCGACGCCGTCCAGGTGGGCACCCGGTTCTACGTGGGCGCAGCGATCTTCCTCGGCTCGCTTTCGCTGTGGTTCCTGGTTCCGGCGGCTTCCGCTGCCGGATGGAGCGCCTCGAAAATCGCGAGCCTCACGGGAGGTGTCTTCATCGGCACGAAGGTCGGGATGCTCGCGGCCATCGCGGTCATGGGCAAGCCCGGTTTCAACCATCTGAAGCGCTTGCTGCTCGGGCTGTTCCGCAAGGTCGGCCCACCCCAGCAGGTGAGCCGCGAACGCTACCGCCTAGGCCTGGTGCTGTTCCTGGTGCCGGTACTGATGACCTGGATTGCACCTTACGCGGCAGCCATTTTCGGCACCAGCGGCATCTACGGATTCCTGGAAAACCGCGCCCTCGAGGCGCTGCTGCTGGTGGGCCTGTTCCTGCTCGGCGGAGATTTCTGGGACAAGGTCGGGGCTTTGTTCAAGCATCGTGCAACGATCGAATTCGATTCGGAGGCGTCGCGGGCCTTCGCCCAGCCTCTCTCTCGTCAGTGAGCGCGGCTTCGCCCAACCCCAGGAGCATCGCCCCAGGGTGGAGCGTCGAGGCACCGCCCGCCGAGCCGGCGCGCCATGTCGCTGCCGGGCTGGCTTGACGACCATGAATCGCTTCGGGATCCGCAGCCTCGGACTGGCAGGCGCTGCCCTGCTGGGTGCCTGCACGACGGTGGGCCCGGACTTCGAGCCACCGCAGGTGCCGGCGCTGGCCGACTGGAAGGGAGGCTCGCTCGAGTCGCTGATGGCGGACCAGGCGGATCGGCCCGGACCATCGATGGCATGGTGGCGCGGCTTCGACGATCCGGTGCTCGACGACCTGATCGCCGAGGCACAGCGGGCCAACCGCAACGTCCGGACCGCCGGTCTTCGTATCCTGGAAGCACGCGCCCAGCTCGGTATCGCCGGCAGTACGCTGTACCCGCAGGTACAGCAGGTGACGGGCGACTTGCTCAAGACCGGACAGCGACAGGCGGGCGGACCAGATGATTCCTTCACGGCCGCGAACGCGGGGCTGCGCATCAGCTGGGAGCTCGATTTCTGGGGGCGCTTCCAGCGCGGGATCGAGGCGGCGGATGCCAACTACCTGGCCAGCATCGCCCAGTACGATGATCTGCAGATACTGATGGCCGCGCAGGTCGCCAGCCTGTACTGCTCGATCCGCACCCTGGAGGCGCGGCTGCGGGTCCTCAACGACTACCTGGGTCTGCTCAAACGCAGCCTGGAGATCACCGAGCGCCTGTTCAAGCGTGGTGCCGAGTCCGAACTGGATGTGCAGCAGGCACGGACGCTGTACCTGGCCACGCTCGGCAACGTGCCGCCGCTCCAGGCCGCCCTGCGGCAGACGCAGAACGCGTTGAGCACGCTGCTGGCCAGGCTTCCAGGCCCCCTTCCCGAGATGGCCACGGGCAGCGGATCGATCCCGAAGGCTGGTTTGGGAGTCATCGTCGACATGCCGGCGGACCTGCTGCGCCGTCGCCCCGACGTGCGCGCGGCAGAACTGCAGATGGCCACGCAGTCCGCCTTGATCGGGGTCAGCGAGGCAGACCTCTATCCTTCCATCTCGCTCCTTGGGTCGGTCGGTCTCTCTGCGACGTCCCTGAACCGGGTGCCGAACACCCTGACCTGGGCGATCGGTCCGAGCCTCGTCTGGAACGTGTTCGACCGGGGCCGGCTGACCTACAACGTGCTGGTCCAGGACGCGCGCTTCCGGCAACTCCATGAGCAGTACCAGGAGGCCGTGCTGAGGGCTGCCCGCGAGGTGGACGATTCGGCCGTGAGCTTCGCCAAGACCGGCGAGCAGATCCCGTTGCTTGGCGATGCCGTGCAGGCCGCAGAACGCTCGTTGCGAATTGCCAACCTCCAATATCGCGAAGGCCTGACGGACTACCAGCGGGTGATCGATTCGCAGCGCGCGCTCTTCAGCCAGCAGGACCTGCTGGTCACGAGCCGCGGCAGCCTTGCCCAGAGCCTGATCGCGCTCTACAAGGCCATGGGCGGCGGCTGGGAGGCAGGACGCTACCGACCCATCGTGGACGACGCGACCCGCAAATCGATGAGCCGGCGTGGCAGCTGGCAACGTCTGCTGGCGGCACCGTTGCCGCCGGCAGACGCCAATCTGCGAGCGAAGCCGTCCAAAAGGCCGAAACAATGATCGGGCCATCCTCCGAGGTCGCCCCAAAGCCGGTCCCGGCAGCAGCGCCACCGCCTTCTCTGAAGGCAACGCCGGTCCCGGTGGCCGAGGCGTCATCGACCCAGCGGGCGGTCCCGGCCGCGGCAGCCGATCCGCCAGTGTCGACGCCGGCACCGGCGCCCAAGCCCGGCCAAGGTTCGCGCACCGGCGCTCTCATCGTGCTGGCCCTCATCGTCGCAAGTCTCACCTGGTACTTCGTTGCAGACCGGCTGACTCCGCACACCTCGCAGGCCCGGGTTCAGGCATTCGTGGTCCCGGTAGCGGCCGAGGTATCCGGCAAGGTCATCAAGGTCCACGTCAAGAACAACGACGTTGTACAGCCCGGGCAGGCCTTGTTCGACATCGATCCGTTTCCCTACCAGATCGCCCTGGCGCGCAGCCGATCCGACTTCGAATCGGTTCGCCTTTCGGTCAACGGCGCCAACGCCGCAGTCGATGCAGCCCGGGCGGCGCTCCAGGCGGCCCAGGCCACGCGCATCAGTGCCGAGCAGAACGCGAGAAGGCACGAACAGATCTATGCCGAGGATCCGGGGGCGATCTCGCTGCGACGCGTGGAGATGGTGCGGGCCGACCGGATCAAGGCCCGGAGCCAGGAGGAGGCTGCGGCGGCGGACCTGCGCCGGGCACTGGAAGCGGCAGGCGAAGCCGGAGACAAGAACGCTCAATTGCTGAGCGCAAAAGCGGCGATCGAGAAGGCCGAACTGGATCTCACCCGGACCAACGTCGTCGCGCCGGGCGGCGGCCGGGTGACCGACCTGCGGACCGACGTCGGCCAGTTTGCGCAGGTCGGCTCCCCGGCAATGACGTTGATCGCAGTCCATGATCTCTGGATCAGCGCCGATATGACCGAGAACAACCTCGGCAACATCCAACCGGGCAACCCGGTGGCCATCGTCCTCGACGTGATGCCCGGCGAAGTATTGAAAGGCCGCGTACGCAGCGTCGGAGGCGGGGTCAGTGACGGCTCCAAGCCGGCAAGACCCGGCGATCTGCCGACGATCGACAACAGCCGCGACTGGTTGCGCCAGTCGCAACGCTTCCCGGTAGCCGTCGAGTTCGACCCATCGGAGCACGACCGCCTGCGCGGCGTGCGCGTCGGAGGCCAGGCAGACGTGCTCATATACACCGGCGATCATGGCCTGATGAACTGGCTTGGCGGGTTCTTCATCCGCCTGTCGAGCTACTTGTCGTATCTCTACTGAGTCCCGCCGCATGAATCCGGCAGACAAGGCGGTACTGCGGCTGGCGATCGGCCTAGGCGCCGCCGTGCTGGTGGCGTACGGGCTGGGAATTGGCGCGCCTTTCGTGTCCTGCCTCCTGACCGTCCTGATCCTGTGCAAGCCCGGGCCGCCGATCCCGCTCGTCAAAGGCATGGTGCTGGCCGTGCTCGTCGGCGGCGTCCTGGCGGCCGGGTTGCTGATGGTCCCCCTCCTCGAGCACTATGCGATGACAGGCGTCGTACTGACCGCCGCCTTGCTCTACGTGGTCTATCTCCTGGGCGCGCGTCGCGGCAGCCCGATGACGGTCATCCTGGTGATCGCCTCCACCGCCATACCGGTGGTGGGCGTCGCGGATCAGGGCCTGGCGGCAGGGCTTGCCAGAGCCATGGCGGTAGGCCTCGCTGTCGGGATCACGGTCAATGGCATCTGGCACGCATTGTTCCCGGACCCAACAAGATCCGCGGGTCCGGCGGCGACAGCAGCGGCGGTCAGTCCGGCGGCGGCAAGACGCGCAGCCCTGCAGGCCACGCTGGTCATCATGCCCGTCTACGTGCTCGCCCTCAGCAACCCTGCCCACTTCTTCCCTGCCCTCGTGAAAGGCAGTGCGCTAGGTCAGCAGGCCCATTCCACCGCCGCCCGTTCTGCCGGCAGCGAGCTCGTCGGCTCCACCATCGCAGGCGCGCTGATGGCCGCGGTCGTGTGGGCCGGCCTGTCCCTCTGGCCCAGCCTCTGGATGCTGATGCTGTGGATGATGGCGGCGGCCTTCTGGTCCGGAAGCCGTCTGTTTCGAGTCCGGGAGACTCGCCGGCCGCCAAGCTTCTGGAGCAATGCCCTGGTAACCATGCTGATCCTGCTCGGGCCGGCCATCGAGGACAGTGCCGTCGGCAAGGATGTCCTCATGGGCTCGCTCACCCGAACGACCCTGTTCATCGGGATAGCGATTTATGCCTGGGCAGTCGTGCTGGCAGTCGAGCGCTGGGCTGCCCGCGGGCTCGCGGCACCGTCGACAGGCATTGCCGCTCATGGCGAGGAAGGATACCGTCAAGAGCGTACACGGACGCCGGCGTGAGCACCCCGCCGGGAGGAGGAGTAAACATGTCGCTTCTCGAACGCGTGACGTCGGCACTGTTCGGTGGCTCTGCCGACAAGGAGGCTGTTGCCGATCGCGATCTGGTCACCGAGCTGGTCGAGACGATCGTGGAAGCCGTCGAGCC
This sequence comes from Pseudomonadota bacterium, assembly GCA_023441105.1. Next base: position 1,097 of record JAEZQX010000451.1, on the reverse strand, counting down.
GCGAATCAGGATGCGCTCCGGTTACCAGGCCGAGCTTGCGGAGGGAGTCCGTATCACGATTGCGCACCTTCGGGAGCTAGGCAGGTTTCCGCTCGACCCGATCGTCCTCAGCGCCGAGGCATGGGACGCGGATTCTCACGTCCATGCCTTCTTCGCCCGCGCCGCCGACGTAACGGCCTGCATATCGCAAAGCGGCGACGTGCGCCGGTTCTTCGACCAGCATCCCGCAAGCAGCGAGGCCTTCGCCCTGCTCGGCATGAAACGCAACGAGCGCCAGGTTCAGGCCCCGGGCGAGAGGATCGGCCCGATCCCCGAGGATATCGCCCGGACCGTGGCGGACTTCTCGGAACACCGGCTCCTCGCGCCTGCGCCCGACGAAGTGCAAGCCCGGCTCGACATCGGGCGTCGCATCGTCCAGCGCCTCGCGCAACTGGCATTGGTGCGCATCCTCGCCACCGAACAGCGCGGGAAGTCCCTGCAGATGCATCAGGCCTACCTGCTGATGAAGTGGCGGATGCTGCAGCACGCGCGCAACGGCATGCAGGTCCTGGTGAGCGATCCCGCCAGCATCGATGCGCAGATGGCTGCCGTGGATCGCGAGCTCAAGGAGACGACCGAGAGCTACTACGAGGCCAAGCGGAGCCTGTCGACGCTCGACGGCTACATCGACCACATCAACGCCGTGCTTTCCCAACCGGAGCAACAGGTCGGCATCGAGCGCGTCCACATCCATGCCAGCCTGCCCGGCGCGAAAGACGCGGGGCCGGCTGCTGATCAAAGGGCCAGCGAGCTCGAGCTGACCGACCTCGTCATCGGTGAAGGACGGCGCGCCACAATCGCGCTCGTCCGCATCCCGCGCGACGCGCTCGACCTCTCAGCGTCCGTCGAGCCTACGAGCTCTTGAGCGCCATCCGGCAGATGCGCACGGACGCGTCGCCGGCCTCGAACTCGATCTGAAATCCGAGTCGCCTGGCCAGGTTCAGCATCGGCTTGTTCTCCGCGAGCACGTAGCCCTTCATCTCCTTCAGCCCGCGGCGCCTTACCTCCTGGATGACGCTCGTCATCAGCGCGGTCGCGAGTCCCGCGCCGCCGAAGGC
>JAEZQX010000415.1 GCA_023441105.1 Pseudomonadota bacterium | reverse complement strand
ACCGAATACGTCGGCAGCCTCGACCACGAACTGACGGCGGAGGACGAAGCGCTGGTGGATTCGCTGGTGCCGGCCGGCCATCCGTCGACGCCGGGCTATTCTGATCCCGCCTATCCGGTGGAAGGCCGCCAAGCCCGGTCCCGATGACCGCTGCGCGGGCCCTCCGGCAGGCCATGCCGCTTGCCCTGCCGCTTGCCCTGCTGCTGGCCGTGCTGCTGGCCGTGGCGGGCGTAGCCTCGGCGCAGACGCTCGGCGAGACGGTCGCCCGCGCGCTGGAGACCAATCCGCGGGTACTGGGCGCCCGAACCGCTGCCCAGGCCGTGAGCCACGAGATCACCGGGGCCCGCAGCCAGATGAACACCCGCTTCGGGCTGATCATCGAGCCAGGCACCGGCTACATCCGCGGCGCCGGCAACACGCCTACCGGCGACATCGGGGTGCAAGCAATCAAACCCGTCTATGACTCCGGAAGGACCGATAACGAAGTAGCCCGGCAACAGGCGCGGCTCGCCGGCGCCAACCAGCAACTCGAGCTGGCGCGGGCCGAAGTGGCGCTGGAAGTCGCCGATGCCTACGTCGAGGTGATCAAGCAGGAGCGGCTGGCTGCCCTGGCCGCCGACTACGTCGCCGGCATCGCCGGCCTCAACGGGCGGGTCCAGGAGATCGTCAAGCTCGACCGCGGCCGCGGCTACGACCTGCTGCAGACGCAGTCGCGCCTGCAGCAGGCGCGACTGACGCAGGCGTCGCGCGAAGGCACGCTGCAGGAGGCGCGCACGACGCTGGCGCAACTGGTCGGGCGGCCGGTCACGGCGCCGCTCGAGCCCCCCGCCCCCGAACGGTTGCCGACGTCGCTGGAACAGGCCATGGCCAGCCTCGACGTGCATCCCACCGTCGTCGCCGGCCTTGCCGAGGTCGAGGCGGCGCGTCGCGCCGCGGCGGTCGCCGCCGCCTGGGACAAGCCGGCCTTCAGCCTGCGCGGCCGGGTCCGCAGTCCGGAGTATCCGCTCGGCGACCGGCAGTGGTTCGGCGGCTACGACGTCGGCGTCGTCACCGACTGGAATCCGTTCGACGGCGGCGCCGGCGCGGCCCGCGCCGCGGCAGCCAATGCCCAGGTTCTGGCGACGCAGGAGACGGCGGCGGCGGAGCGGCGCGACCTCGAGCGGGAGGTGTCGCGGCACTGGGTCCAGATGGTGTCGCGCGCCGCCCGCAGCGCATCGCTGGAGGACCTGGTGGAGGGCGCGCGGCGGGTGCGGGCGGCCTACTGGGAGCAGTTCCAGATCGGCAAGCGCAGCATCATCGACCTGCTCAATGCCGAGAACGAAACCTACCAGGCCCGCCTCAGCGCGGTCACCGAGCGGCTGGAGCTGATCCAGGTGCGCTACCGGCTGCTCGGGTCGCTCGCGGGCCTCACCGGCTACCTCGGGATCGAGCCCGCCATCCCCGTCGCCGAGCCGGAGCCGTCGGCCGCCACGAACGCGCCGGCCGATCCGGCCCAGCGTCTCCCGGAGTTGCGCTGATCGCGCCACTGCGCTAGCCGATACCCCCGCGCGAACGGGCGGATCGGCACTTGATGGGACAATAGCGGGACCAGCACCAGCAACCTCGATGGATTCAGTCCTCAGCCCCAAGGGCAAGCTTCCCGCCACCGATCCAGCCTCGATCGCCGCCGCCACGGCCGGCGCGGCTGCCGCTGCGTCCGCGGGCGGCAGGCCGGTCGATCCGGCAGGAGCCTTCGCCCCGCCGCAGACGCCGCTGCCGGATCCGCTGCTGACGGCGCTGAGCCAGTTGCTGGCCATCTTCGGCAGCCTCAAGAGCGAGGAGGCGCTGGCGGTCGGCATTCCGCACGAGCGGCCGTTGCAGCCGGCGAGCTTCTCGCGCATCGCCGAGGCCAACGGCTGCAAGGTCAGGATCCAGAAACGCGCCATCGGCCAGGTGTCGGACCTGCTGCTGCCGGTGATCCTGCTGCTCGACCGGCAGCAGGCCTGCCTGCTGCTGGCCCGCAAGCCCGACAACCGGCTGGTGGTCCTGCCGTGCGAGCCAGGTGCGGTGGAGGTGGAGATCGATGCCGACGACCTCGGCTCGCGCTACATCGGCACCTGCATCTTCGTGCGCCCGGCGGTCCACGTCGAGGACCGCGGCATCGTGGAGGCACGCGCCACCGGCAAGGACTGGTTCTGGGGCACGATCTGGCGCTACAAGGGCTATTACCTGCAGGCCGCCACCGCGGCGCTGCTGGTCAACGTCCTGGCGCTGGCGGTCACGTTCTTCACCATGAACGTCTACGACCGGGTGATCTCCAACCAGGCCTACGTCACCCTGTGGACGCTGGCGGCCGGCGTGATGGTGGCGTTGCTGTTCGAATACCTGGCGCGCAACCTGCGCAGCTGGCTGCTCGACAACGCCGGGAAGAAGGCCGACCTGCTGCTCGGCTCGGCGCTCTTCCGGCAGGCGATGATGTCGCGCCTGGAGCACCGCCCGCAATCGGCCGGCGCCTATGCCAACACCTTGCGCGAGTTCGAATCGGTGCGCGACTTCGCCACCTCCGCGACCCTCGCCACCATCAGCGACCTGCCGTTCATCCTGCTGTTCGTGTGGGTGATCCACCTGATCGCCGGTCCGTTGTTCTGGGTGCCGCTGGCGGCCGTGCCGGTGCTGATGATCGTCGGCGGGCTGGCGCAGTTCCCGCTCTCGCGCTACGTCAACGAGAACCTGCGCGAGGGCTCCATCAAGCACGGCATACTGGTCGAGG
>JAEZQX010000398.1 GCA_023441105.1 Pseudomonadota bacterium | reverse complement strand
GGCGCCCGAAGGGCGCCATGGGGGGGATTTCTTCATATCTTCTTGCCCATGCGGGGGTCGAGCGTGTCGCGCAACCCGTCGCCCAGCATGTTCACCGCCAGCACCGTGATCGTCAGGAACACCCCGGGGATCAGGATGTTGTGCGGCAGCAGCTGGAACACGCCGCGGCCCTCGGCCATGATGTTGCCCCAGGTGGGTGTCTCCGGCGGAATACCGACGCCGAGGAAGCTGAGGATGGCTTCGAGCAGGATGGCCGAGGCGCAGATATAGGTGGCCTGCACGATCAGCGGCGCAATCGTGTTGGGCAGCACGTGGCGGTAGAGGATCTTGGGCGTCGGCGTGCCCACCGACACCGCCGCCTCCACGTACGGCTCCTCGCGGATCGACAGCACGATCGAACGCACCAGCCGCACGACGCGCGGGATCTCGGGAATTGCGATGGCCACCACCACCGCGACCAGGCTGGCGCCCGACAGCGACACCAGGGCGATGGCAAGCAGGATCGACGGGATCGCCATCAGTCCGTCCATGATCCGCATCACGATGCTGTCGAGCCAGCGGTAGTAGCCGGAGACGAGGCCGATGAACAGGCCGACCGCGACCGACACGACCGCGACCAGGATGCCGACGACCAGCGATACGCGCGCGCCGTAGACGACGCGGGCAAAGATGTCGCGACCGAGCCCGTCGGTGCCCATCACCACCGTCTTCTTGACCCGCTGGCCGTCGTCGTTGCGGAAGCTGATCACCTCGCCGGGTGCCTTGTTGCGACCCGCGGGATTGATGGCGGTAGGGTCGTCGCTGGTGATCAGGGGCGCCGCCACGCCGATCAGCCCGATCGCCAGGATCAGCAGCCCGCCGATCACCACCGACAGGTTGCGCGCCAGCCGCCGCCACAGCGGCACCGGCGCGCGCGGTTGGCGGGCTCCGGCGGCATCGCCGGCGGCCAGCGGATCCGCGGCCATCAGTGCATCGGTGAGCGAATGTCCCGGCGCATCGAGGTGGGTGCTGCTCTTCATCGTGGCGCCGTCAGTAGCGGATCCGCGGATCGAGGACCGTGTAGAGCAGGTCGATGCCGAGGTTGATCAGCACGTAGGCGACCGAGAACAGCATGATCACCGCCTGCACCGTCGGATAGTCCCGGGCCAGCACGGCGTCGACCGTGAGCCGCCCGAGGCCGGGGATGTTGAACACGGTCTCGGTGACCACCACGCCGCCGATCAGCAGCGCGATGCCGACGCCGATGACGGTGACGATCGGCACCGCGGCATTGCGCAAGGCGTGGCCGAGGACCACCTTCAGCTCCGGCAGGCCCTTGGCACGGGCGGTGCGAACGTAGTCCTCGTTGAGCACCTCGAGCACGCTGGTGCGCGTCATCCGCGCGATCAGCGCGATGTAGATGGTGGCCAGCGACACCGTCGGCAGGATCAGCCGGTGGATGAAGCCGCCGAAACCGGCGGAAATCGACTGGTAGCCCTGCACCGGGAACCAGCCGAGCTTCACCGACAGCAGCCAGATCAGGCAGTAACCGGTCACGAACACCGGCACCGAGAAGCTCAGCACCGAGAAGGCCATGACGCCGCGGTCGAGCCACGAGCCCTGGCGGTAGGCGGCCAGCGTGCCCAGCGGCACCGCGATCAGCGTCGCCAGGGTGATGGTGGTGATGGTCAGCGCGATCGTCGGTTCGATGCGGTCGGCGATCAGCATTGCCACCGGCCGCTTGTAGAAGAAGGACTCGCCGAAGTTGCCGGCGAGCATGTTGCCGATCCAGATGAAGAACTGGGCCACGATCGGCCTGTCCAGGCCCAGGCTCTGGCGGATCTGCGCCAGGTCAGCGCTGGTCGCGGAATCCCCGCCGATCACGGCTGCCGGATCTCCCGGCGTCAATCGCAGCATCAGGAATACGATCAACGCCACCACCAGCAGCACCGGGATCACGGCGGCGACCCGCCGTGCAATGTAGACCCACACGGGCTACTTCTTCTCGACGTTCCAGAACGCCTGCGCCGGGGCGACGATCAGGCCGGTCACGTTGGTCCGGTGCGCCATCGGCTGGTACCACTGGCCGAGGTAGATGTGCGTCGGGTACTCGTTGACCACGCGCTGCTGGACTGCATTGGCGATCTGCTTCTGCTTGGCCGGGTCGGTCTCGCGGGAGAAGTCGTCACGCAGCTTCTCGAGCTTCTCGTCGCACGGCCAGCCGAAGTTGGCCTTGTCGCAGGACGCGTTGACGAACGAGGTCGACACCGGGTTCAGCACGTCCGCGGACACCCAGGAGGTCAGCATCACGTTCCAGCCACCGGCGGACGGCGCCTCCTTCTTGACCCGCCGCGCCACTACCGTCTGCCAGTCGCTCGACTGCATGTCGACCTTGAGGCCGGCGCGTTCCATCAGCGACTTGGCCACCGGCGCGAGGTTGGTCAGAACCTGCAGGTCGGTGGAATGCAACAGCACCACCGGCGTGCCGTCGTAGCCGGCCTCCTTCAGCATCGCCTTGGCCTTGTTCATGTTGGACTCGAGCTTGTCCTTCATGCCGTCTTCCGAGGCCATCGGCGTGCCGCAGATGAACATCGCCTTGCAGACCTTGTAGTACTTGGGGTCGCCGATGGTGGCCTGCAGGAAGTCCTCCTGGTTGAAGGCCTCATAGAGCGCCGCGCGGATCTTCGGGTTGTCGAACGGCTTCTGCTGGACGTTGAAGCGGAAGGCGTACTGGTTGCCGAGCGGGTTCTGGTCCAGCAGCTTGACGCCCTTGGCCTTTTCGAGCGTGGGCAGCAGGTCGTGGCGCGGCTGTTCGATCACGTCGATCTCACCGGCGACCAGGGCGTTCACCGCGGTCTGCTGGTCGGGCATGGCAATCCACTCCATGCGGTCGACCTTCACGACCTTGCCGCCGGCGAGGCCCGACGGCGGTTCGCTGCGCGGTTTGTACTTGTCGAACTTGACGTACACCGCCTTGTCGCCCGGCTTCCATTCCTCGGTCTTGAAGACGAACGGGCCGGAGCCGATGTACTCCTTGATCTGGTCGCCGCCCGGCGTCTGCGCGATGCGCTTGGGCATGATGAACGGCACCTGCGACGACGGCTTGCCGAGCGCGAGCAGCATGAGGCCGGTCGGCGAATTGAGCGTCATTTCGAAGGTCTTCTGGTCGACCGCCTTCATTTCCTTCACGAAGGTCAGCAGCTTCTGGCCGGTGGCGTCCCGGCTGCCCCAGCGCTGCAGCGACGCGATCACGTCCTCGCTGGTGACCGGCGCGCCGTCGTGGAACAGCAGGCCGTCGCGCAGCGTGAAGGTCCACTTCAGCTTGTCGTCGGAGACGCTGTACTTGTCCACCATCTGCGGCTTGACCTCGCCGTTTGCATCGGTCGCGAACAGCGTGTCGTAGATCATGTACCCGTGGTTGCGGGTGATGTACGCCGTGGTGAAGATCGGGTCGACGATCTTCAGGTCCGAATGCATCACCGCCCGCAGCGTCGTCTGGGCCTGCAGCGGTTGCGTCGTCAGCGCGCCCGCGGCCAGCACCGCCGCCGCCACCGCGGTGGCCAGGGTGCTGCGCATCGTTGCGGCTGCAGCCAGGCGACCCTTCATTGCTCCAACAATGCCCATTGTGTTCTCCAATCCTCTCGGGAAGTCCGCATGAATGCGCGCGGACGTTGATGGTGGGTACTGCGCGGGTGGTGCTGTCGAGCGGCTATTGTGCAGTGGAACGATACCCTGTCAACAGGGCGGGAAGTCCCGATGCCAGGGCGTCGCCGACTCGTACGCGGCGGCTGCGCGAATGCATGCCGCCTCCCGATGGTGCGGCGCGACCAGTTGCAGTGCAATCGGCAATCCGCTGGTGCTGCGGCCGCATGGCAGCACGATCGCGGGCTGCTGGCTGAGGTTGAACGGCGTCGTGTACGGCGTCCACCAGGTCCAGTCGAAGGCGGGATGGTTACGACTGGCCGCGGCGATTGCCGGCGGCACGTCGTCGCCGGCGCGCGGCGCAACCTGTCCGACGGCGAACGGCAGGACCGCGGTTGCCGGCGTCAGCAGCAGGTCGTGGGTGAGCGCAAGCTTGCGCATGGCGATGGCGATCTCGAGCCGCTCGTCCTGGGCGCGCAGGAAGTCGGCGAGCGTATAGCGCGCGGCGTCCTCGATTGCGTCGCGCAGCGCCGGGTCGACCAGCGCGCGCTTCTCCGGCGCCAGCTTCATCAGCATGTGGCGCGCGCTGCCCATCCAGTGCGCGAGGAAGGCATCGTGGCAGTCGCGGATGTCCGGGTCCTTGCGTTCGACGGTCGCGCCGAGGGCGGCGAAGGTGGCCGCCGCTTCATCGAGGGCGCGCTCGATCTCCGGGTCCAGGCAGTCGACGTAGCCGAGCCGCGGGCTGTAGGCGATCCTGACGCCGCGCAGGTCGGGTGGCTCGATGCAGGCGTCGTCGTCGAAGGCGGCACGGAAGAAGGCTTGCGTCGGCGGCGGCAGCGCGAAGCCGTCGCGGGGATCCGGCCGCGCGAGCACATCCAGCATCAGCGCCACGTCGGCGACCCGGCGCGCATGCGGGCCGAGGTGCGCCACCGTCCCCATCGGCGACGCCGGCCAGGCGGGCACCCGCCCGAACTGCGGCTTCAGGCCGACCGTGCCGGTGAAGGCGGCAGGAATGCGGATCGAACCGCCGCCGTCGGTGCCGACCGCCAGCGCGCCCATGCCGGCCGCCACCGATGGGGCGGCACCGCCCGAGGAGCCGCCGGGCGTGCGGCCGGTGTCCCATGGATTGCGGGTGATGCCGGACAGCGGCGAGTCGGTGCTGGCGCGCCAGCCGAACTCCGGCGTCGTCGTCTTGCCGAGCAGCACGGCGCCGGCCTCGCGCAGGCGAGCGGTCGCCGGCGCATCCTCCGGCCAGGGTTGCGCGCGGTCGACGGTGCGCGAGCCGCGCAGCGTCGGCCAGCCGCGGGTGAGGATCAGGTCCTTGATCGACGTCGGCACGCCGTCGATGCAGCCGAGCGGCTCGCCTGCCAGCCAGCGCCGCTCGGATTCGCGCGCCGCCGCGAGGGCCGCCTCGTGATCCACCAGGCAATAGGCATTGAGCACCGGATCGAGTGCGTCGATACGCGCCAGCGTCGCCCGGGTCGCCTCGACCGGCGACAGGCTGCGTTGCCGGTAGTGCTGTGCGAGCTCGAAGGCGGCGAGCCTGCAGATGTCGTCCACGACGGCCGGCGGCATTGCCGCCGGTCCCTGGTCGGTCGGACGCGGATCGGCCCGGCGCGGGTCCGCCGGATGCTGCCCGGCAGGAAGCTGGTCTGTACGACGCTGCTCTGTCATCGTGGCACTCCGCTATGCATGCAGGCCCGTCCGTGGGTTCCGGCCGAGGTTAACCGATGCGACGACTGCGCCGACCGCCAGCCGCTCATGGAATACCCGCAGGGCCGGGGCGAATACAATCGCCCGCTTTGCACGGGCGGATTGCGCGATGAAGATTGCCGTCGGCGGCATGCAGCACGAGACCAATACGTTTGCGCCGACGCGCGCGGATCTCGATGCCTTCGTCAAGGGCGGCGGCTGGCCGACCATCCAGTACGGCGCTTCGCTGTTCGAAGCGGTTGCCGGCGCCAACCTGCCGGTGGCCGGCGCGATCGACGCCCTCCGTGCCGGCGGCCACCAGGTCGTGCCGCTCGCCTGGGCGGCGGCGTCGCCGTCGGCGCACGTGACCCGCGATGCCTTCGAAACCATCATCGGCGAATTGGTGAAGCGGCTGCAGCAGGCCTTGCCGGTGGACGGCGTCTACCTCGACCTCCATGGTGCCATGGTTTGCGAGCATCTCGACGACGGCGAAGGCGAAATCCTCGCCCGCGTGCGGCAGGTGGTGGGACCGAAGGTGCCGGTGGTGGCCAGCCTGGACCTGCATGCCAACGTCACCCGCCGCATGGTGCAGTCGGCCGACGCGCTGACCATCTACCGGACCTATCCGCATGTCGACATGGCGGACACCGGCGGCCGCGCGGCCCAGCGGCTGATGGCCATCGTGCAAACCCGGCGCTTTCCCGCCAAGGCGTTCCACGCATTCGACTTCCTCACGCCGCTGCCGTCGCAGTGCACGCTGATGGAGCCGTTGCGCGGGCTCTACGAGCTGCTGGCCCGGATCGAGCGCGAGGATGACGTCTGGCTCGACATGGCGCCGTGCTTCCCGATGGCTGACTTTCCGGAATGCCAGATGACGGCGGTGTGCTACGCGCCGGATGCCGGCCTTGCCCAAGCAGCGTTGGCCCGGCTGGCGAAGGCAGTAGAGGATGCGGAGCCGGCGTTCGCGCTGGCGCTGTGGACGCCGGCGGATGCGGTTGCCCATGCCGCCCGCCAGGGCGCGCCGGGCGCGCCGGTGGTGCTGGCCGACACCCAGGACAATCCCGGCGCCGGCGGCAATGGCGACACCACCGGGCTGCTGGCGGCGATGATCGCCGCCCGTACGCCGGATGCCGTGCTGGGATTGCTGATCGATCCGGCCGCCGCCGGCCAGGCCCACCGGATGGGGCAGGGCGCGGCCGGCGAATTCCGCCTCGGCGCCGTGTCGGGCGTCGCCGGCCATGAGCCGGTCGTGTCGCGCTTCATCGTCGAGCGACTCGGCGACGGCCACTTCACCTGCACCGGCCCGATGTTCAAGGGCTTCCGGATGAACCTCGGGCCGATGGCCCTGCTGCGCGAGGAGCGCTCGGGCGTACGGGTGGTGCTCGCCTCCGTCAAGTGCCAGGCAGCCGACCAGGAGATGTTCCGCCACGTGGGCATCGAGCCGATCCGCCAGCGCCTGGTCGCGGTCAAGAGCTCGGTGCATTTTCGCGCCGACTTCCAGCCGATCGCGCGCGAGGTGCTGGTGGTCCGCTCGCCGGGGCCGGCGCTGGCCGATCCTGCCGATTTCCCCTGGAAGCGCCTGCGTCCGGGGCTGCGCCTGCGGCCGCTGGGACCGAGCTTCCAGCAGGCGGCGGCACGATGAACGCCGCGGCGGTGGCGGCCGCCGACCAGGCGCTGCGGCAGGACGATGCCGCCGGCCTGGCTGCGCGGGTGGTGGCCGGCGAGCTGCAGGCCGAGGCGTTGCTGGAAGCCTCGCTGGCCCGTATCGCGGCGCTCGACGGCCAGATCGGCGCGGTCTGCTGGATCGATGCCGACATCGGCCGCCAGGCGGCCCGGGCGATCGACCGGGAGGTGGCGACCGCGAGCGGCCGCCCGGATGCCCAGCGCGAGCTGCTGCAGCGGCGGCCGTTCGCCGGCGTGCCGTTCCTGCTCAAGGATCTCGGGGTGGCGGCGGCGGGCCTGCCGTCGCAGATGGGCTCGCGGTTGTTCGGTTCGCTCACCGGCGGCCCGGTCCGGTGGTCGATCGATGCCGAGCTGGTGACCCGCTACCGGTCCGCCGGCCTGGTGATCTTCGGCCGCACCACCACCCCGGAGCTCGGCATCAGCGCCAGCACCGAGGCGCGGGCCTACGGCCGGCCGACGCGCAACCCCTGGGACCTCACGCG
>JAEZQX010000186.1 GCA_023441105.1 Pseudomonadota bacterium | reverse complement strand
TACTGGCCCTGCGTGAAGCCGAAGACATCGCGCAGGTCCGGCGGCACGTCGAAGGAAACGATCACGGCTTCCTGCGTGTCCGGCTCGATGGCGCGTACGCGCAGCGGATGGAAGATGACACTCATGGGTTCACTCCGCGCAACTTCGAACGTGGCACGCCGGTTGCGCCCGGCGCGCGAGGTTAATCGATCGGGCCGGGCCCTGCCCGGCCGCCGGCGGCCGCCGGGGTCGGCTACCGGCCGGCTCCCGACCGCTCCTGGATCGACGCTAGATCGGCTTGAAATGCTCGAACGGCTCCCGGCAGGCACGGCAGCGGTAGAGGGCCTTGCAGGCGGTCGAACCGAAGGCCGACAGGCGCTCGGTGTCCTGGCTCGAGCAGCGCGGACAGGCGGGAGCAGCGGCACGCCGGCCGACGAAGCGCAGCGGCACCGCCGTGTCGGGGCCGGTCGGGCCGGGCGGCGCGATGCCGTATTCGCGCAGCTTGCGCCGTCCCTCGTCGCTGATCCAGTCCGAGGTCCATGCCGGCGCCCGCTGCAGCCGCACCCGCGCCGGGCCGAGCCCGGCCTCGGCGCGCGCCGCGAGCACGCTCTGCTCGATGACCTCGGTGGCGGGGCAGCCGGAATAGGTGGGCGTCAGCACGACCTCGAGCGCATCCCCGTCCGGCGACGCGACGACGTCGCGCACGATGCCCAAGTCGCGCACCGACAACGCCGGCACTTCCGGATCCAGCACCGTGGCCAGCACCGCCCAGGCCTGCGCGACCCGGTCGCGACCAGCCACACACGCTGCCGCAGCAGCTTCGGCCATCGCGCCCGCGGCGACGGCCGCGCTCACCACACGCCTCCCGGATAGGCGCGCTGCAGGTACTGCATCTCGGTGAGGATGTAGCCCATGTGCTCGCTGTGGATGCCCTGCTTGCCGGTGCTGCGAAACGCCGCGTCGGCCGGCATCGCCAGGCCGGCTTCATCGAGGATGGACTTCATGTCCGCCAGCCAGGGCTCGCGCAGGTCCGCCCAGCGCGGCCCCAGGCCGCTGGCCGCAGCCGCATCGTCGACTGCATCCGCCTCGAAGAACTCCGCCATGTAGCGCCAGGCCGAGGCCAGCGCCGCCTCGGTGCGCCGGCGCGACTCGTCGGTGCCGTCGCCGAGGCGCACGATCCAGTCGGCGGCATGCTGCTGGTGGTAGCGCGCCTCCTTGACGGCCTTGCCGGCAATGGCCGCGAGCTCGGCGTCCCTGGAGATCTGCAGCGCCGTCCACAGGTGCCGCAGGAAGCCCGCGACCATGGCGTTGCGCACCACCGTGAAGGCGAAGTCGCCGCGCGGCAACTCGACCAGGGTCGGGTTGCGGTAGTCGCGCTCCTCGCGCAGGAAGGCGAGCTGGTCCTCGTCGTAGCCCGGCCCGCTCACCTCGCCGGCGCGCGTCAGCAGCGCGCGCGACTGGCCGATGAGGTCCAGCGCCATGTTGGCCATCGCGATGTCCTCCTCCAGCACCGGCGCGTGGCCGCACCATTCGCCGAGGCGTTGGCCGAGGATCAGGCAGGTGTCGCCGATGCGCAGCAGGTACTGCACGGCGGGATCGGGAGCGAGTCGGATCGAAGGCTGCATCGCTGGCTCACATGTGGTCGACGGCTTTGGGCAGCACGTAGAAGGTCGGATGGCGATAGACCTTGTCCTCGGCGGGATCGAAATACATGTCCTTGTCGGCCGGATCGCTGGCCACGATCTGGTCCGACCGCACCACCCATACGCTGCTGCCTTCCTGGCGGCGGGTATAGACGTCGCGCGCCATCTGGATCGCCATCCGCGCATCGGTGGCGTGCAGGCTGCCGCAGTGCTTGTGGTCGAGACCGGCCTTGCTGCGCACGAACACCTCCCACAGCGGCCATTCGCCGGCCGCGGCCGCTTCGTCTGCCGGCTTGCCCGCCGGCTTGCTGCTGCCCTGGCTGTCCTGGTTCATGTCGCGCTCCTTCACGCGGCCTGTTGCGCCGGCTGGCGCTTGCGGGCGTGCGCCAGCGCCGCCTCCCGCACCCACCGGCCTTCCTCGGCCGCGGCGACGCGGGCCGCCAACCGCTCCCGGTTGCAGGGACCGTCGCCGCCGATGACCCGCCAGAACTCCGCCCAGTCGATCGGCCCGTGGTCGTGCGACTGCCGCTCCTCGTTCCACTTCAGGTCCGGATCCGGCAACGTCACGCCCAGCACCTTGGCCTGCTCCACCGCGGCGTCGATGAACTTGCGGCGCAGCTCGTCGTTGCTGACCCGCTTGATGCCCCAGCGCATGGATTGCGCCGAATTCGGCGACTGGTCGTCGGGCGGCCCGAACATCATCACCGACGGCCACCACCAGCGGTTGACCGCGTCCTGCACCATCGCCTTCTGCGCCTCCGTGCCGTGGGTCATCATCGTCAGCAGGGCCTCGTAGCCCTGGCGCTGGTGGAAGCTCTCTTCGCGGCAGATGCGGATCATCGCGCGGGCGTACGGCGCATAGGAGCAGCGGCAGATCGGTACCTGGTTCATGATGGCGGCGCCGTCCACCAGCCAGCCGATGGCGCCGACATCGGCCCAGGTGAGCGTCGGATAGTTGAAGATGGAGCTGTACTTCGCCTTGCCGGTGTGCAGCGCCTCGATCATCTGGTCGCGCGACGTGCCCA
>JAEZQX010000332.1 GCA_023441105.1 Pseudomonadota bacterium | reverse complement strand
GGCCGAGACGGCCACCGGCGGCATCTGGAAGAACACAATCGAGCCTGCCGGATCATCCGGCAGCGTCTGGCGGCCGCGTTCCGCGACCAGCCGCTCGACCGGCGGCGGCAGGTCCGACAGCGGCACGCGCTCGCGCTGGGTCGCTGCGATGTGCGCGTAGTCGAGCAGCTCGTGCCAGCGATGCCAGGTGGCGAGATTGCGCAACTGGTCGCTGCCGAGGATCAGCACCAGCGCAGCTGCCGGGCCGAAGCGGCCGCGCAGGGCGACCAGCGTGTCGACCGTGTAGCTGGGTCCGGTCCGCTTCGCCTCGACATCGTCGACCAGCCATTGGCAGTTGGCACTGCGCTCGATGGTCAGGGACGCGACGGCGATCTGCATCATGGCGAGGCGATGACGGGCTTCGACCTGCGCATGCTTCGTGCCCGATTTCTGCCACGAGTTGCCGGTGGGTATCACCACCAGGCGGTCCAAGGCCAGCGCCTCGATGGCCGCGCGCCCGATGGCGAGGTGGCCGACGTGGACCGGATTGAAGCTGCCGCCGAGGAGACCGATCCGGCTGCGCCCTGGGCTCGTCATGCCCAGTCACGCGGTTGCAGGAAGTCGCTGGTGAGCCGGGCCTCGGGCGACCCCGGCTCCGGCTGCCAGCGATAGCGCCATTGCGCGTGCGGCGGCATGGAGCAGAGAATCGATTCGGTACGCCCGCCGGACATCAGTCCGAACAGCGTGCCGCGGTCGTAGACCAGGTTGAATTCGACGTAGCGCCCCCGGCGCAGGCACTGGAAAGTGCGCTCGGGCTCGCCCCATCCCAGGTGGCGCCGACGTTCGACGATCGGCGCGTAGGCGGGCAGGAAGGCGTCGCCGACGCTGCGCAGGATGCCGAAGCAGGTGGGGAAATCGGGCTGGTCGAGGTCGTCGAAGAACACGCCGCCGATGCCGCGGGCCTCCTGGCGGTGCTTCAGGTAGAAGTACTCGTCACACCAGGCCTTGAAGCGCGGGTAGAGCTCCGCCCCATGAGGCTGCAGCGCGCCGCGGCAGATGCGGTGGAAATGGCTGGCGTCCTCCTCGTGGGGATAGTAGGGCGTGAGATCCATACCGCCGCCAAACCACCAGACCGCCGGCGCCGACTCGCCGCCGCCCGGGGCGAGGAAGAAGCGCACGTTCAGGTGCACCGTCGGCACGTGCGGATTGCGCGGATGCAGCACCAGCGACACGCCCATGGCCGTGGCCGGCCGGCCCGCCAGCTGCGGCCGATGCGCCGAGGCCGACGGCGGCAGGCTGTCGAGCTTCACCTCGGAGAACAGCACGCCGGCACGCTCGAAGACCTTGCCGTCCTCCAGCACGCAGGAGAGGCCGCCGCCGCTGCCCAGCAGCGCCTGGCCCGGCTCGCGCTGCCAGCGGTCCTGCAGGAAGCGGCCGCCGTCCAGCTGCTCGAGCCCGGCCACGATCTCCTGCTGCAGCCCGAGAAGGTATTGCGCGACCGCGGTTGCCTCGGCTTCGGCCGGCGCGCCTGCGCCGATGGCGAGCCTTGACGCGCTCATCGACGCGCTCATCGACGCGACCCGGCGCCCGGCAGCGCATGGTGGCCGATGTCGCTGCGGTACTGCGCGCCGTCGAAGGCGATCCGGCGCACCGCCTCGTAGGCGCTGCCGTGCGCCATCTTCAGCGAATCGCCCAGCGCGGTGACGCCCAGCACCCGGCCGCCGCTGGTCACCACGTCCCCGCCAGTCTGGGCGGTGCCGGCGTGGAAGACGAGCGGAGAACCGTGCTCCGGGTTGCCGCCGGCGGGAAAGCCGGTGATGGGCACGCCCTTGCGCGGTGCCTCCGGATATCCCTCCGCCGCCATCACCACGCACAGCGCGCTGCGCCGGTCCCACTGCGCCTCGACCTGGTCCAGCCGGCCTTCGATGCCGGCCTTCACCAGTTGCGCGAAGTCGCTCTTGAGCCGGGCCATGATCACCTGCGCCTCGGGATCGCCGAGCCGGCAGTTGAATTCCAGCGTCCGGGGATTGCCTTGCCTGTCGATCATCAGGCCGGCATAGAGAAAGCCGGTGAAGGGAATGCCGTCGGCCGCCATGCCGGTCACGGTGGGAACGACGATCTCGCGCAGGACGCGGGCGTTGATGTCCGGGGTGATGATCGGTGTCGGCGAATAGGCGCCCATGCCGCCGGTGTTGGGACCCTTGTCGCCGTCGAGCAGGCGCTTGTGGTCCTGGCTCGAGGCGAGGGTGAGCACGTGGCGGCCGTCGACCATCACGATGAAGCTCGCTTCCTCGCCCTGCAGGAATTCCTCCACCACCACCCGCGCGCCGGCGGTGGCGCTGGCGCCCAGCATCCGATCCACGGCGGCATGCGCCTCGGCGACCGTCTCCGCGACCACCACGCCCTTGCCGGCGGCGAGGCCGTCGGCCTTCACCACGATGGGCGCGCCGCGGCCGCTGATCCAGGCCTTGGCATCGACCGGATCGCTGAAGGTGCGGTACGAGGCGGTGGGAATCCCGTGCCGCTTCATGAAGGCCTTGGCGAAGTCCTTCGAGGATTCCAGCTGCGCGGCGGCCTTGGTGGGGCCGAAGATGGGCAGGCCGCGGGCGCGAAAGACGTCGACGATGCCGTCGGCGAGCGGCCCTTCGGGGCCGACGATGGTGAAGTCGACCTTCTCCCGTTCGGCGAACAGCGCCAGCGGATCGATCCCCGTCAGCGGCAGGTTGCGCAACCGCGGTTCGAGGGCGGTACCGGCGTTGCCGGGCGCGACGTAGACGGTCTCCATGCCGCGCGCCTGGGCGAGTCGCCACGCCATGGCATGCTCACGCCCGCCGCCCCCGATGACCAGACATTTTCTCGTACCTGACAATTGCTACCTGCTCTTGGCTGCGTGTTCGTTACGGATCGCGGGACCTGTCGGCTGCGGGGCTGGCTGGAGGAGCTGCCAGCGCCGGGGAGCTGGCGTTCAGCCTTCGTTGATCACGGCGTTGGTGTAGACCTGCTGCATGTCGTCGACGTTGTCGAGCGCATCCAGGATCTTCTGCATCCTGGCG
The DNA here is from genome assembly GCA_023441105.1 of Pseudomonadota bacterium. The sequence goes on along the minus strand of JAEZQX010000332.1, from coordinate 4,867 downwards.
GCATCGTCGCCGCTGAGCTCCAGCTCGTTGAGCGGCTTCATCACCACCTCCGCGACCTCCGCCTTGAGCCCCGCCTTTTCCAGCGCGTCCTTGACGGCGGCGAAGTCGTGCGGGTCGCTGATGACCTCGATGGCGCCGTCGTCATGGGTGACGACATCTTCGGCGCCGGCCTCGAGCGCCGCCTCCATCACCTTGTCCTCTGAGGTGCCGGGCGCGAAGATGAACTGGCCGCAATGCTTGAACTGGAAAGCGACCGAGCCGTCGGTGCCGAGGTTGCCGCCGAACTTGGTGAGCGCATGGCGCACGTCCGCGACCGTGCGGGTGCGGTTGTCGGTCATGCAGTCGATGATCACCGCGGCCCCGCCGACGCCGTAGCCTTCGTAGCGCACTTCCTCGTAGTTGGCGCCTTCGAGCCCGCCGGCGCCGCGCTGGATGGCGCGCTGCACCGTGTCCTTCGACATGTTGCCTTCGGAGGCCTTCTCCACCGCCATTCGCAATCGCGGGTTGCTGGCGGCGTCGGGCCCGCCGATGCGGGCGGCGACGGTGATTTCCTTGATCAGCCGGGTGAAGAGCGCGCCGCGCTTGGCATCCTGGCGCCCCTTGCGATGCTGGATGTTGGCCCATTTGGAATGGCCGGCCATTGATGATCCTTCTGAATAAAAGACACCAGCCCCCCTTGGGCCTTCGGCCCTACCCCCCTTGAAAAGAGGGGTGCCGCCGGCGGCCGGGCCAAGCCCGTCCGCGGCTGCTGCTGGGCCCTGGCCCATTCCATGCGACCTGAGTGGCGCGGCGCGGCACGGGCAACTAAGATAACCTCATTGACCGCCGATTTTATCATCGCCGACGGCTGCAACCGCCCCCTGGACTGGCTATGACATCACCGCTTGCGCCCATGATGCTGGGCAGGAACGACGACCACGAGGTCTACCTGCTGCCCTCGCTGGTGAACCGCCATGGGCTGATCACCGGCGCGACCGGAACCGGCAAGACGGTGAGCCTGCAGGGGTTGGCCGAGCATCTTTCACTGCTTGGCGTGCCGGTGTTCATGGCCGACGTCAAGGGCGACCTGGCCGGCATCGCCAAGGCGGGCAGCCTGTCGCCCAAGCTCGAGGAGCGGCTGAAGAAGCACCAGCTGCCGCCGCCGGCGTTCCAGGACTTTCCGGTGAGCCTGTGGGATGTGTTCGGCAAGGATGGCCATCCGCTGCGCGCCACCATCTCCGACATGGGCCCGCTGCTGCTGTCGCGCATGCTGGGCCTGAACGACACCCAGGAGGGCGTGCTGCACCTGGTCTTCAAGGTGGCGGACGACAACGGCCTGCTGCTGCTGGATTCGAAGGACCTGCGGGCGATGCTGCAGCACGTGGGGGAGAACGCCAGGAAGTTCACCACCGAGTACGGCAACGTCTCGGCGGCGTCCATCGGTGCCATCCAGCGCGGCATGCTCGCGCTCGAGCAGCAGGGCGGCGACACCTTCTTCGGCGAGCCCATGCTCAACATCGCCGACATGATGCAGACCGACGACAAGGGCCGCGGCGTGATCAACGTGCTGGCCGCGGACCGGCTGCTCAATGCGCCACGGCTCTATGCCAGCTTCCTGCTGTGGCTGATGTCGGAGCTGTTCGAGCAGCTGCCGGAAGTGGGCGATCCGGAGAAGCCGAAGATGGTGTTCTTCTTCGACGAGGCCCACCTGCTGTTCAACGAGGCGCCGCGCGCGCTGCTGGAAAAGGTCGAGCAGGTGGTGCGGCTGATCCGCTCCAAGGGCGTGGGCGTGTTCTTCGTGACCCAGAACCCGCTGGACATTCCGGATACGGTGCTCGGTCAGCTCGGCAATCGCATCCAGCATGCGCTGCGGGCCTTCACCCCCCGCGACCAGAAGGCGGTGCGGGCGGCGGCCGAGACCATGCGGGTCAACCCCAAGTTCGACGCCGAGAAGGCGATCAGCGAGCTGGGCGTGGGCGAGGCGCTGGTGTCGCTGCTCGACGAGAAGGGCCGCCCCAACATCGTCGAGCGGGTGTGGATGGCGGCGCCGGCTTCGCGCATCGGGCCGCTGACCGACGTCGAGCGACGGCAGCTGCTCAAGACGTCGGTGGTGGCCGGCGTCTACGACACTACCGAGGATCGCGAGTCGGCCTATGAGGTCCTGCGCGCGCGTACCGCGACCGCGGCAGCGAGCGCCAAGGAAGCCGCCGACGCCAAGGCGGCCGCCAAGGGCAAGGTCGGCGGCGCCGCACCGGCCGACGAAGGGTGGAGTGGCGCGCTCAAGGATTCGCTTGGCGGCATGCTCGGCGGCAGCGGCCGCAAGGACTCGGTGATCGAGACCGCTGCCAAGAGCGTCGCCCGCAGCGTCGGCTCGCAACTCGGACGGGCCATCGTCCGCGGCATGCTGGGCAGCATCCTCAAGAGCCGCTGACGCCGGCGCCCGCCGCCGCTGCGCCGGCAGCGGCGCCGGATCAAGGATAATGCCCCGTCCGGCAGGCGCCGCCTGCAATCGCGCCATCGCCGGGCGCAGGCCCGGGGGCGACAGAGCCGCCCGGCCGGAATCGTCGTTCTGGACAAGGAGAGGTGACAGTGGATCTTGGAATCAAGGGCAAATGGGCCATCGTCTGCGCGGCCAGCAAGGGGCTCGGCTACGGCTGCGCCCGGTCGCTCGCCGGCGAAGGCGTCAACCTGGTGCTCAATGCCCGCACCGAGGCGACCCTGCAGGCGGCGGCGGAGCGGATCCGCCGCGAGACCGGCGTCGAGGTCCGCGTGGTGGCCGGCGACATCACCCGCGAGGACGGCCGGGCGCAGGTGCTGGCGGCGGCACCGCAGGTGGACATCCTGATCAACAACGCGGGCGGGCCGCCGCCGGGCAACTTCCGCGACTTCACCCGCGAGGACTGGATCGCGGCGGTCGATGCCAACATGCTGACGCCGATCGAATTGATGAAGGCGACGGTCGACAAGATGATGGAGCGCCGCTTCGGCCGCATCGTCAACATCACCTCGAGCGCGGTGAAGGCGCCTATCGACATTTTGGGCCTGTCGAACGGCGCGCGCAGCGGCCTGACCGGCTTCGTCGCCGGCCTGGCGCGCACCACCGTGGCGGCCAACGTCACCATCAACAACCTGCTGCCGGGCCGGTTCATGACCGACCGGCTGCGCAGCAACTTCGCCGCCGAGGCGAAGAAGAAAGGCGTCACCGTGGAGCAGGCGGAAGAGGCCGCGCGCAAGTCGATCCCGGCCCAGCGCTTCGGCGACGAGATGGAGTTCGGCCAGTACTGCGCCTGGCTCTGCAGCCAGCAGGCCGCCTACGTCACCGGCCAGAACCTGCTGATCGACGGTGGCAACTACCCAGGCACATTCTGAGGAGCGGAGAGGAAGATGGCGAAGGCGATACGCATACGCAAGCCGGGCGGCCCGGAGATGATGGAGTGGACCGACGTCGAAGTCGGCAAGCCCGGGCCGGGGGAGGCGCGGGTCAGGCTGCACGCGGCCGGCCTGAACTTCATCGACGTCTACCACCGCACCGGCCTCTATCCGTTGCCGCTGCCGGCGGGCATCGGCCAGGAAGGTGCCGGCGTGGTGGAGGAGGTCGGCGACGGCGTCGCGCACGTCAAGCCTGGTGACCGGGTCGCCTTCGGCAGCGGACCGCCGGGCGCGTATGCCGAGGAGCGGGTGATGCCGGCGCAGCATCTCGTCAAGCTGCCGCGCGGCATCGACTTCGAGACCGCCGCCGGCATGATGCTCAAGGGCCTGACCGTGCAGTACCTGTTCCGCCGCACCTACAAGCTGCAGCGCGGCCAGACCATCCTCTTTCACGCGGCGGCCGGTGGCGTCGGCCTGATCGCCATGCAATGGGCCAAGGCGCTCGGCGTCACCGTGATCGGCACCGTCGGTTCCGAAGAGAAGGCCGAGCTGGCTCGTGCCCACGGCTGCGACCACGTGATCCTGTACAAGCAGGAGAACATCGTCGAGCGGGTGCGCGAGATCACCAATGGCGCGATGGTGCCGGTGGTCTACGACTCGGTCGGCAAGGACACCTTCAGCGCCTCGCTCGACTGCCTGCAGCCCTTCGGCCTGATGGTGAGCTTCGGCAATGCCTCGGGACCGGTTCCCCCGATGGCGTTGACGGCCCTGAAGGGCACGCTCTACCTCACGCGGCCGTCGCTCATCCCGCATGTCGCCAAGCGGGCCAACCTGGACGAGATGGCGGCGGACCTGTTCCGGCAGGTGGGCTCCGGCAAGGTGGAGATCCGGATCGCCCAGCGGTACCCGATGGCCGACGCCGCCCAGGCGCATCGCGATCTCGAGGGCAGGAAGACGACCGGGCAGACCATCCTCCTGCCGTGACCGACCAGCCGGACCGGCGCTTCACCTCCACCACCCGGCTGATCGGCCAGGCGGCATTCAAGCGCCTGCAGCAGGCGCACGTCGTGGTGGTCGGCGTCGGGGGCGTCGGCTCCTGGGCCGCCGAGGCGCTGGCCCGTACCGGCGTGGGCAACCTGACGCTGGTCGACCTCGACCACATCGCCGAATCCAACATCAACCGCCAGGTGCATGCGCTCGAATCCACGCTCGGGGCCGCCAAGGTGGAGGTCATGGCGCGGCGCATCCAGCAGATCGCCCCCCTGGCGGGGATCCGCGCCGTCGAGGCCTTCGTCGAGCCCGGCAACCTCGACGAGGTGATGCCGCGCAAGGCCGATGTCGTGATCGACGCCATCGACGCGGTCGTGGCGAAGGCGGCGTTGGGGGCCTGGTGCGGCGAGCGGCGCTGGCGGGTAGTGGTCTGCGGGGCGGCCGGCGGCCGGCGCGACCCGCTGCGGCTGAAATGCGAGGACTTGGCGCGCACCAGCGGCGACTCCCTGCTGTCGTCGCTGCGGGCGCG
>JAEZQX010000327.1 GCA_023441105.1 Pseudomonadota bacterium | reverse complement strand
GGTCCGGCAGGGCCCCGGCGGCGACCGGAACCTGCGGCTTGGGCGCCTCCGGCACCGCGGCGGTGGGCGGCGCGCCGGCCGCCTGCTTGTCGCCGGACTTGGCCGCCGGACCGATGAAGGGCAGGCTCGTGCGGGTGACGAACAGCGCGGTCACGACCGCGATCGCCAGGCCGATGACGATGCCGATGAGGATGCCGAGGGTCGTACCGCCGGCCTGCGCCTTGCGTGAAGAGCCCATTGTCAGGAGCGGATTCAAGAAGCGTGTGCTCACATCGTGGAGTTGGGCCGGTGCCCGGTTGCCGGGAGCGGCAGCAGCGGCGCCGCTGCCAGCCACGCCCGACGCTAGCGCCACCACGCGCCCGCGGAAAGCGCCGGCCGCGGATCGGTTGCCGGTCACATCTTTTCCGGCGCGGACACGCCGATCAGCGCGAGGCCCCGCCGCAGGATGGTGCGGACCGAGACCAGCAGGGACAACCTGGCCCGGCGCAAGGCGACATCGTCGACCAGCACCCGATCGGAATTATAGAAGGCGTGGAAATCGGCGGCGAGGTCCTTGAGATAGTAGGCGAGGTGATGGGGCGAGAGCTCGTCGGCCGCCGCCGCCAGCGTCGTCGGGAACATCGCCAGCCGGGCCATCAGCGCAAACTCATGCGGCGTCGTCAGCAGGTCGAGTCGCAGGTCGGATGGCCCGGTGCCATCGGCCAACACAGACGCAGGTTCGGAAGCGGACGCCGATCCAGGCGCGGCCGCCGCCGGATCGGCGGCGATGATCGAACAGATCCGGGCGTGGGCATACTGGACGTAGTAGACCGGGTTCTCGTCGGAGCGCGCCAGCGCCAGGTCGACATCGAAGGTGAACTCGCTGTCGCCCTTGCGCGAGGCCAGGAAGAAACGCACCGCGTCGCGGCCGCGCACCATGTCGCCGGCGCCGGACCATTCGATCAGGTCGCGAAGCGTCACATAGCTGCCGGCCCGCTTGGAGATCTTGACCTCCTCGCCGCCGCGCATCACCCGCACCATCTTGTGCAGGACGTAGTCGGGATAGCCCTGCGGGATGCCGCGACCGAGCGCCTGCAGGCCCGCCCGCACCCGTGCGATCGTGCCGTGGTGATCCGAACCCTGGATGTTGATCGCCTTGGCGAAGCCGCGTGCCCACTTGGTGGTGTGGTAGGCGACGTCCGGCACGAAGTAGGTAAAGCTGCCGTCCGACTTGCGCATCACCCGGTCCTTGTCGTCGCCGTACTCGGTGGTACGCAGCCACAGGGCGCCGTCCTGCTCATAGGTCTTGCCGGCCGCCACCAGCTTGGCCACCGTTTCCTCCACCAGCCCGTCGCTGTAGAGGGAGGATTCGAGGTAGTAGCGGTCGAAGACGACGCCGAAGGCCTGCAGGTCGAGATCCTGCTCGCGCCGCAGGCTGGCCACCGCGAAGCGGCGGATGGCGTCGAGATCCTCGGGATCGCCCGCACCCTGCACCTCGCCGACCGAGGCGGCACTGACGGTGCGGCCGGCCATGTAGCCCTGGGCGATGTCGACGATGTATTCGCCGCGATAGCCGTCGGCGGGAAAGGCTGGATCCTCCGGACTCACGCCGCGGCAGCGCGCCTGCACCGACAGGGCGAGGTTGTTGATCTGCGCGCCGGCGTCGTTGTAGTAGAACTCGCGCGACACTTGCCAGCCCTGGGTGGCGAGGATGTTGCCGAGCACATCGCCGAGGGCCGCCTGCCGGCCATGGCCGACGTGCAGCGGACCGGTCGGATTGGCGGAAACGAACTCGAGCAGCACCGACTCGTCGCGCCGGGTCGCCCGGTTGCCGAACGCGTCGCCGTCGCGCAGCACCACGCCGACCACTTCCTGCTTGGTGCGCGCCGTGAGCCAGAGATTGATGAAGCCCGGCCCGGCGACTTCGCCGCGCTCGATCAGCGCGCCCTGGTCGTTGCGCAGCAGGGTGTCGAGCAGCGACTGGGCGACATTGCGCGGTGGCTGCCTCAGCGGCTTGGCCAGTTGCATGGCCAGGTTGCAGGCGATGTCGCCGTGGCCGGCCTGCCTGGGACGGTCCAGTGCCAGGCTGACCCGGGATGACGTGGGCGCATCCACACCGATCGCGGCCATGGCACCGCGGAAGCCATCGGCCAGCGCGTCTAGTTGGGACTGAAGCATGGACTCCATTCTATCGACAGCGGCCCGCAAGCCTGCGGTGCCCCCTCGTCCTCGACGAGCAGGTCGTTGCAGCCGCATCCAGCCGGCACCGGGGATCGCATCCAGCCCGGAAATTCGCGCGGAATGTGTAGCCGGCGGCGCCACAATAATTATAGAATCATGCCAGCCGCTCAGGAACTTGGCGTCGTTTGCTTGAAATCACCTCAAGTTCGACGCGGCCAGCACGGACATGCCGGCTCGTCCGACGAAGCGCCAGCCCCGATTGCATCCGGCGGTCGGGTGACGCGCGGGGACCGTAAGGCCGCGGGACAGCGGCCCGGTCAGCCGACGGGCACCGGCCTCGTGATCCGTATCGACCAGGGCCAAACTCAGAGAGGATCAACCGCCGATGGATCTCAACGACAGGATTTCGCGTTCGTCACTGCATATCGAAGTCGCCGACCGGGTGCGGGAGATGATCTTCGACCGGACCATCCCGGCGGGCAGCCGGATCGATGAACTCGACCTGTCGGCCAAGCTCGGCACGTCCCGCACGCCGCTGCGCGAAGCGCTGAAGGTGCTCGCCAATGAAGGCCTGGTGCGGCTGGTGCCGGGGCGGGGCGCCTTCGTGACCGAGCTGAGTCCGCAGGAGGTCGATTCGCTGTTCCCGGTGCTGGCCCTGCTGGAGGCACGCTGCGCCGGCGAGGCGGTCCGCCGCCAGACGCCGGCGGATACGCGGCGGCTGCAGGCGGTGCACCAGAAGATGGAAGAGCACGTGGCGGCCGGCGACAGCGATGCCTACCACCAGGCCACCGACGAACTGCACCACCTGCTGCACAGCATCGCCGGCAACCCCTGGCTGCTGCGCGCGACCAGCGACCTGCGGCGCTTCCTGCGGCTGGTGCGCAGCACCACCATCCCCGCCGACGACCGGCTGCTCCATTCGCTTGCCGAGCACCGCACGCTGTTGCGCACCATCACCCGCGGCGACGCCGACAGCGCCGAGCAGGTCATGCAGCATCACCTGCTGGCACAGCAGAAGGCCTGGCGGGCAACCCTGCTGGCGCGCCAGCAGGCGGCGGCGCAGGCAGCCGCTGCCGAGGAGAGCCGCGCAGTCGAGGCGGCTGCCCCTTACGCGGCGACGGAGGCCGGCGCGACAGTGGCGGCTGCCGCCGGCAACGCCGCCATCCTGCCCTCCGCCAGCGACCGCGTGGTGACGGCAGGCAACGGGCCGGCGATTGCGGAGGCCCGCCCGCGCTTCGCGCCTGCCGAATCGCAAGCCGCACGCGCCGCCCAGGAGCAGGAAGAGGCGGAATCGGTCGGTGTTTGAGCGGTTCCTGCAGGCGCGCCAGCACGAGCGCGACCGCAGCGAACTGGGCCTGCTGCTCAAGGACTGCCGCCAGCTGCTGACGGAGCAGGGCGAGGCCAACAGCCTGGCGATCGCGGCGCGGGCGCTGGTCCGCTACCGCAACCTGTCGACCGCCAGCCGCCAGCAGTTCTTCGAAGTGCTGGCCAGCGATTTCGATCCCGACCCGGGCGACGTGCTCCTGCTGGCGGAGAAGTACGCCGTCAGCCGCTCGCCCGAGAACCTCATCAGCCTGAACCGCGCTGCCGAGCCGCCGCGACAGGAGTTGCTGCGCCGGCTCAACCAGGTGGCCGGCGGCACCGCGACCATCGTCGCGATGCGCGAGTTCGTGCTCGAGCGCCTGCGCGCCAACCGCCGCCTCCTGGCTGTCGACGCCGACCTTGCCCACCTGCTGTCGTCCTGGTTCAGCCCTGGCTTTCTCACGCTCACCCGCGTCGACTGGAACTCGCCGGCGGCGCTGCTCGAGCGGCTGATCCAGCACGAGGCGGTGCATGCCATCGACGGCTGGAACGACCTGCGCCGGCGCCTCGAGCCGGATCGCCGCTGCTT
>JAEZQX010000298.1 GCA_023441105.1 Pseudomonadota bacterium | reverse complement strand
CGCCGGCCTGACGCCGGCGCGAGTCTCCGCGGCCAGCGCCCAGGGCTCTTCCGGCCGGGCCGCGCCGCCGCCCGCGGATCCGCCTGTCGGCGGCCTCGGTACGAGCGACGCGGCCGGCACCATCGGTTCCGATCGGCCGCCGGTCAATGCCCCCCGGCCCATGACAGGCCGTCCCCAGCCGCCGCCGCTGGACAACGGCTTTCTGGCCATCGGCAGCGATCGAGCCTATCCGCAACCGTCGCTCCATCCGGCGCTTTGCGATGGCTGAACGTCGGCGCGGATCGGCAGGATGGTTCGGGATGGCGCTTCGCGAACCCCTTTATGATGCGCACTTCCGCCCGCGTTTCGCCCCGGCGGCCTGCCTGCAAGCACATGTCCGACGATCCCTCCGCCGCAGCCTCCGCCGCAGCTTCCGACTCCGCAAGAGCATCCGCCGCCGCACCCGCCGCGGCACCCGCCCCGGACCGAACTCCCGACCGAACTCCGAAACCCGCGGCTTCCGCGACTTCCGCGACCGAGGGGGCCATGCCGGCCTGGCGCGACCTGTTTGCGGGCCGCAATGCCGTCTATTCGCTCGCGCTCGGCGGCAGCGTTGCACTGCATGCGGTCAACATCTACGTCGCGGTCACCATCATGCCGTCGGCGGTGCGGGACATCGGCGGGCTGCCCTACTATGCCTGGAGCACCACGCTGTTCGTGCTGGCGTCGATCCTCGGCGCGGCCCTGTCGGCGCGGCTGCTGACCCGCGCCGGAGCGCGCGATGCCTATGCCATCGCCGCCGGCATCTTCGCCGCCGGCACGCTGGTCTGTGCGCTCGCGCCGGCCATGCCGGTGCTGCTGGTCGGCCGCTTCGTGCAGGGCTTCGGCGGCGGCTTCCTCTACGCGCTGTCCTACGGCGTCATGCGCCTGGTCTTCGCGCCGCGGCTGTGGGGGCGGGTGATTGGCCTGATCTCGGCGATGTGGGGCTTCGCCACGCTCATCGGGCCGGCCGTCGGCGGCATCTTCGCGCAGCTCGGTGCCTGGCGGGCGGCATTCTGGACGCTGATTCCGGTCGCCGCCCTGTTCGGCCTGATGGCCTTCCTGGTCCTGCCGGGAAGGCGCGTTCGGGAAGACGGGATCACGGCGCAGCGGCCGCTGCCGTTGCAGCAGTTGCTGCTGCTCAGCACCGCCGTCCTGCTGTTGTCGCTGGGCAGTGTCGGCCACGACCTGCTGTGGAACCTGGTCAGCGTCGTCGGCACGCTCGCCGCGTTGGGGGTGCTGCTCGCCGTCGAAGCTCGCTCGGCCGCGCGCCTGCTGCCGATCGGCGCGCTGCGGCTGGCGTCGCCCCTGGGCGCTTTTTACGCCACCATCGCGCTGCTGCTGATCGGCATGCAGCCGAACATCTATGTGCCCTACCTGCTGCAATGGCTGCATGGCCAACCGCCGCTGATCGCCGGCTACCTGGCGGCGCTGCTCGCGATCGGCTGGACGGCGGGCTCGATCCTCAGCGCCAGCTGGCAAGGGGGCGGCGCCCGGCGGGCGATCCTGTCCGGGCCGGTGCTGTGCCTGTCGGGCCTGGCGCTGCTGGCCTTCATGATGCCGATCAACGGCGCCGGTGCCCTGGTCGTGCTGCTGCCGATCTGTCTTGGCCTGCTGTGCGTCGGACTCGGCATCGGCTTCACCTGGCCACACCTGGTGACCGGCATCCTGCAACAGGCGCCGGCCGCCGAGCACGACCTGGCGGCGGCCGCCATCACCACCGTGCAGTTGTCGGCCGCTGCCCTCGGCGCCGCGGCCGCCGGCGTGGTCGCCAATCTCGCCGGCATCGCGGATCCTGGCGGCGAGGCCGGAGCGGCGAGTGCTGCCGCCTGGTTGTTCGGCCTGTTCGCGCTCGCGCCGATCTTCTGCATCGTCGCTGTCCGGCGCATGCGAGCCGGATCGTGATCGCCCCAGCCCGTAGTGCCTGCCTCAGCGCTTGCGCTCCGCCCGCGCCGTCGTCTCCACGCCCTCCGGCAGCAGCTTGCCGCTGCATTCGTCGTCGCCGATCGCCCGGGTGATCGCAATGCCGCCCTCGCGCGCGAGGACTTCCTGCGCCTGCCGCGAGCAGACGTAGAGCAGGAATTCGGTCACCTGCGGCTCGAGCGGCCTGCGGGCGCTGCGATTGACGTACAGGTAGAGCCGGCGCGACAGCGGGTAGGTGCCGTTGGCGATGGTTTGCGCGCTCGGCGCCACCGCCGGCCGGCCGGGCTCCACCGCGATCCCGAGCTGGCGCGTGCGTTGCGAATTGAAGAAGCGGCTGGCAAAGGCGATGGCGGTTTCGTCGCTGCCCGGTGCCTGGACGATCGCGCTCGACACCGGCTCGGACTGCATCTCGATGCGATAGCCGGCGTCGAGCAGCACCATCTCGCGGAACACGGAATAGATGCCATGGGCGCGCCGCGGGCCGTGCAGGTTGATCGGCTTGTCCGCGAGACGGCCCTTGACGCCCAGGTCGCCCCACACGCGCGGCGTCGTGCCGCCGCGCTTGGGCGCGATCGAATAGATCGCATCGAGCTGGCGCAGGTCGAGGCTGCGCAGGGGATTTTCCTTGTTGACATAGACGGCGACGGCGTCGAGCGCCACCGTCAGCCGCAGCGGCTCCTGGCCCCAGCGCTCCTTGAAGCTGGCCAGCTCGCTGGCGGTCATCTCGCGCGACATCGGCGCGATGTCCGAGGTGCCCGCCAGCAGCGGGCGCATCGCCGCGCTCGAGCCGCCGCCGGTGATCTGCACGTCCACCCGCGGGTGGATCCGGCGGAACTCCTCGGACCACAGGTTGAGCAGCGTGGTCAACGTCGACGAGCCGCTCGACGCGATCACCCCGGCGATATTGCTGCCCGGCCGGTATTGCGGCAGGTCGGGGTCGATCTCGGCTTCCTGCTGGCGCAGGGCGGCCTGCTGCTGCTCCGGGCGCGCCGGCGCGACGACCAGTTCGCCTTGGCGCGGCGCTTCGGCATTGGGACGCGGCGTGGTGCGCGGCGCGGCGCGATCGCGCAGGCCGGTGCGCAGGCGTTCGCCGGTGGCGGTCCCGGCGCAGCCGGCCAGCAGCGCCAGCAGGACGATGCCCGCCAGGGCGTGAAGCGAACGCCGCCGCAGCGGCCTCACGCCGGCGGCCCCTGCCGCCGTGACATCGCATTGGCCAGCAGGCGGTAGAGCAGGGCGAGCACGAAGGCCAGCACCAGCAGCGCCGCGATGCGCCAGAAGATGGCGTCGACGAGGCGCTCGCTGCGTTCCGCCGCCTTGTCGACCGACGCATCGATGCCGCCCTGGAGCGTATTGACCAGCTCGGGCGACGACAGGCCCGAACGCAATTCGCCGAGCAGGGTGCTGGCCCGCTGCAGCGTCGCGCCGATGGACTCCGCCGCGCCGGCATATTCGGCGATGTCGAACGGCTTGGCGTTGGGGTCGGCCGGCTTGTCGCGGCCGGGCTTCATGAACACCTCGTCGATCGCGCCCACCGTCTGCTGCAGGGTCTTGCCGGCGTCGTCGAGCCGCGCCAGCAGCGACTCGACCGACCCCGACAGGTTGATCGCCTCGCCGGCGAGGCTGGTGCTTTCGTTGACGATGTCGCGGGTCATCAGCAGCGTCTTGTCGACCAGCGGCATGTGCTTGGCGAACAGCGCGTCGACCGCCGCGCGCTCGCGCGCGATGTCGGCCGGCAGCCGCTCGGCGATCTTCGTCGCGCGCTCGACGCTGGCGGTGATGGTCGGCGCGATGGCGTTGATCTGCGCCAGGTCCGGCGAGCTCAGCGCGTCGCCGAGCGCCTCGCGCACCTGCCAGCTGAGCAGGAACGGCATGCGCTTGCCGAGATAGAAGGCGCGCTCGCCGAGCAGCCGCACCTCGTCGACCGCCTTGGTCGCCTCGCCGACCGGCGCGAGGAACCCGCCGCCTTCGGCGACTTCGGCGACGATCGACTTGCCGCGCGAGGCGGCGAAATCGTCGAAGCGCACATAGGAGACCAGCTCGATGTCCGGATGCTTGCGGTGCCACTGCAGGATCAGCGTGTCGAGCTGCTCGAGCTGCGACGTGCGCATCACCCGCGAAGCGATCTTCCAGATGTCGCTGCGCGCCTGGCGCATCGCGCTCACCAGGTGCTTGCCGCGCGGCCCGAACCACTTCTCCGCCATGTCGTCGTCGATCCACTTGCGTGCCTGCAGGCTGACCACCAGGGTCAGGTCGAGCAGCTGCGTGAAGGGATCGGGATTGGTGACGATGTCGTAGACGGCCGACACCTGGACCAGCTTGATGCGGTGTGCCAGGCGGCGGTGCTGGGCGTTGGGATTGTTCCTCTCGATCTGCTCGGCCGCGGTGACGATGTAGGTCATGTAGCGGTCGGCGAAGCCGTTGGTCAGCGCATGGAGCTCGGCCTGCGAGATCATCGCCTGCTCCTCTTCCTGCTGCTGCGGCTGCTGGGCGCGCTGGGCGATCGCGGGCGAGGGCGCCAGGACGGCGCCCGCCGCCAGCAACACGAGCAACGCCAGCGGCGACGCCAGCGCGCGCAGGAAGTCAGTTCTTCGCGAGCGCCCCGTCGCCGGCGACCGCGGCGTTGGCATCCACGGTGCGGGTGGGCTGTGCCGCCGCCTTCGAGAAGCTGTTGCTGATGGTCGCGTCATACGGGTGCCGATCGAACGGGTAAAGCGCGCGAATCCTCTGCACGTAGGCCAGCGTCTCGCTGAACGGCGGCACGCCGCTGTGCTTGTCGACTGCGCCTTCGCCGGCATTGTAGGCGGCGAGCGTCAACGTGACATCGCCGCGGTAGTAGCTCAGCAGCCAACGCAGGTAGGCCATGCCGCCGCGGATATTGTCGACCGGATCGAGGATGTTCTTGACGTTGAACCGCTCGGCGGTCTCCGGGATCAGCTGCATGAGCCCCCAGGCGTTCTTCGGCGACTTGGCGTTGGGATCGAAGCCGGACTCGGTGGCCATGACGGCCAGCACCAAGCGCGGATCGAGCTTGAAGTTGCGCGCCTCGGCGATCACGGTGTTGACCAGCTTGGAGCGCTCCGCGCGCAGCGGCTCGCTGCGCATGGCCAGCGGTGAATCGAAGCGCGGCGCCATGGCCGACAGCTCCGCGGTGGTGGCGGGACGCTCCGGCGTGCCCTTCTCGACCAGCGTGCCCTTGAGGCAAACCGGCAGCAGTTCCCTGGTCCCGCCGAAACGCTCAGCGAGCTCGGCGCCGACTGCGCTGCCGAAGCGCGAGGCCCGCTTGAACAGCGTGGAGGCAGCATTGAGATTCTTCTCGACACCGTTGCCCTCGGCGAACATCCATCCCATGCGCAGCAGCGCATCGGGATAGCCGTCGCGCGCAGCCTCGCAATAGAGATCGAAGGCGCGGCTCAGGTTCTTCGGCACGCCGAGGCCGGTCTCGTGCATCTGACCTTTCTGCACCAGGTCCCGCAGTGCCTCGATCGAATTGTGCTCGGCGGCCGCCACCTGGCGGGTGGGCTGCGGCGAGCCGCTCCCGTTCCCGGGGTTGGCCTGGTAGCCCGTGCCACTGCTCGAGCCCCCGCCCGACCCCTCCATGGTGCGCGACTGGTGCTGCTCGTTGCGCGGATCCCGGGCTGCGCCGACACCGGCCGGCGCCGCCTGCTGCGATTGCTGGAACTGCGGCAACGGCACCTGGTCCTGCCGGTTCTGGCTGCCGGGCCAGGATCTGCTGCTGTTATTGTTGTTGAAGCGGCCGGGCATGGCGCCGCGGCCTGCGTCGCCGGCCGACCAGTTGTTCAC
>JAEZQX010000282.1 GCA_023441105.1 Pseudomonadota bacterium | reverse complement strand
GGCCGGCCTGCGGCCGTCCAGCCTACGCGGGCGAAGGCTCGTGGCGCCTGGGACATTCCTTCGCGTGGAGCCGCCGCTTCGAGAGGACCGAACATGCCGCCAACCTGCTGCAGCCCCTCGGACATCTACCCGAGCCTCACCTACGACGACGCGCCAGCCGCGATCGACTGGCTATGTCGCGCGTTCGGGTTCACCCGGCGCTTCGTGGTGCCGGGGCCGGACGGGCGGATCGAGCATTCCGAACTCAGCCACGGCACCGGTGTCGTGATGATCAGTTCACCCAAGCAGGAAGATCGCCGCGTCAGCCCGAAAGGCCTCGCGGGTACCCCGCAGGCCCTGAGCGTGTTCGTCGAGGATCCGGATGCCCATTACGAAGTGTCCGTAGCCGCCGGCGCGCGAGTCGTGCGGGAGCTCAGGACCGAGGAGTACGGTGCTCGCGGTTACATGGTGCGGGATCCCGAAGACCATCTCTGGTACTTCGGCAACTACCGCCCCGGCGAGTATTGGGAAGAGTGAGCCCTGTCGCGAAAGGGCGGCCCGCCTCTGACATGAGGCCCACGGCCGCTGCCGATCCCGGCGCGGAATCGCTCCTGCTGGAAGACCAGGAGGCCTGGACTTCCTGGCTGCGCGCGAATCACGCCGCGTCCGCCGGCGTATGGCTGCGGATCGCCAAGGCGGGGACGGACCTGCGATCGGTCTCCTACGCGCAAGCCGTGGAGGCTGCCCTGTGCTTCGGCTGGATCGATGGCCAGAAGAAAAGCATGGACGAAGACTCCTGGCTGCAACGCTTCACGCCCCGGTCGGCGAAGAGCATCTGGTCGAGGATCAATCGCGACAAGGCGATGCAGCTCATCGAGCTCCGGCGGATGGAGGCAGCCGGGCTCCGCGAAGTCGAGCGAGCCAAGGGCGATGGCCGCTGGGAGCAGGCCTACGATTCCCCGCGCGGCGCCACACCACCACCGGACTTCCAGGCAGCGCTCGAGAAGGAGACGAAGGCAAGCGCCTTCTTCGCCACGCTCGATTGTCGCAACCGCTACGCCATCCTTTTCAGGATCCAGACCGCGCGAAAACCGGAGACTCGCGCCCGGCGGATCCAGCAGTTCGTCGAGATGCTCGCGCGGCACGAGACGATCCACCCCGTTGCGCGTGCCGACCGATGACGCAGGAGCACCAATGCCCGACGAGAAAACGTATTGGTTCCGCGCAAAAACCTACGGCTGGGGTTGGGGCCTGCCGCTTACATGGCAAGGCTGGGTGGTCCTCGGCGTCGCCACGGCGCTGCTATGCGCTGCACCAATCATCTTTCCGCCTGCAACCCACCCGGTACTCTTCCAGGTTTCCATCTGGAGCGTGATCCTGCTACTCGTAGCCATATGCTGGATCAAGGGCGAACCGCCACGCTGGCGCTGGGGCAAGTAGGCCGCGCCCATCGACAAGGCCGCGCGAGGCCTGATCCTGCGAGGACACCCATGAACCCTCTCCGCAATCGTCCGTACCTCCTGTCCCGCATGGCCGCCGTCGCCGTGGCAACCACCGGCGGGGTCGTGGCGTTGCTCGTCGTGCTGCTCTACCTCTTCGGAATGACCCTCTCCGGCCCGCTCAACCGCGCTGTGTACCAGGCAAGCACGGGGAAGTTCGCCATCGCGGTCTGCGTGGGGCTGTTCCTGCTGGTGTTCGGCTTGCTCGCGCGGGCGGTGTTCCACATGGCCGGACGCGGGACCGCGGCCACCCGGACGTGAGTCGATGCTGCAGGGCGCTGCATGCGCGCCCATTTGTTCGAAGTCCTGGTCCCGTGTTCGTCGAGGCGGGTGACGAGATCCGTCACCGACCGTGAGGCCTGACGATCCTTTCCGGCCCATACTGCTTGCGAGTCCGGCGTGTTTCCGGGCCGGGTCACCCACCGCCACAAGAGGCTGGAAGATGGAAATGAGCGTAACCGAAGCGCAACACGACCTTCGCCGTGGCTACTACAGCGGCGCGCCGGGCATCCTGGCATCGGCGCTGGCGTGGTCGGTCGCGGCCGGCGTGGCGGCATTCGCCTCTCCCGAACGCGCGATCTGGGCTCTCCTCATTGGCGGCACCCTCATCCACCCCGTCGGGCTCGTGCTCTGCCGCCTGTTTGGCGCGGCCGCCACCCACACCAGAGGCAATCCACTCGGCCAGCTGGCAGGGGCGAGCACCTTCTGGCTTATCTTCAGTCTTCCGCTGGCGTATGTGCTCGGGCTGCAGAAGCCGGCCTGGTTCTTCGCCGCCATGCTGCTCGTCATCGGTGGCCGCTACCTCGTGTTCGCCACGCTGTACGGCATGCGCCTTTACTGGGCACTCGGCCTGGCGCTCGCCGGGGCCGGGTTCGCCCTCGCCGCGCTGTCGGCTCCCGCGCTGGCGGTCGTGGCGGCGGGCGCCGCGATCGAACTGGCATTTGCCGTCGCAGGCGTGATCCAGCATCGCCATTGGGCGCACCTTGCTAATCCGCCCAAGCCGATGCCGCTTCGCGATCCGGCCTGATCCGGTCGCCAGAGGGCACGCATGGATTACCAGTTGCTTCCGGATCTCGCGTTTCCGGTTGTCGAGTGCGCCTCCGGCATCACCGATTCCCGGGACGCGTTGGAGCTTGCGTATGCCTGTAGCGGCGCAGGCACCGACCTGCTGCTCCTCGGCGCATGCGCGCTCCCTTCCGGATTCTTGGACCTGCGCACAGGCTTCGCTGGGGAGTTCGTGCAGAAGCTGGTCGACTTTCGCCTGCGCACCGCGGCCGTCTTCGCTCCGGAGGTTCCCTATCCAGCGAGATTCCAGGAATTCCTGCTGGAAGCGCGCCGCGGCCGGCATTTCCGTGCCCACGAAACCCGCGCACAAGCGCTCGCGTGGCTGGAGGCACAGGGTGTCCCCTGACTTCGCATGGGCCTGTGAGCGAGGTCTGCGTCGTCCACGAGAACGCCCGCACGGGGTAATGGAAGGAAGCCTGCTTGTCACCATCGACAGCGTGGCCTGACAATCCGTCGAGGCCACCGCTTCACGATAGGGTGCGTGTCGGGCTTGAAGCCTTCCGGAGACGTCATGGGGTGGCTGATCATCAAATACCTGCTCACCGCGGCCGTCGTCGTGGTCGTGTCGGAGGTCGCGAAGCGGAGCGACCGGATGGGCGGTTTCCTGGCGGCCCTGCCGCTGGTGACATTCCTGGCGTTGATCTGGCTGCACGTGGACAAACAGCCCCGAGCCAGGATTGCCAACCATGCCTGGTACACGTTCTGGTACGTGGTTCCCACGCTACCCATGTTCCTTGCGTTTCCGTGGCTGCTGGCGCGCATCGGCTTCTGGCCTACCCTGCTCGCGTCGGCGATCATCACGTTCCTCTGCTTCGGCCTGTTCGCCGTGGCGCTCCGGCCGTTTGGCATCCAGTTGCTGCCGTGAAGGGATCGGACAATGCATTCCAGCCGGGACGGCTTCGCGGCGCCGCGTCTCTCACGGCAACCGGCCGCAGCCGCACCGCAACCAACGGAGTTGACGCATGAAGGTCCATTACCTCTAGATCGTCACCCTCGACGTCGACGGCGTGCGCGCCGCCTATGCGTCGCAAGGCGCTGAATTCGGCGATCCGGTCGCCGAACTCGGCAACGCCAGCACCGCTGCCCTGGCAGATGGCAGCCTCGTCGGCATCCGCGCTCCGTTGCGCGAGTCGGAACAGCCGGTGGTCCGTCCCTATTGGCTGGTCCAGGACATCGAAGCGGCTGTAGCGGCCGTCCAGGAAGCAGGCGGCACCGTCGCGCTGCCGCCCATGGAGATGCCCGGACGTGGCCGGTTTGCGATCTGCCTGCTCGGTGGCAACGATCACGGTCTATGGCAACTCTAGCGGGCGGCGCGACTTCACAAGTCGGGACGCGCCAACGCCCGGGTACATCCTGCACATGGCTGCCAACCTCTTCATCGGCGGCTGGCGGCTGCCGCTCAGCGCCGTGCTATTCGTTGCGGCGCCCGTACTCCGGTCGGTGTTCCTGCAGCGCCGTAGCCGCCTGGCGAGGGGAGCCACCGAAGCGACGCGATCCTGATGTCGGGTATCGCGCGCGTCCTTTGCACGTTTGATTGCAAGGGAGTTGCCGAAGTGTACAGAAAGGTACTGCTGGGTCTCGCCGCCGCGCTCGTCATCGGTTGCGCCAACCAGCATCCTGCCGAGGCAGTTCGGATCGATGCCTCGAGCCCGCAGGCGGCCGAGGCCTCCTACGAGGCGATGATGGACGCCCTCTCGCCCGAAGAGCAGCAGAAACTCGCGATCGCCGTGGTCATGCTCAACATGGAAGGCGTCAAGAGCGTCTATGAGGTCGTGGGCAATCCGGACCTGCAGAAACCCTCGATGGCGCACATCCGGGACAAGGTCGCCGGCATGACGGCCGAAGAGATCATCGAGCGGGCAAAAGAGAACCCGTCCGTGCGGATCAAAGTAAAAGGGCGGTAGCACGGGGATCACCCCATCCGCGCGGCGGTCGCCCTGCGCAGGACCAGCAGCTCCCGTGGAATCGGCCTCGCTTGCAGAGCCATCGGGTCGATAACGGCGTCGAGGACGAGCCGGGCACCAGACCCGACCGGCCGAGAGCGTCAGCAACGTGACTCCCGTGCCGCGCCGAATTCCCTGACACCTGTAGGAGCGCACCCTGTGCGCGACCGCCACAAAGCCAACTCCCGGATCCCCTGCTGCGACCCCGCACACGTCTCCCATCTCGCGCCTCGCCCCGCAGCGATCGCGACGACCCCTGACCGCTCCCCTGTCCATCCGCTGTGCCTTGACGGCGTGGGTCTGGGCGACGCGTCCGCAGGTGGCGAATCCTCTTGACCATTCCCCATTCCCCATTCCCCATTCCCAGCCCAATCACCGATACCCCGCCGCCTGCAGTTCAAACAGTTCCGCATACCGCCTCCCCGCCCCCAGCAGCTCCTCGTGCGTCCCCACCTCCTCGATCCGGCCGCCTTCCAGCACCAGGATCCGGTCGGCCATGCGCACGGTGGAGAACCGGTGCGAGATCAGCACGGCGGTCTTGCCGGCCGATAGCTCCTTGAAGCGCTCGAACACTTCGAACTCGGAGCGCGCATCGAGGGCGGCGGTGGGTTCGTCGAGGATCAGGAGGTCGGCGTCGCGCATGTAGGCGCGGGCGATGGCGACCTTCTGCCATTCGCCGCCGGAAAGATCGACGCCACCGTGGAAGCGCTTGCCGAGCACCTGCCCGTAGCCGTCGGGCAGCCGGCGGATGACGTCGTCGGCGAGGCTCTGCTGTGCGGCGCGCACGATGCGCGCCTGGTCTTCGCGCGCCTCGATGCGGCCGACCGCGATGTTGGTGGCGGCGGTGAAGGCGTAGCGCACGAAGTCCTGGAAGATCACGCCCACGTGCGCGCGGAGGTCGTCCAGGTCGTAGTCGCGCAGGTCGCGGCCGTCGAGCAGGATGCGGCCCTCGTCGGGGTCGTACAGGCGCGCCAGCAGCTTGACCAGCGTGGTCTTGCCCGCGCCGTTCTCGCCGACCAGCGCCAGCACTTCGCCGGCGGCGAGGCGGAATGACAGGTTGCGCACGGCCCAGCGCTCGGCACCGGGATAACGGAAACCCACGTCCTCGAACACGAAGCCATCGCGGATCGGGCGCGGGAACGGCAGCGGGTCGGGCGGCGAGACGATTTCCGCCTCGATGGCAAAGAAGGAATACAGGTCGTCCAGGTACAGCGCCTGGCCGGCCAGCTGCGAGAAGCCGATCAGCAGGTTCTCCAGCAGGTTGCGCAGGCGGCGGAACGAACCGGCGAGGAAGGTGAGGTCGCCGATGCTGAAGATGCCGTGCACGGTGCGCCAGGCGATGAGCGCGTAGGCGGCGTAGTAGCCGATCGTGCCGAGCGCCGCAAACACGCTGCCCCACAGCGCGCGGCGGCGCACCAGCGCGCGGTTGGCGTCGTAGAAGCGGTCGGCCAGTTCCCGGTAGCGCGCGATCAGGAAGCCGTTGAGGCCGAAGATCTTGACCTCCTTGGCGGTTTCCACGCTGGCGCCGGTCTGGCGCACGTAGTCGAGCACGCGGCGCTCGGGCGTCCAGGCGTAGTTGAGCGAGTAGCTCTGCGCGTTGAAGTGCGCCTCGCCGAGGAAGGCGGGCAGGAGCGCGGCGACCAGCAGCGCGATCAGCCACGGCGCGTACACCAGCAGGCCGGCGGCGAAGGCGACCACGGTGACGAGGTCCTGCGCCTGGCCGAACAGCTGGCTCATCAGCGCGCTGCGCCCGGCGGTCTGCCGGCGCGCGCGGTCGAGCCGGTCCTGCAGTTCGCTGTCCTCGAAGTCCTCCAGGTCGAGCGTGGCCGCGTGCTCCATCAGGCGGATGCTGGTGGCATTGGTGTAGCGCTCGCCAAGCAGCGCGTCGGCCAGCGACACCAGCCGGCCGAGCACGTCGGAAAGCACGGCCAGGCCGAATTCCGCCGCCAGCAGCAGGGCCAGGTGGCCGTAGCGCCCGCTGGCGAGGTCGTCGACCCATGGCGCGGCCGTGACGCCCGCGGCGAGCAGCCGCACCACCTCGTCGATGATCAGCTTGCCGACGAAGAGGGTCGCGACCGGCAGCAGCGCGCGTACCACGCGCAGGACGAGGTCGCCAGAGAGGAGGAATGGACTCGCGCGCCACAGCTCGCGCAGGAAGGGTGGCAGGTTGCGCAGCGCGACGAAGCGCTCGCGCAGGGTCTTCGGAGCAGCCAGCGG
>JAEZQX010000169.1 GCA_023441105.1 Pseudomonadota bacterium | reverse complement strand
CGCCGACGTGGTTGAGCCCGAAATACACCTCCGACCGGGTGGAGAAGAGCACCGCGCCGTCGTCGAAGCGCTGGCACATCACGTCGGAGGCGGGCTGCGGGAGGGGGGACGCGTCGGCCATGGGAGGGAGTATCGGCAGGTGGGGCGCTGAAACGCACCGCGCCCCCCGGCGTTGGCCGGAGGGCGCGGTGGAAGAGCCGGACGGGACCGCGCTTACCAGCGGTAGTGGGCGAACGCCTTGTTCGCCTCCGCCATGCGGTGCGTGTCCTCCTTCTTCTTGACGGCGCTGCCCTCGCCCTTGGAGGCGGCGATCACCTCGGCGGCGAGCTTCTCGGCCATGGACTTCTCGTTGCGGTCACGCGAGTACGAGATGAGCCAGCGCATGGCGAGCGCGGTGCGGCGGTCGGGGCGGACCTCGACGGGCACCTGGTAGGTGGCGCCACCAACGCGGCGGCTCTTGACCTCGACGACCGGCTTGAGGTTGGTCAGCGCCTGCTTGAAGACGTTGACGCCCGGCTGGCTCGTGCGGTTCTCGACCAGGTCCATGGCCGAGTAGAACAGGCGCTCGGCGGTGGACTTGCGGCCCTCGTACATGAGGACGTTGATGAACTTCGAGACCGTCTGGCTGTCGTAGCGCGCGTCCGGGAGGATCGGGCGCTTCACGGCACTCTTGCGGCGGCTCACTTCTTCTTACCTCCCGCAGCGGGCTGGCCCGGCTTGGGTCGCTTCGTGCCGTACTTGGAACGGCTCTGGTTGCGGCCGTTGACGCCGGCGGCGTCGAGCGTGCCGCGGACGATGTGGTAGCGGACGCCCGGCAGGTCCTTCACACGACCGCCGCGCACGAGCACGATCGAGTGCTCCTGCAGGTTGTGACCCTCGCCCGGAATGTAGGCGATCACCTCGAACCCGTTCGTCAGGCGCACCTTGGCCACCTTGCGGAGCGCCGAGTTCGGCTTCTTCGGGGTGGTGGTGTAGACGCGCGTGCAGACGCCACGGCGCTGCGGGCACTTCTCGAGCGCCGGCGAGGCACTCTTGTACGTCGTAGCCTGCCGCGGCTTGCGGACCAGCTGGTTGATCGTCGCCATTGGTAAGGTTCTTCTGCTTGGGGCCCCGTCACTTCCGGGGCCGGTACGTGAAAACGACGGCAGGCCGAAGGACGGCCTGCCGAGACAGGAGAGTATAGCTGCCGGCCTGAAACAGCGTCAACCGGCCGCCTTCCGTGGCACCGTCCCGGCGCGGCCCTGCGGCCGGCACCGGGACGGACGTGGCGGGCATCCTGGCCCGCCACTGGAGAAGCCCGAAGGCCTCCGTCTTACTCCTCCGAAGCGCCTTCGGCGGCCGCCTCGACCGGTGCCTCGACCGCCGCCGGCTCGCTGCCGCCGGACAGTGCGGCAATCTCCGCCTCGGTGAGACCGGTGGCCGTGCGACGGCGCTGGCTGTGGTAGGCCAGGCCGGTACCGGCCGGGATCAGGCGACCGACGATCACGTTCTCCTTCAGGCCGCGCAGGCTGTCGCGGGTACCGCGGACGGCAGCCTCGGTCAGCACACGGGTGGTCTCCTGGAAGGAGGCCGCGGAGATGAAGGATTCCGTCGCCAACGACGCCTTGGTGATGCCCAGCAGCACCGGATCGAACTTCGCGATCAGCTCGTTGCGGCCACCCAGGCGTGCGTTCTCCTCGATGACACGCTGGCGCTCGACCTGCTCGCCATTGAGGAACTTGCTGTCGCCCTGGTCGGTGATCTCGACCTTGCGCAGCATCTGGCGGGTGATCACCTCGATGTGCTTGTCGTTGATCTTAACGCCCTGCAGGCGGTAGACGTCCTGGATTTCCTTGACCAGGTAGGCGGCCAGCGGCTCGATGCCCAGCAGGCGCAGGATGTCCTGCGGGCTCGGCTCGCCGTCCACAACGGTCTCGCCCTTGGTCACGTGCTCGCCTTCGAACACGATGATCTGGCGGTACTTCGGGATCAGCTCCTCGTGCTCGCCGCCCTCGTTGTCCTTGATGATCAGGCGCTGCTTGCCCTTGGTGTCCTTGCCAAAGCTGACCACGCCCGAACGCTCGGCCAGGATCGCCGGATCCTTCGGCTTGCGCGCCTCGAACAGGTCGGCCACGCGCGGCAGACCGCCGGTGATGTCGCGGGTCTTGGACGCTTCCTGCGGGATCTTGGCGACCACGTCGCCCACGCCGACCGGCGCGCCGTCCTGCAGGTTGACCAGCGAGCGCGGCGGCAGCAGGTACTGCGCCGGCAGGTCGGTGCCCGGGATGGTCAGGTCCTTGCCGTCCTTGTCGACGATGCGGACCAGCGGACGCAGGTCCTTGCCTTGGGTGCCGCGACGCTTCGGATCGGTGATCTCGCGCGAAGCCAGGCCGGTCAGTTCGTCGGTCTTCTCGATGACGGTGACGCCGTCGATGAAGTCGACGAAGCGGACGAAGCCGGCCACTTCCGACACGATCGGGTGGTTGTGCGGATCCCAGTTGGCCACCGACTGGCCGGCCTTGACCTCGGACAGGTCCTTGACGGTGATGGTCGCGCCGTACGGGAGCTTGTAGCGCTCGCGCTCGCGGCCATGCGGATCGAGCACGGAGATCTCGCCCGAACGCGACACCGCGACCAGGTGGCCGGCGCTGTGCGCGACCGACTTCAGGTTGTTGAACTTGACCGAACCGGTGGTCTTGACCGTGATGTTGTCCACCGCCGCCGCCCGCGACGCCGCGCCACCAATGTGGAACGTACGCATGGTCAGCTGGGTACCCGGCTCGCCGATCGACTGCGCGGCAATGACGCCGACCGCTTCGCCGATGTTGACCCGGTGGCCACGGGCCAGATCGCGGCCGTAGCACTGCGAGCAGACGCCGAAGGCCGATTCGCAGGTGATGGTCGAGCGCACCTTGATCGACTGGACGCCGGCGTCCTCGAGCTTCTGCACCCAGGCTTCGTCGAGCAGCGTGTTGCGGGTGACGATCGGATCCTCGTCGTTGCCCGGCAGGAACACGTCCTCGGCCACGACGCGGCCCAGCACGCGGTCGCGCAGCGGCTCGACCACGTCGCCGCCCTCGACAATGGGGGTCATGGTCAGGCCATGCACGGTGCCGCAGTCGACCTCGGTGATCACCACGTCCTGGGCCACGTCGACCAGGCGACGGGTCAGGTAACCGGAGTTCGCGGTCTTCAGCGCGGTGTCCGCCAGGCCCTTTCGCGCGCCGTGGGTGGAGTTGAAGTACTCCTGCACGTTCAGGCCTTCGCGGAAGTTCGCCTTGATGGGCGTCTCGATGATCGAGCCGTCCGGGCGGGCCATCAGGCCGCGCATGCCGGCCAGCTGGCGGATCTGCGCCTGCGAACCACGCGCGCCGGAGTCGGCCATGATGTACAGCGAGTTCATCGACTTCTGGGCGATCTCCTCGCCCTTGGCGTTGACCACCTTGTCGGTGCCGATGGTGTCCATCATCGCCTTGGCGATGCGCTCGTTGGTGCGCGACCAGATGTCCACGACCTTGTTGTAGCGCTCGCCGGCGGTGACCAGGCCGCTCTGGTACTGCTCCTGGATCTCCAGCACCTCGGCCTCGGCCTCGGTCAGGATGCCCTTCTTCTCGTCCGGGATCAGCATGTCGTCGATGCCGATCGACACGCCGGCGCGGGTCGCGAAGGCGAAGCCGGTGTACATCAGCTGGTCGGCGAACACCACGGTGTCCTTCAGGCCCAGCTGGCGGTAGCACGAGTTGATCAGGCGGCTGATGTTCTTCTTGGTCAGCTCGGTGTTGGCCAGCGCGAACGGCAGGCCTTCCGGCAGGATCTCGGCCAGCAGGGCACGACCGACCGTGGTGTCCACGATCGAGGTGACCTTCTGCTTGTTGCCGGCCTCGTCGGTCACGGACTCGACGATGCGGACCTTGACCTTGGCGTGCAGCTCGACGGTTCGGTTGTCGTAGGCGCGCTTGACCTCGGCCACGTTCGCGAACGCCATGCCCTCGCCCTTCTTGTTCTCCAGGGCGCGGGTCATGTAGTACAGGCCGAGCACGACGTCCTGCGACGGCACGATGATCGGTTCGCCGTTCGCCGGCGACAGGATGTTGTTGGTCGACATCATCAGCGCGCGCGCTTCCAGCTGGGCCTCAAGGCTCAGCGGGACGTGCACGGCCATCTGGTCGCCGTCGAAGTCAGCGTTGAACGCCGTACAGACCAGCGGGTGCAGGCGGATGGCCTTGCCCTCGATCAGCTTCGGCTCGAACGCCTGGATGCCAAGGCGGTGCAGCGTCGGCGCGCGGTTCAGCAGCACCGGGTGCTCGCGGATCACCTCGTCCAGGATGTCCCAGACGGCCGGCTGCTCGCGCTCGACCATGCGCTTGGACTGCTTGACGGTGCCCGACAGGCCCTTGGCGTCCAGACGCGCGTAGATGAACGGCTTGAACAGCTCCAGCGCCATCTTCTTGGGCAGGCCGCACTCGTGCAGCTTCAGCTCGGGTCCCACGGTGATGACCGAACGGCCCGAATAGTCGACGCGCTTGCCCAGCAGGTTCTGACGGAAGCGGCCCTGCTTGCCCTTCAGCATGTCGGCCAGCGACTTCAGCGGACGCTTGTTGGCGCCGGTGATCACGCGGCCGCGACGGCCGTTGTCGAACAGGGCGTCGACCGACTCCTGCAGCATCCGCTTCTCGTTGCGGATGATGATGTCCGGCGCGCGCAGCTCGATCAGGCGCTTCAGGCGGTTGTTCCGGTTGATGACCCGGCGGTACAGGTCGTTCAGGTCCGAGGTGGCGAAGCGGCCGCCGTCCAGCGGCACCAGCGGGCGCAGTTCCGGCGGGATGACCGGCACGACGGTCAGGATCATCCACTCGGGCTTGTTGCCGCTCTCGAGGAAGGCCTCGATCAGCTTCAGACGTTTGGAGGCCTTCTTGGCCTTCATTTCCGAGGGGTTGTCGGCCAGTTCGGCGCGGTGCTTCTCGGCCTCGGCGTGCAGGTCGATGCCGATCAGCAGGTTGCGCACGGCCTCGGCGCCGATCTCGGCGGTGAAGCCGTCGTCGCCGTATTCGTCCTGGTAGCGGTAGAACTCGTCTTCGGTCAGCAGCTGGTTCTGCTTCAGCGGGGTCAGGCCCGGCTCGGTGACGATGTAGTTCTCGAAATACAGGACGCGCTCGACGTCCTTCAGCGCCATGTCCAGCATCAGGGCGATGCGCGACGGCAGCGACTTCAGGAACCAGATGTGGGCGACCGGAGCGGCCAGCTCGATGTGGCCCATCCGCTCGCGCCGGACGCGGGCCAGGGTGACCTCGACGCCGCACTTCTCGCAGATGATGCCCTTGTACTTCATCCGCTTGTACTTGCCGCAAAGGCATTCGTAGTCCTTGGTCGGACCGAAGATGCGGGCGCAGAACAGGCCGTCACGCTCGGGCTTGAACGTGCGGTAGTTGATGGTTTCCGGCTTCTTGATCTCGCCGAACGACCACGACCGGATCTTCTCCGGCGAGGCCAGGGCGATCTTGATCTGGTCGAAGGTCGGGGTGACCGGGACCGGGTTGAAGATGTTCAGGACTTCCTGGTTCATCTTGATTTCCTTCTGCGGCGAGGCCGCGAAAAATTCCGTGTGGACAGGTGAACGGTGTCAGTGAGTAGTGAGTGGGAGGAATGAGCCGGGCCCCGCCCTACTCACTACTCACCACTCACTCTTCACTCGGGTCAGCTGTTCTCCAGCTCCACGTTCAGGCCCAGCGAGCGCATTTCCTTGACGAGCACGTTGAACGACTCGGGGATGCCCGCCTCGAAGCTGTCGTCGCCGCGGACGATGGCCTCGTAGACCTTGGTCCGGCCGGCCACGTCGTCCGACTTCACCGTCAGCATCTCCTGCAGGGTGTAGGCGGCGCCGTAGGCTTCCAGGGCCCACACCTCCATCTCGCCGAAGCGCTGGCCGCCGAACTGCGCCTTGCCGCCCAGCGGCTGCTGGGTGACCAGCGAGTACGGGCCGATCGAGCGGGCGTGGATCTTGTCGTCCACCAGGTGGTGCAGCTTCAGCATGTAGATGTAGCCGACCGTGACCGGACGCTTGAACTGCTCGCCGGTCTGACCGTCGTAGACGATCGACTGGCCCGAGCGGTCCAGGCCCGCCTTCTCCAGCAGGTCCTCGATGTCGTTGATGTGCGCGCCATCGAACACCGGCGTGGCGAAGGGCACGCCCTTCGACAGGTTGCGGGCCAGCTCGACCAGCTCCTCCTCGGACTCCGGCAACGGGGTCTCCGGGCCGTAGACCGAGCGCAGGTGGTCGACCAGCGCCTGCTTCTGCCCGCCCTGTTGCCAGGCTTCGAGAAGGCCCTGGATCTGCTTGCCGAGACCGGCCGCGGCCCAGCCGAGGTGGGTTTCGAAGATCTGGCCGATGTTCATGCGCGACGGCACGCCCAGCGGGTTCAGCACCAGGTCGACGGTGGTGCCGTCTTCCAGGTGCGGCATGTCCTCGATCGGCAGGATCTTGGAGATGACGCCCTTGTTGCCGTGACGGCCGGCCATCTTGTCCCCGGGCTGAAGCTTGCGCTTCACGGCCACGAAGACCTTGACCATCTTCATCACGCCCGGGGGCAGTTCGTCGCCGCGCTGCAGCTTCTCGACCTTGTCCTCGAAGCGGCGGTCCAGCGCCTTGCGGGCGTCCTCGAAGGCCTTCTTCATGGCCTCGAGCTCGCCCATGGCCTTCTCGTCGTCGAGAGCGATCTGCCACCACAGGCCGCGCGACAGCTCGGCCAGCTTCTCTTCGGTGACTTCGCCGCGGCCCAGGCCCTTCGGACCCGAGACGGCGTTCTTGCCCATCAGCAGCGGCTTCAGGCGGCCGTAGACGTTGCGCTCGAGGATCTTGAGCTCGTCGTCACGGTCCTTGCCGAGGCGTTCGATTTCAGCGCGCTCGATGGCCACCGCGCGCTCGTCCTTGTCGACGCCGTGGCGGTTGAAGACGCGCACGTCGACGATGGTGCCGGCGACGCCCGGCGGCAGGCGCAGCGAGGTGTCGCGCACGTCCGAGGCCATCTCGCCGAAGATGGCGCGCAGGAGCTTCTCTTCCGGCGTCATCGGGCTCTCGCCCTTGGGCGTGATCTTGCCGACCAGGATGTCGCCCGGCTGGACCTCGGCGCCGATGGCCACGATGCCCGCTTCGTCGAGGTTGCGCAGGGCCTCCTCGCCGACGTTGGGGATGTCGCGGGTGATCTCTTCCGGTCCCAGCTTGGTGTCGCGGGCCATGACCTCGAACTCCTCGATGTGGATCGAGGTG
>JAEZQX010000194.1 GCA_023441105.1 Pseudomonadota bacterium | reverse complement strand
CCATCCGGCCGGTAGGCGAGCGCCGCGCTCGTGTCGATGGCTGCCAGCGCGGCGGCCACCTGCCGGCGGTCGAGCCGGACGGCGGGCAGGTCGAACATCTGCTGCCCGGCATCGAGGATCGGCCGGTAGCCGGTGCAGCGACACAGGTTGCCCGACAGCTCGTCGGCCAGTTGCTGGCGCGTGGGCCGGGGAGGCTCCTCGCCTGGTGCTGCGCCCAGGTGCCGCTCGTAGGCGTGCCACAAGGACATGACGAAGCCCGGTGTGCAGAACCCGCACTGCGAGCCATGGCAATCGACCATCGCCTGCTGCACCGGATGCAACGCGCCGCCGGCGATCGACTTGAGGTCTTCCACCGTGAACAAGGCCTTGCCGTGCAAGGTCGGCAGGAGGCGGATGCAGGCGTTGGCAGGCTGCAGCGACAAGCCCCCGGCCTCGTCGATCTCGCCGATGACCACGGTGCAGGCGCCGCAGTCGCCTTCGTTGCAGCCTTCCTTGGTGCCGGTGCAACCAGCGTCCTCGCGCAGCCAGTCGAGCACCGTCCGGGTGGTTGCGGCGCCGGCGACTTCGACGATCTCGCCCCGGTGGCTGAAGCGAATCGGTTGCGTATCCATGATCAGGCGTAGGCGATGCTGGGGCGGCGGCTTGCCCGGGCGCGGGCCAGAACGTATGCTGTCCCAGTATACCCACCCGATATTCGCCGATGAAGGCTCGTCTCTCCCATGGCCATCGACGTCGGCGCCGGTAGTCGCGAGCGCCTGGCGCTGCGCGCGGACCTGCTCGATTTCACCGCCGAGCCGGGCTGGGACGACACTTCGTCGACGGCGGTGCGTTTCCGGCCCGATCACTGGCTGCTGGTGGAAGGCGGCCGCATCGCCGGCGTCCTGACTCCGGACCAGGCGCCCGAGCCCGGCTGGCAGCGCATCGATCACCGGGGGCGCCTGCTGCTGCCGGGCTTCATCGACACCCATGTCCACAGTCCACAGCTCGATGTCATCGCCAGCCACGGGACCGAGCTGCTGGACTGGCTCGAGAACTACACTTTTCCGGCGGAGATGCGTTTCGCCGATCATGCCGAAGCGCAGGCGGGCGCGGAGCGCTTCGTGGCGGCGCTGCTGGCGCACGGCACCACCAGCGCGGTGGTGTTTCCGACGGTGCACAAGGACAGCGCCGATCGGCTGTTCGATGCGGCGGGGCGCCGCGGCATGCGCCTGGTCACCGGCAAGGTGCTGATGGACCGGCTGGCCCCGCCGGCATTGCGCGACGATGTCGACCAGGCCGAACGCGATTGCCTGGACCTGATCGACCGCTGGCACGGCCGCGGCCGGTTGGCCTATGCGGTGACCGTGCGCTTCGCCGCCAGCAGTTCGCCGGCGCAACTCGCGATGGCGGGCCGGCTCGCGACGCAGGTGCCGGGCGTGTTCATGCAGACGCATGTCGCCGAGAACCGCGACGAGGTCGCGCTGGTCCAGCGGCTGTTCCCGCAGGCGCGCAGCTATCTCGACGTCTACGCCCGCGCCGGGCTGCTCGGCCCGCGCAGCGTGCTGGCGCATGGCATCTGGCTCGACGACGAGGACCGGGCGCTGCTGCGGGACAGCGGGGCGCAGATCGCGCACAGCCCTTCGTCCAACCTGTTCCTCGGCAGCGGGCTGTTCGACTGGCCCGCCGCGCAAGCCGCCGGCGTGGCGGTATCGGTCGCAAGCGATGTCGGCGGCGGCACCAGCCTGTCGCTGATCCGCACGATGGCCGATGCCTACCGGGTGCAGGCGCTGGCCGGCAAGCGGTTGACCGCCTGGACGGCGCTGCATGCCGCCACCCGCGGCAGCGCGCGGGCGCTGGGCCTCGGGACCGAGATCGGCTCGCTGGAGGTCGGCAGCGCCGCCGATGTCTGCGTCTGGGACTGGGCATCGGGGCCGGTCGCCGAGCGGCGGATGGCGCTGGCCCGCGACCTGCACGAGCGGATGTTCGCCTGGATGATGCTGGCGGACGAGCGCAATCTCGTCGCGGCGTTCGTGGCGGGCGTCGCTCGTCATCGGCGTTGATGCCGCGGCCGTGAGCGGGACGCCGTCGCCGGGCCGGATGAACCGCGCGGCCCGCCTGGCGGCCGGCAGCCTTGCCGTGGGACTGCTGGTGCTCGGCCTGAAATACCTCGCCTACCGCGTGACCGGCAGCGTCGCGCTGTATGCCGATGCGCTGGAGAGCATCGTCAACGTCGTGACCGCGGGGGCCGCGTTGCTGGCGGTGCATGTGAGCGCGAAGCCGGCCGACGAAGGCCATCCCTTCGGCCACGCCAAGGCGGAGTACTTCTCCGCGGTGCTGGAGGGCGTGCTGATCGTGATCGCCGCCCTCAGCATTCTCGCCGAAGCCTGGCAGGCGCTTGCAAGTCCCCGCGCACTGCAGTCGCCCGCAGCCGGCCTTGCCTTCAATGCGGTTGCCACCGTGATCAACGGCGCCTGGGCGGCCGTTCTGCTGCGCTTCGGACGGCGCTGGCGCTCGGTGGCGCTGGTTGCCGACGGCAAGCATCTGCTGGCGGACGTGGTCACCTCGGTCGGCGTCCTGGCCGGCCTCGGCGCTGCCCTGCTGACCGGATGGCACATCCTGGACCCGCTGGTCGCGGCGCTGGTCGCCGCCAACATCATCCGCATCGGCATCGACGTGATCCGCGAGTCGGTGGGCGGCCTGATGGATGCCGCGCCGGCACCCGAGGTGGTGGCGCAGATCGAGCGCGTCATCGCCGAGGCGTCATCGGGCGCCTCCGGCATGCACGACCTGCGCACGCGCCACGCCGGCCACACCACCTTCATCGAGTTCCACCTCACGGTGGATGGCCGCATGACCGTGAGCGAGTCGCACGACATCTGCGACCGGATCGAGGAAGCACTCGCAGCGGCGTTCGACGGCGCGAGGGTGACGATCCACGTCGAACCCCACGGGATCGACGAGCCGGCCGCGCCCGGTGCGGTGGCGCCAGGAGCGGGCGCTGGCGCAGGGGGAGTGGCGGCTGCGCTCAGTACGACTTCGGCAGACCCAGCACCTTCTCGGCGATGAAGCACAGGATCAGCTGGGGAGAGACCGGTGCGATCCGCGGCAGCATCGCCTCGCGCAGGTAGCGCTCGACGTGGTATTCCTTGGCGTAGCCGAAGCCGCCGTGGGTCAGCACTGCCGTCTCGCAGGCCCTGAAGCCGGCCTCCGCGCAGAAGAACTTGGCGGCATTGGCTTCCGCGCCGCATGGCTTGCCCTGGTCGTAGAGCCAGGCGGCGCGCTGGTAGAGCAGGGTGCCTGCCTCCAGGTCCACCCAGCGCTCCGCGAGCGGGTGCTGCACGCCCTGGTTCCTGCCGATCGGCCGGTCGAAGACGATGCGCTCGCCGGCGTAGCGGGCAGCGCGGCGCAAAGCCGCCTTGCCCAGGCCGGTGGCCTCGGCCGCAAGCAGGACGCGTTCCGGATTCATGCCGTTGAGGATGTAGCTGAAGCCGTTGCCTTCCTCGCCGATACGGTCTTCCAGCGGGATCTCGAGGTTGTCGATGAACAGGGCATTCGAATCCACCGCCTTGCGGCCGAGCTTTTCGATCTCGTGCACCTGGATGCGGCTGCGGTCGAAGTCGGTGTAGAAGAGGCTCAGCCCCTTGCCGGGCGATGACACCAGCTCGATCGGCGTGGTGCGGGCGAGCAGCAGGATCTTGTTCGCGACCTGCGCGGTCGATATCCAGACCTTCTGGCCGTTGACGACATAGCGGTCGCCCTTGCGCACCGCCATGGTCTTCAGCTTGAGCGTGTTCAGCCCGGTGTTCGGCTCGGTCACCGCGAAGCAGGCCTTCGCCTCGCCCTTGATGATCGGCGGCAGCCAGCGGCGCTTCTGGTCGTCGCTGCCGTGGACCACCACCGGCTGCAGGCCGAACACGTTCATGTGCAGCGACGAGGCGCCGGACATGCCCGCGCCGGTCGCCGCCACGGTTTCCATCATCAGCGCGGCCTCGCCGATGCCCAGGCCGGCGCCCCCGTGTTCGGCAGGCATGGCGATGCCCAGCCAGCCGGCGCCGGCGATGGCCTGGTAGAAGTCTTCCGGGAAGCCGCCCTCGCGATCCTTGCGCAGCCAGTAATCGTCGTCGAACGGGCGGCAGATCTCCTCCAGCGCGGCGCGGATGGCCAGCTGGTCGTCGCTCAGGTTGAAGTCCATGTCGCTCGTTCTCCTCGGATGCGATGCCTACTGCTGTGGCTGGCGGTGGTTCCGTATCGACATCAGGTTGCGTTTCACCCGGTCCAGCATGGCGGTCAGCTCGCCACGCTGATGCTCCGTGAGGCCCGCCAGGATGCGCTCGCTCATCGCGTCGCTCTGCTGGCGCATCTTCAGCACGGTGCGCATGCCCTTGGCCGTCAGATGGATCCGCTTGACGCGCCGGTCGCCGGGGTCGGCACGCCGCGCGACGAGGCGCGAGGCTTCCAGTCGCTCGACCAGTCCGCCCAGGGCTGCCTTGCCGAGCTCCAGCACTTCCGCCAGGTCGCTCTGGATCATGCCGTCGCGGCGCGACAGGTGCGCGAGCACCCACCACTGCGAGCGGGTGACGCCGGCCGGCTTCATGAATTCATCGAAGACCGCGCGCCGCAACCGCGAGACGTCGTGCATCAGGAACCCGAGCCGCTGGTCCCGATGCGCGTCTTCATGGTGTGCGTCTCTGGTCAAGTCCGTTGCCCGTGGGGTGATCGTGCGGGGCATCCGTGCGGTTGCCGATGCCTTCCGGTGCGATGCCGGCAAGCGCGCGCCGACAGGAAGTCCGGGGACGGGATGCCGCCGGCCGATACCGTATGCTAGCGTACGAGTATGCTACCGTACCCGCTGCAATCCGGCACCGAGCATTCCGACGAGACCGAGCGAGGAGACGAGATGGGGACATCGACCGGGAAACAGGCAGCGAGCCGTTTCCGCATGGCATTCCTGGGACTGCTGCTGGCAGGCGGCGCGACCGTCGCCGGGGCACAGGAATATCCGTCGCGGCCGATCAAGCTGATCGTGCCCTACGCCGCCGGGCAGGGCACCGACGTCGCCGCGCGCTTCGTCGCCGAGCGGCTGGCTCGCGAGATCGGCGGCAACATCGTGGTCGAGAACCGGGCCGGTGCAGGCGGCAACATCGGCACCCAGCTGGCCGCCAAGGCGCCCGCGGACGGCTACACGCTGCTGATGGGAACCAACGGCACGCATGCCGCCGCCGAGCATCTCTATGCCAGTCCCGGCTTCGATGCCGAGGCGGACTTCGAGCCGATCGCCCTGACCGGCGTGCTGCCGCTCGCCATCGTGACGCGGCCGGACAATCCGGTCGACGACGTGAGCAAGCTGATCGCCGCGGCGCGGGCGCGGCCGAAGGAGATCAACGTCGCCGTCACCACCACCACCAGCCGCTCCGTTTTCGAGCTCTTCAAGCAGAAGGCGGAGGCGCCGTTGTTCCCGGTGCCGTACAAGGGCAGCGCGCAGGCGATCACCGACCTGATCGGCGGCCAGGTGGCCTACATGGTCGACACCGTGGCCTCCACCCGCGCGCAGATCACCGGCGGCAACCTCAAGGCGCTCGCCATTTCGTCGCTCAGCGGCAGCGAGCTGCTGCCGGGCGTCAGGTCGATCGCCGAGCAGGGCGTGGCCGGGTTCGAGATCGTCGGCTGGAACGCCATCTATGCGCCCAAGGGCACGCCGCCGGACGTGGTGCGCCGGCTCGCCGCGGCGACCACCCGGGTGATGCGCCTGCCGGAGACGCGCGAGAAGCTGCTGCAGATCGGGCTCGACCCGCGCACCGTGGCAGGCGCCGAGCT
>JAEZQX010000112.1 GCA_023441105.1 Pseudomonadota bacterium | reverse complement strand
CGCCTGCTCCGGACGGACGTCGCCCGGGCGCCGGAGCAGGCGCGGATCCTGGTGGCGATCGACGGCGCCCCGGGATCCGAACAGCTGGTGCAGGCCGGGCGCAGCCTGGCGGGGCGGCTGCAGGCGGCCTGGACGGTGGTCCATGTGGACACCGGCGCGCCGGCCGACGAAGCGCGGCAGCATGAGATCGATCGGGTGTTCGCGCTTGCCCGGCACACCGGCGGCGAGGCGGTGGTCCTGCACGGCGACAGCGTTGCCGATGCGCTCCTGGCCCACGCCGCCCTCAGCGGTGCCTCGAGCTTGCTGATCGGTCGCACGCGGCGGCGGCCGGTGGCCAGGTTTTTCGGCCGCACGCTGGCCCAGCAGCTGCTCCAGCGTGCGGGGCAACTGCAGTTGACGGTCCTGCCCGGCCCGGAAGACGCGGCGCCGGTGCCGGCGCCACTGCCGCCACCAGGCGGCGGCATGACCGCCGCCGACGTCGGGCTGGCCATCGCGGCCACCGGTTGCGCCGTCGCCATCGGCTGGCTGACCCAGCGCTGGGTCGGTCTCGAGGACCTGTCGCTGGTCTTCATCGTGGCAGTCGTGCTGGTCGCCGCCCGCACCCGGATGGCCGCCGCCATGCTGGCCTCGCTGCTGTGCTTTCTCGCCTACAACTTCATCTTCATCGAACCTCACTTCACTTTCCAGGTGGGGGCCGGCCAGGGCCTCGCCACCATCCTGCTGTTCCTGGCCGCGGCGCTGATCGCCGGTCGGCTCGCCTCCCGGCTGCGGATGCAGGTGGTCGCGTTGCAGGCGGCCCATGCCTACACCACGACGCTCCGCGCCCATGCCCGACATCTGGCGACAGCCGCCGACCTGGAGGACGTGGCCGCGGCAGCGCGCGAAGCCTTCCGGCGGGCCTTCGATGCCGATGCGACGCTGCATCTGCTGGCGGGCGGGGAACCGGCCCGGTCGCTCGCCGACCTGCCAGGGGCCGATCGCGAGGCCGGGGAATGGGTGCTGCGCCACGGCCAGCCGGCCGGACGGTTCGCCGCCCGGCTGTCCTACGCCAGCCGCTGGTTCCTGCCGCTGCTGGACGGAGAAACGACGATCGGTGCAATCGGGCTGAAGTTCCCGTCGAGCGCGCCGGCGCTTACCGCGGGACAGCGCCGCCTGGCCGAGGCGATGGCCGACGACGTGGCGCGCGCGGTGTCGCGCACCCGCCTGGTGGCCGACCTGGAGGAGGCACGCGTCGGCGCCCAGTCGGAGCGCCTGAGGGCGGCACTCCTGGCGTCGGTTTCGCACGACCTGCGCTCGCCGCTGGCGGCCATCATCGGGGCGGCCAGCAGCCTCGACAACTACGGTGAAGCCATGGACGGGGACGACCGCCACAGCCTGCTGGAAACCATCCGCATCGAAGGCGGTCGCCTCGACCGCTACATCCAGAACCTGCTCGACATGACCCGCCTCGGCCAGGGTGGACTGAAGATCGACCGCGACTGGATCGGCATCGATGAGCTCGTCGGCTCGGCGATGGCTCGCCTGCAGCGCTACCAGCCGGCGGCCCGCTTCGACTTGCACCTGCCGGACACCGCCGACCCCATCTGGGTCCATCCGGCCCTGATCGAGCAGGCGATCTTCAATGTCCTGGAGAACGGCAACCGCTTCTCGCCCCCGGGCGAGGCGGTGCGGGTCGATGCCAGCCTCCATGACGGCGACCTGCAGATCGACGTGAGCGACCGCGGCCCTGGCGTGCCGCCGGTCGACCGCGAGCGCATCTTCGACATGTTCTACAGCGTGACCCGTGGCGAGCGCAGCGGTCAGGGAACCGGCCTCGGCCTGGCGATCTGCCGCGGGATGATCGGCGCCCACGGCGGCCGGGTCGAGGCGCTGGACGGGCCCGGCGGCTGCGGCACCACCATCCGCATCCTGCTGCCGCGGTGCCAGCCGCGGCCGCAGCCCGCGTCATGAACGAACCGGCGACGGGCCGATCCGACGGCCCACCGGCAGCCGGCGCCGCCGCGGCCTGCATCCTGGTGGTGGACGACGAGCCGCAGATCCGCCGCTTCCTCGAGATCGGCCTGCGCTCGCAGGGCTACCGGGTGCGGCTGGCCGCGACCGGACAGGCCGGGCTGGAGGAGCTCGCCAACCACGGCGCCGACCTCGTCATCCTCGACCTGGGCCTGCCGGACCGCGACGGCCGCGACATCCTGGCGGACCTGCGGCAATGGTCGCCGGTGCCGGTGATCCTGCTGACGGTTCGTGCCGGCGAAGGCGAGAAAGTCGCGGCGCTCGATGCCGGCGCCAACGACTATGTCACCAAGCCGTTCGGCGTGCAGGAGCTGATGGCGCGCATCCGCGCGCTGCTGCGGGCCCAGGTGGCGCCGAACAGCGAGGCGGTATTGTTCGACGACGGCTGCCTGCGCGTGGACCTCCTGCGTCGGCAGGTGTCGCTCAACGGCACGATGGTGCTGCTGACGAGAAAGGAGTACGCGCTGCTCGCGTTGCTGGTGACGCACGCGGGACGGGTCGTGACGCAGCCGCAGCTGTTGCGTGCCCTCTGGGGCCCCTCGCACCAGCAGGACACGCACTACCTGAGGATCCTGCTCGGCAAGCTGCGCCACAAGCTGGGAGACCAGGCGGCCGATCCTCGCTACATCGCCACCGAGCCGGGGGTGGGACTGCGTTTCATCCCCGAAGGCGGCGGCGCCTGAGCGCGAAGCAGCCGGTTCTGCAAGAATTCCTGGGCCTTCATCTTGCTCGGCGAAGCCCTCGCGTCCCGATCACCGCCGATCGACCGACACCGGACCTGTGACAACCACCACCTGGACTGCACCCATGGACAAGAAAAGACGCGCCACCGTCAACAAGCTGCGCAACCGGCTGACCGACCTCAAGGATGAGCTCGAGTCCCTGATCGACGACGAGGAGGAAGCGCTCGACGAGCTGCCCGAGGATCTCGAGACCCAGGAGGAGGCCGCCAATGCGGTGGAGCGGCTGAACCAGGCCGTCAACCACATCGAGGATGCCGTCGCGGAGCTCGAGGCGGCGCTGGGCGAGGAAGAGTACGTGGAGGACGAAGAGGACGATGTCGACGAGGAAGACGATGACCTCGACGACGTCGACGAAGACGAGGACCGATAGCGCCGACTCGCGCACCT
The DNA here is from genome assembly GCA_023441105.1 of Pseudomonadota bacterium. The sequence goes on along the minus strand of JAEZQX010000112.1, from coordinate 13,541 downwards.
GCCGCCGGGCGGGCGCGCGCCGCCGTCACATTCGGCAACAGCCACTGACGGACACCGGCGCTGCGCTCGTCTGTCTCTTCCGGTCAAAGCGCGCACCGCGGCAGTGCGCTTCACGCTTGTTGACCGCCCCCCGCGGCATCTTCACGCTTGTTGACCGCGGCTCCCTTGCAACTCCCAGCCCTGCCACGCTTAATAAGTCGGCATCTTCAACGTGGCAAGACGGCGGGGGATGAATGCGAATCGCGATCATCGAGCACGACAGCACGATTGCCGCGCAGCTGGTGGACAGCCTGAGCAACGACGGCCACTCCTGCCAGTTCTACCTGGAGACCAGCGCCTTCCTGCAATCGCTCTCCCTGGAGCGGTTCGACGCCTGCATCGTCGATCACCAGTTGCCGGACCTGGATGACCGGCACCTGCTGCGCCGGATCCGCGAGCTCGACCAGCCGATGCCGGTCCTGGTCCTGACTGCCAGGGGCGCTGAGATGGAAGCCGCCATCGCCCTCGACAACGGCAACAACGACTTCCAGGTCAAGCCCCTGCACATCAACGAGTTCCGGGCGCGCTTGACGGCGCTGGTCAGGCGCGGCGTGCCGGCGACACCAGGAGAGGTCCTGTTCGCCTACGATCGCTTCGAGTTCAACCTGAAGACCCGGGTGGTGACGGACTCGAGCGTGCCGGTCACGATGACGCAGAAGGAATTCCAGCTCGCCTTGCTGCTGTTGGCCAACATCGGCAAGGCGCTGTCCCGCAGCGACATCCGCGAGGCAGTCTGGGGCCGCAACAGCGACGTCCCTTCGCGGACCCTGGATACCCATGTGTCGCGGGTGCGGACCAAGCTCGGGCTGCGCCCGTCCAGCGGCTACCTGCTCGCGCCGCTCTACAGCTTCGGTTACCGGCTGGAAAACCTCAAGCTCCACTAGGACAGGCGCGCGAACACAGTCGCGCGCCAGCAAAGGCGCGCACCGGATCAGGCCTTCGGGTCGTGCACGTCCTGCGGCGCGACGTCTTCCGCCGCGACCGCCTCCGCCGCACGCGCCTCGTCCTCCGCATCCGGCGCCAGCCCTTCCTGGTGCCGCTCCAGCCCCGGGACCAGCGCCAATTCGACCAGGATCGGGAAGTGATCGGAGCCGAATGCGGGCAACCGCTCGATGCCGACCACGCCGAAGTGATCGCTGTGGAACAGGTGGTCGAGCGGCCAGCGCAGGAACGGGAACCGGGTGTGGAAGGTATTGAACATGCCGCGGCCGACGCGCGGATCGAGCAGGCCGCTGATCTTGCGGAACAGCCGGGTGGTCGAGGACCAGGCGACGTCGTTGAGGTCGCCGGCCACCACCACCGGCACATCGGACTCGGTCTCGGCAATGCTGCCCGCCACGGCGATCAGCTCCGCGTCGCGCTCGCCGGAACCGGGATTCTCGGTCGGGCTCGGCGGCTTCGGATGCAAGCAGTGCATCTTGATCCGGCGGCCGTCCGGCAGCTCGACCGCGGCGTGGATCGAGGGAATGTCCGGCTCCACCAGGTACTGGATCGCCGGGTCGAGCAGCGGATAGCGCGAGTAGACATGCATGCCGTACAGGTTGTCGAGCGGGCACTTCATGGCATGCGGGTAGTCCTTCTCAAGCGCGTCCAGCCGTGACTGCCACCAGCGATCGGTCTCCAGGGTGATCAGGAAGTCCGGGTCGGCCTGGCGCACGATCCCCAGCAGACCGTCGGCATTGCGGTTCGTCATCAGCACGTTGACGCTCATGATCCGCAGCGTGCCGGAGCCGTCGCCGCGCGGCACGCCGCGGGCCTCCCGCCGGTGCAGGCGGGTGTAGGGCTGGATCCAGTACGCCTGGTACAGCAGGCAGGCGACGGCCAATGCCGCCGGCCACCATGCGCGCGGGTCGGACCAGTCGAACAGCCACAGTTGCGCCAGCAGCAGCACCATCGCCAAGGTCGCATACTGCAGCCGCGGAAAATCCTGGCCACGCACCAGCCAGTGGCGGATGCGCAGGATCGGCAGGAACGTCAGGAGCGCCAGCAGCACCGTCAGGGTGGTGACCAGGCTGAATGCCATTCGAGCTTCCTTCGATGCTCCGTCGAGGAACAGTTGTTATTGCGTCCGCCCGCAGCGCGCGATCGAACGCTCGATGCCGAGGGACGGTGATAGCCGTGGCGAACGGTAACACGGCCAGCTGGGGTACACTCGCCTCAGCCAATCCGGTGGAGGCCGGTGCGGTCAGGGGTATGCTGCGGCGAACCGCAGCTGCCCCCACTTCACGATCCGAGGCCAGACATGAGCGACCCCCAAGTCGCCGGCGACCACGCACTCACCGGCATCCGCGGACTCGACGACGTCCTCGGCGGCGGGCTGACGCCCAACCGCCTCTACCTGCTCGAAGGCATGCCGGGGTCCGGCAAGACGACGCTCGCCTTCCAGTTCCTGATGGAAGGCGTCAAGCGGGGCGAACGCGTTCTCTACATCACCCTGTCGGAGACCGAGGAAGAGATTCGCGCCGTCGGCCGCTCGCACGGCTGGTCGTTCGACGGCATCGACATACGCGAGCTGGTGCCTACCCAGGACAGCCTCGAACCCGACGAGCAGTACACCATGTTCCACCCGTCGGAGGTGGAGCTCAGCGAGACGACGCAACGGATCCTTGCCGACATCGAGCGGATCCGCCCTTCCCGCCTGGTGTTCGACTCGCTGTCGGAACTGCGCCTGCTCGCCGGCAATCCGTTGCGCTATCGGCGCCAGATCCTGGCCTTGAAGCACTACTTTGCCGGCCAGCGCTGCACCGTGCTGCTGCTCGACGACCTGACCGGCGAAGGACACGACCTGCAGGTGCAGAGCATCGCCCACGGGGTGATCCTGCTGCAGCAGACCACGCCGGACTACGGCAAGCAGCGGCGCCGCCTGAGCATCCTCAAGTATCGGGGCCACGATTTCCGCGGCGGCTTCCACGACTACGTCATCCGCCGCGGCGGGCTGGAAGTGTTCCCGCGGCTGGTCGCCGCCGAGCACCGCGCCACGCCTGATCGGGGCCTCATCGCCTCCAGCGTCCGGGGGCTGGACGATCTTCTCGGCGGCGGCCTCGACCGCGGCAGCAGCACCCTGATCACCGGCGCAGCCGGCACCGGCAAGTCGTCGCTGGCCGTGCTCTTCGCCCATGCCGCGGCCGAGCGCGGCGAATGCGCCACCCTGCTCCTGTTCGACGAGAACCAGCGCACGCTGCTCGCGCGGATGCGCTCGCTCGGCGTGGACCTGCAACCGCATATCGATGCCGGCAGGATCAGGATCCACCAGATCGATCCGGCGGAGTGGTCGCCGGGCGAATTCAGCAACGCCGTCCGGGTCGCGGCGGTCGAGCATCACTCGACCATCGTCGTCATCGACAGCCTCAACGGCTACCTGCATTCGATGCCGAACGAGCGCTTCCTGATCATCCAGCTGCACGAGGTCCTGAGCTTCCTCGGACAGCAGGGGGTGGCCAGCATTCTCACCAATGCCCAGATGGGCCTGGTCGGCCAGATGACCTCCGAGGTCGACGCCAGCTACCTTGCCGATTCGGTCGTGCTCACGCGCTATTTCGAGCTCGATGGCGAGGTCCGCATGGCGATCTCGGTACTGAAGAAACGCGGTGGCCGCCACGAGCGCTCGATCCGCGAGTTCGGAATGCGGGCGGGCACCATCAGCGTCGGCGAGCCGCTGCGCGGGTACCGTGGCGTCCTCACCGGTGTCCCGGTCAGGTCCGCCAGGTCGGGCAGGCGGGGCACCGACGTGCCGCCCTCGCCCCTGGGCGACCGATCCGGACCGCCCAAGAAGCTGCGGCCGTGACGGGACTACCCGACACCGGGAACGAAGAAAGGTTGCTGATCCTCGCCCCGGTGGGCAAGGACGCCGCGCTGACCGCGGCCAAGTTGCGCAGCGCCGGCATGCAATGCCAGGCGTGCCGGGATATCGCCACCCTGGCGGCGGAGATCGACGCCGGCGCCGGCGCCGCGCTGGTGGCCGAGGAGGCGCTGGCCGGCGGCACCGAACCTCTGGTGTCGGTGCTTGCCCGCCAGCCGAGCTGGTCGGACCTGCCGATCCTGCTGCTCACCCGCCCGGGCGCCGATTCGAGCATTGTGGCGCTGGCGGTGAGCACCCTGGGCAACGTCATCCTGCTCGAAAGGCCGATCCGGGTTTCGGCGATGATCAGCGCCGCGAGCACCGCGCTGCGGGCCCGGCTGCGCCAGTATCAGTCGCGCGCCCAGCTGCTGTCGCTCGAAGAGGCCGACCGCCGCAAGGACGAATTCCTCGCCACCCTGGCGCACGAGCTGCGCAATCCGCTGGCACCCATTCGCAACTCGGTCGAACTGTTGCGCATGGCAGGCGCGGAACAGCCGGTGGTCCAGGATCTCGCCGACATGATGGGCCGCCAGGTCGTGCACATGGTGCGGCTGGTGGACGACCTCCTGGAGATCTCGCGCATCACCCGCGGCACGATCGAGCTGCGCCGCATGCCGGTGCAGCTGGCAGCCGTGGTGGCCTCGGCGCTCGAGACGAGCCGCACGGTGATCGATGCCGCCCGGCATCGCCTGCAGGTACAGCTGCCGGACGAAGAGGTCTGGCTGGATATCGACCACACGCGGATCGCCCAGGTCATCTCCAACCTGCTGAACAATGCGGCCAAGTACACCGACCCGGGCGGCTCGATCAGGCTGACCGCCCGCCGCGTCGGCGACGAAGCGCTGATCGAGGTGCAGGACAGCGGCATCGGCATTGCGGCCACCCTCCTGCCCCGGGTGTTCGACATGTTCGCGCAGGGCGACACGGCGGCGTCGCGGTCGCCGGGCGGCCTCGGCATCGGCCTGACGCTGGTCCGCAGCGTCGTCGAGATGCACGGCGGCAAGGTCGCGGCGCAAAGCGACGGGCCTGGTACCGGCAGCCTCCTCACGGTGCGCCTGCCGGTGATCGCCAGGCGCCAGGAGTCGCAAGGGCAGGACCGGGTGCCGGAGCGCCCGGTCGTGACGTCCCACTCGCGGATCCTGGTGGTCGACGACAACCACGATGCCGCCGACAGCCTCGGCGCATTGCTCGAGGTGATCGGCGCGCAGGTGGCCATCGCCCACGACGGACCGACGGCGCTGGCCATGATCGAGACGCACCGGCCCGACGTCGTCTTCCTCGACATCGGCATGCCCCAGATGGACGGCTACGAGGTGGCGCGCCGCATGCGGCAGCACCCCCAATCAGCCAACGCGCTCCTGGTCGCCCTGACCGGGTGGGGGCAGGAGAAGGACCGGCTGCAGTCCGAGGCGGCCGGTTTCGACCGTCATCTCGTCAAGCCCACCGACCTGGACACGCTGCGCGGGCTGCTGGCGGCCGCCGGGCAGGCCAGCGGCTGAACGATTCAGGTCAGCAGCGTGATCGCGGCGACGAAGCCATAGGAAGCCACCGCGACGACGAGCAGCACCCCGACGAATATTTCTTCGATTCTCATGACCGCCACCTTGCGCCAGAGCTTCCGGATGGCTAATCCTGAGGCACATGAGCGGTCGACACCATCCGGCAGGCGGCGGGCGGCGTGGTACCCAAAACGAGAGATCCGGGGGCCTGCGGACCGGCGCAGTCCGACTGCGTGGCCCGCCTGGAACGCGCCAGCCTTGGCCCGGCGACGGCCCGCTCAGCCCTGCGGATTGATCCGGATCATCCGCGCCCGCGAGGGCACGCCGGCGTCGTCGATGGCGAACACCATGTAGTAGCCGGGAGGCGTCTCGTAGGCGTTCGCCGGCAGCGACACGTTGATCCGGTTGCCGCTCACGTTGAACGACGGCTCGACGAAGCGCTGGTTCATGTCGAACGAATGGGTGACCGAACCGGTCGCCACCATCGTCACCCGCCTGATCCGGGCGGCATCCTGCGAGGTGAGCTGGAAGGTCGACGACGGCGCGACGACCAGCGGCAGTGCGCCGTCGGCCTGGTCGATCACCGGTCGGGTGGCGCGGCTGCCGTCGTTCCCGAACAGGTAGCCCGGGTAGTAGATCTGGGCGTTCAGGTTGGTGAGCGGACCCGGCGAGCCGCCACCGGTCGAGAGGATCGTCGCGTCCGGCAGCAGCAGCGTCAGGCTGTGATAGAAGCGGGCCTTCGACAATGGCGCGGCCAGAGACCAGCTCTCGGTCGCCGGATCGAAGATCTCCGGCACCAGCGCGACCTGGCCGACATCCTGCGACGCCGGATCGTTGAGCAGGTTGCGGCTCGAACCGCCGGACACGAGAACCCGGCCGTCGGGCATCACGGTGGCGTTGGACCACTGCCGCACCTGGCTCAACGGCGGCAGGTCCTTCAGCCGCGGCGTCGCGCCGGTGATGTCGATGATCGTTGCATTGGCCTGCGTGCCACCCAGCTGCAGGATCTTGCCGGGCCGGTACATGACGGCCGTTGAGCTGGCGCCCCAGCCGCGATAAGCGTCGCCGCCACGGGTGTTGGGGATGTTCCAGTGGGCATCGAAGATCGTCAGGCTGCCCGGCGCGCCGCCGTCGCCGCTGCCATAGGGATCGACCTGGTACATCCAGTGATGGTCGAAGCCGAAGATCTTGCCGGTCGGCGCGACGAAATTGCGCGGGTAGTTGTTGTCGAAGAAGGGATGGCCGTCGGAAACGGTCTTCAGCGTGTCGATGCCCTCCAGGAGCCTGAAGCTGCCATCCGCGAAGCGGATCTCGGGATGCTCCTCGCCGTCGGTTCCGCCCTGCAGGTAGATGTCGCCCTTCGGCAGCACCGTGGCGGTCGCATACCAGCGGGGCCGCTGCATCTTCTGCGAGGTGGGCCGCAGGATGTTGGTGCGGGGGTCGAACAGGTTGATGTCGGGATTGCCGCGGCTCTGGGCTCGCCCGGCAATGTTGATATCGCCGCCGGCCAGCATCAGCTCGCCGCTTTGCGGCAGCACGATCTGGGCGCTGCAGAAGATGTTGGTGGCCGTCGTGTTGTCGAGCGTGAGGTGGGATGCCGGCGAGGCGGGATCCTGCGTCGGATCGAACACGTCGTACATGAAGCGGTTGTAGCCGGCAGCGCTGATGTCCGTGCCGTAGGTCATGACGCGACCGTCGGGCAGCAAGGCGGCATGGATCGACAGCAGCGGCCAGTCGACGACGCTCGACCAGGCGCCATGCATGCGGCTGCCGGAGACCGGCGTCGGACCGGCCGGCGGCGGCGGGTCGCCACCGGTCGGCGGAGCAGGCGGCGTCGAATTTTCCGGCAGCTTGGGCGGCGGCGTGGTGGCCGTCGGCACCGACGGGCGCGAAGCGGCGTCGGAAGGCGTCGAGTTGCTCGGCGACGCCGGCGTGCCGGCGTTGACGCCGGTGGGCGCCTGCGTCAGCTGCGTCGGGGATCCGTCGCCGCCACCGCCGCAAGCTGCCAGCACCATCAGCAGTACAACGGAGCTGCGAGTCGAAACGGTGGAGGGTGTCATGGTTCCTCGGGACGGGCGGCCCGCCCGGAGCGGGGGGCGGAGCAGCCAGTCTAGGAACCGGGCCTTGCCGATGCAGTGAAGGAATTAACGACTGCGACGCGCCCTGCGCGCCAGGGTGACGGAGTTCACGACAGCGACCGGTCGCGTACGATCAGGCGACCGGCAGCACCTCCTGGCGAGGCGGCTGCTCGACCGCGGTCGTGACCTTGCCGCGAATCCGACCGACCAGGTTGTCGGCCAGGCGCAGCGCCAGCGCCACCAGGGTCATCGTCGGATGGTTCGAGGAGGACGTCGGGAACACCGAGGAACCAGCCACGTAAAGGTTGTCGACACCATGCAGGCGGCAATCGCGATCGACGACGCCCTGCCGCGGCGAGTCGTGCATGCGCGTGGTCCCCATGTGATGGTAGGTGCCCTCGAGGTCGCGCGGCCAGCCACGCAGGCGCAACGGTTCGTCGAGGCGCACCGTCGCAATCCGGCGCTCCTCCAGCTCCTTGGCGATGAGCTCGAAGGTGCGGTCGACCGTGCGCACCGCCGCTTCGGTCAGGCGCCAGTCGATGCTGACGCGGCGCATGCCCAGCGCATCGACCTCGTCTGACAGCTGTACCCGGCTGTCGCGATTCGGCTCCGGTTCGAGGATCATCTCCATGGTCACCGACCTGACCAGCTTCCTCGAGGCGGAGAAATGGGCGAGCGCGTATCCGAGCGCGTCATGAGGCCGCGCCAGCATGCTCTTCAGGTCGTGCGCCAGGCCGGCGGTGAGCGAGCGCTTGCCGTGCAGCCGCTGGCGGCAGCGGTACAGCGCCCGGACCACCTCCTCGCCTTCGCCGGCATAGAGCGAGCGGAACCACACCTGCGCGTCGAGCAGCCGCTCGCGGCGCTGCACCTCGAGCGGCAGGCGCAGCTGGCCGGAGATGCGGGCGCCGGCGATGGTGAGATCCTCGGCGATGCAGTGGAACTTGATGTCGTACAGCGGGTTGTGGCGATACGGGTCGACGAAGTCGACTGCGCCGTTGAAGATCCGCGGATGGTCCTGGAAGTAGCGGCCGACCAGGTCGTAGCCATTGCCCAGGCCCTCGGCCTGCTGGCGTCGCGAAGCGAGCAGCAGGCGCGGGTTCTCGATGCCGCCTGCGGCAAGCACGAAATGACGCGCCCTGAAGGTGGCGGTGACGCCGCCGAACGTCTTCACCTGGATGCCCTCGACGGCACTCGCCCAGGGATTGCACTGGATCTCGGTCGCGTTCGCCCACAGGTAGACGGAGACGTGGCGCGATTGCTCGAGCTCGTCGCGGTAGGCCTTGCCCAATCGCAACGGCGGGCTGAACTGGGAGACGATTTCCTCGACGTTGCGCGGATCAACCGGCAGCCGGTGAGGCTGCGCCGCACCGTGGGCAAGCCCGGCCGCGCCTACCGCCTGGTGCGACCCGATCCAGTACTCGGGGCGATAGTTCTCGGCGGGAACCTTGAGGACCGAATGGGCCCGGGTGTAGCAACCATCCAGCTCGGCACGGCCGATCGGCCAGCCGCTGGCATCGACCCAATCGCGGGCCTGGAAGGCCTGCTCGTCCCAGGGCCGGCAGAAGCCGCCCCAGCAGTTGCTGCTGCCGCCGAGGAAGCGACTGCGGGTTCCCTCGGCGAAGTCGTAGGGGACGCCGACGCTCGTGCCCTTGAACAGGTCGGAGGTCTCCTCGTCGCGCGCCAGGCCGCCGCTCTCCAGCAGGGTGACGCCGATGCCGGCGCGGCCCAACTCGAGTGCCAGGGTGATGCCGGCAACGCCGCCGCCGACGATACAGACTTCCGATTCGATGACCGCGCCGGAGCGAAGCCGCTTCGTGTCGAGTAGCATGAACCAACTGTGTGGTTGCAGGGCACCGCACAGAACAGGCGACTGCCTTGGGCTTGTTCTTGTTCGGATTCCGGACTTGTTCTTTTTGGGTTCCCACGCACGGCACAGTCCCCGGCCTTCACAGCCGGGCGGGAACGGACGCGATGCTGCAGCGCCGTGGCGCAGTATAGGCAGCCGCCCATGACGCTCGGGTGAACAAATGCTCGGCCGCCAGCACTTGCGTAGGTAATTTGGCGACAGGCGGGCCTGCTTTGTCGCGCGCACCCCGACGGCTGCCGTTCCCAACCCGATCCACGGTAGTTTTGGCCCCGGTTTGCAAATCAGGGTAAACCCGTACCGAAGCCGCCGCCGAAACGTTCAGTCCGCGAGCAGCCGAGCGTGTACAGTTGTTCCGCTGGTGGCGGAGCGCAACGCACCACCGAAAAGAACGCACCATCCTCGACGACCAGGAGACTGACATGCAGCAGACCGTCAACCTGACGGTGAACGGCAAGGCCGTTGCCCTCACGATCGATCCCCGCACGCTGCTGGTGCAGCTGATCCGCGAGCATCTCGGCCTGACCGGCACCCACGTCGGCTGCGATACCGCCCAATGCGGCGCCTGCACTGTCCACATGAACGGTCGCGCGGTGAAGGCCTGCTCGATCCTGGCACTGCAGGCCGAGGGCGCGCAGATCACCACCATCGAAGGGCTCTCCAGCGGCACGCTGGATCCGATGCAGGAAGCCTTCCGCGACTGTCACGCGCTGCAGTGCGGCTTCTGCACGCCGGGGATGGTGATGAGCGCGGTGCAGCTGATCCGGGACTGCCCGAATCCGTCCGACGAGCAGATACGGGAAGGGCTCGACGGCAACATCTGCCGTTGCACCGGATACCAGAACATCGTCAAGGCCATCCGCCAGGTTGCCGAAGGAGGCGCCGCGCAGGCCACGCAGACCGCAGCCGCCAGCGCCTGAGCGCAAGAACATCGTGGCCGGCAGATCGTCGGCTCCAAGGAGACATCGATGACCGACATGTCGAACTCGCCGATCGGAAAGTCGATCGCGCGAAAAGAGGACTTCCGCTTCCTGACCGGCGTTGGCCAGTACACCGACGACGTGGTGCTGCCGCGCCAGACTTACGCCGCCTTCCTGCGCTCGCCCCACGCCCACGCCCGGATCAGGGGGGTGGACACCGCGGCGGCCAGCGCCGCGCCAGGCGTGGTCGCGGTGTTCACCGGCGCCGACCTGCAGGAGTCGAAGATCGGCGGCCTGCCCTGCGGCTGGCTGATCCACAGCAAGGATGGCGCACCGATGAAGGAGCCGGCGCATCCGGTCATCGCCCACGACAAGGTACGCCACGTCGGCGACCAGGTCGCGCTGGTGATCGCCGAGACGTACCTGCAGGCCAAGGATGCCGCCGAACTGATCGAGGTGGACTACGAGATCCTGCCGGCCGTCGCCGACACCGCCTCGGCGGCTGGCCATGCCACTCTGATCCATGACGACGTCCCCGGCAACGTCTGCTACGACTGGAGCCACGGCGATGCCGCCGCCGTGGAAGCCGCCTTCGCCCGCGCAGCCAGGGTCACCAGCCTCGAGTTCGTCAACAACCGGCTGGTGCCCAACGCGATGGAGCCGCGCGCTGCCAATGCCGTCTACAGCCGGCACGACGACAGCTACACCCTCTACGTCGCCAACCAGAATCCGCACGTCGAACGGCTGCTGATGTGCGCCTTCGTGCTCGGCTTGCCGGAGTCCAAGGTGCGGGTGATCGCGCCGGACGTCGGCGGCGGCTTCGGCTCCAAGATCTTCCTGTACCCCGAGGAGACGGCGCTGATCTGGGCGTCCAAGCGGGTGGGCCGGCCCATCAAGTGGACCGCCGAGCGCAGCGAATCGTTCCTGACCGACGCCCACGGCCGCGATCACGTCACCAAGGCCCAGCTGGCGCTGGACGACAAGGGCAACTTCCTGGCCATGCGGGTCGACACCATCGCCAACATGGGAGCCTACCTGTCGACGTTCGCCTCGTCGGTGCCGACCATCCTCTATGCGACGCTGCTTGCCGGGCAGTACAAGACACCCGCCATCCATTGCACGGTCAAGGCGGTCTTCACCAACACTGCGCCGGTGGATGCCTATCGCGGCGCCGGCCGGCCGGAAGCCACCTTCGTGGTCGAGCGGCTGGTGGAGCGTGCGGCACGCGACATGAAGATGGATCCTGCGGCGATCCGCCGGCAGAACTTCATCACCGAGTTCCCGTATGCGACGCCGGTCGGGCTGACCTACGACATCGGCAACTACGGCGCGACGCTCGACCGCGCCCTTGAACTGGCCGACGTGGCCGGTTTTCCGGCGCGCAAGGCGCAAGCCGCCCAACGCGGCAAGCTGCGCGGGCTCGGCTTCTCCTGCTACATCGAAGCATGCGGCCTCGCCCCGTCCAACATCGCCGGCGCCCTCGGCGCGCGGGCCGGCCTGTTCGAGGCGGGCGAGGTGCGGGTGCATCCCACCGGGACGGTCACCGTCTTCACCGGCTCGCACAGCCACGGACAGGGCCATGAGACGACCTTCGCCCAGGTGGTGGCGGGACAGCTCGGCATACCGGTGGAGAACGTCGAGATCGTGCATGGCGACACCGGCCGCGTTCCCTTCGGCATGGGCACCTACGGCAGCCGCTCGCTGTCGGTCGGCGGCACCGCCATCGTGAAGGCCGTCGACAAGATCATCGCCAAGGGCAAGAAGATTGCGGCGCACCTGCTCGAGGCCGCCGACACCGACATCGTCTTCGAGAACGGCGAATTCAAGGTGGCCGGCACCGACCGCAAGGTGCCGTTCGGCCAGGTGGCGCTCACCGCCTACGTGCCGCACAACTACCCGCTCGACAAGCTCGAGCCGGGACTCAACGAGAACGCGTTCTACGATCCCACCAACTTCACCTATCCCTCGGGCTCCTACGTCTGCGAAGTCGAGATCGACAAGGAGACCGGGCACTCGCAGGTTGTGAAGTTCACCGCCGTCGACGATTTCGGCAATGTCATCAATCCGATGATCGTCGAGGGCCAGGTGCAGGGCGGGATCGCGCAGGGCCTCGGGCAGGCGATGATGGAGGCCTGCGTCTACGATGCCGACGGGCAGCTGCTCACCGGCACCTACATGGACTACGCCATGCCGCGGGCTGCGGACCTGCCGGACTTCGACATCGACAACTGCGTCACGCCCTGCACCCACAACCCGCTGGGCGTGAAGGGCTGCGGCGAAGCCGGCGCGATCGGCTCGCCGCCGGCCTTCATCAACGCCCTCACCGACGCGCTCGGCCACGAGGACATCGCCATGCCGGCTACGCCCGAGCGCGTCTGGCGGGCACTGCAAGCCTCCCGCGCCGCCGCGCAGCGCGCCTGATCAACCGGAGACAGGAAACATGTACGAATTCGACTACCAGCGGCCGGCCTCCATCGACGAGGCCGCCAGGATCGGTGGCGGCGACGCGCGCTTCCTCGCCGGCGGCCAGAGCCTGGTCCAATCAATGCGGCTGCGCCTTGCCTCGGCGCCGACGCTGGTCGACCTGGGCGCCATCCCCGACCTGCGCTTCATCAAGGTCGACGGCAACACGGTCACCATCGGCGCGATGACCACCCACGCCACGGTCGCGCGCTCCAGCGACGTCATCGCCGCGATCCCGGCGCTGGCCGAGCTTGCCGGCGCCATCGGCGACCCGATGGTGCGCAACCAGGGCACCATCGGCGGCTCGGTCGCCAACGCCGATCCCGCCGCCTGCTATCCGTCGGCCGTGCTCGCCCTCGGCGCGACCATCAAGACCAACCAGCGCAGCATCGCCGCCGACGACTTCTTCAAGGGCCTGTTCGAAACCGCGCTGCAGCCCGGCGAGATGATCGTGTCGCTCAGCTTCCCGGTCGTCAAGCAGGCTTCCTACCAGAAGCTGCGCCAGCCGGCGTCGCGCTTCCCCCTGGTCGGCGTGTTCGTCGCCAACGGCCCGGGCGGCCCGCGCGTCGCCGTCACCGGCGCCGCCTCGCACGTCTTCCGCGTCACCGAGATGGAGAACGCGCTGAAGGGCAATTTCTCCGCCGACGCCATCGCCAACATCAAGGTCTCGCCGGCCGGATTGAATGGCGACATGCACGGGTCGGCGGAATACCGGGCGGCGATGATCACCGTGCTGGCGAAACGCGCAGTGGCGGGGGCTTTGTCTCGCTGAAGGTCTGATGGTTTCTTATGAGAGACGCCCGCGGGGCGGGGTCGGGGGCGCGGCTCATGCGTTTGCGC
>JAEZQX010000570.1 GCA_023441105.1 Pseudomonadota bacterium | reverse complement strand
TTGGAGGAGGAATGCAACTCGTCAGACTGCATTTCCGTAAACGGTCTTGTTGCGCCTGTGCTGCCGGCGCGGACCAGGGTATAAACCGCGCCCGGAGACCTCGTTCATCCATCGGTGTCGTCAGTGCACGGCCAATGCCAAGCCGAGGGCCTTCGACACGGAGCACGGCACACTGAGAAAGCTGAAGAACAGGGAGGGCAGATGGGTCAAAGCGGTGCCGCCCGGTGCACCGATCACCGGCGGGTCGCGCACACGGTGCGCTCCTACAACGGATTGCGGCGTAGGAAGCTACTGCTCGCTACGGCAACTTTCCGGTGTCGCTGGCTGCGATATCGTGGGTGGCGACGATACCGCGTCGCGATCGCTTGGCCTTGGATCAACTCGGCTGCAGGGTTCTGTAACGGGCGTTCCGGAGGCGCGCTGTACGAGCATCACAGCGAACCGCTGCTACCGATGGGCCGGTTTCTGGCCCGCTGGCATCGAACGCCGCCGCTGCGCTGCTGCTCATCGGCGGCTCACTCGCTACGGGCATGTTCGGTTACCACGTGCTGGAGCGCTTGAGCTGGATTGATGCCTTTCTCAACGCCTCCATGCTGCTGGGCGGAATGGGACCGGTGAATAGCCCGGTCACCTGGGGTGGTAAGCTCTTCGCCGGCCTCTACGCTCTTTACTGCGGCTTCGTCGTCCTTGTGGTCGCGGGCCTGCTCCTGGCGCCCGTGCTGCACCGGGTACTCCATCGGCTGCATGCCGAGCGGGCCGCGAGGTAGGCGGTTTCGCTATCCAGTGGAGCGGCCCCTGACAGTCCACGCCGACGCCGGTTCACTGCGCGGCTTGACGCAAGGCGTCAGCGGGCAGGAGGAAACTTTGGGCACCCGCAAGGTCAAATCCACGCAGACTGTCGATGAGTTGCTGGCCGGCCTCGAGCATCCGCTGCGGATGGACATCGAAGAACTTCGTGGCGTCGTGCTTTCGGCCTCGGATGGCATCGGCGAGGAAGTGAAGTGGAATTCCCCCAGCTTCCATACCGGCGAGCACTTCGCGACCATGCGCCTCAATGGCAAGGTGCCACTCCAACTCATCCTGCACCTGGGGGCAAGGAAGGCTGCGCTGCATCCCGGTGCCATCCAGGATCCCGAGGGTTTGCTCCGGTGGCTTGGCCCGGACAGGGCATGCGTCGACTTCCTGCTTCCCGGGGACGTCGGCAGGCGCGCGGACGCGCTCAAGGCGATTCTCCGCCAGTGGGTACAACATGTCCCTGCGCGGACAGCGCGCTGACGGTGCGTCCTGGCGGACGCCAGTTGGCGGCACGCCTCGACTCGAGCGTCAGGCGTCGGAATCAGACGCATTGGACGCCGACGCCTGCACGTCGTCGCCGTCGCGTCCGGGACTGGCCCGTCCACACCCCTGTCCCCGCGGGCGTTGAACCGCGTGGAACGACTGCTGACCCCCGACGGACGCTACATCGTGGTTCGTGGCCGCCTCTGGCGCGCCGCCAACCCCCGCCTTGCGACTGGGCAGCGCGACCTGCTCGTGCAGGCACTCATGTCAGCGCGTCGTGAGGTCAAGGCGGCAAGAGCGGCGAAGGATGCCGGGCGGCTGTCCAAGGCGCGGCAGGCCGTCCAGGCGGCGAAGGTGGGCCTCGGCGAGCGCGGACCGGTCTGGTGGCAGGATGGCGCCCGGGACTTCAATCGTCACCTGGTCAAGAATACGCCCTACCGGACGTGGTACGAGCAGGTCAGCGGGTTGCGGACCTGACACGCCGTCCAAGCCTGACGAGGGTCCGGCTTCAGGTGGCTCCAGGAGGAAATTCGCCCATGCAGGTTTCGGCCCGCGTCCGCAATTTTTCGCATGATCACGAGGTCGTGCTTGCCACGGAAGGCACGCAGCAGCGGCTCGCCGTGCACGCCAGGGCGACCGGCGGGGGGAGCGCCGTCAACGGGGGCGAGCTCCTGATGGCGGCACTGGCCACGTGCTATTGCAACGACCTCTACCGCGAGGCGGCCCGGCTTGGCATCGCGATCCACGGCTGTGAGGTCGTGGCCAGCGCACGGTTCAACGGCGTTGGCTCGGCCGCGGAGTCGGTCGTCTACGCCGTCAAGGTGGATTCGCCCGCCGCTCCCGGGAAGATAGAATTCCTTCTGGCGGAAACCGACCGGTTGGCGGAGATCCACAACACGCTCCGATCCGGTTGCCCCGTCCAGCGGACCGCGTGGCATGAACCCGCGGCGTAAACCTTCGTCCAGGCCGACGCCGTGTCCCACGCGACTTGACTGGGCGTTCGAGTTCGCAGGGGCATCATGACGTTCAAGGCGCAGTGGTATCGCGACAGGCTGGCGAAGAAGCGCCAGAAGAGCTTTCGTGGCTACCCGGTCGCGACCGTCGCGTACTACGGGCCAGACGATCGGCGCGCCTCGAAGGTGTCGGTGGGGATCATCCCGGCTGAAGGCGCGGAGGTCGTCGCGCTCGAACGCTGGACTTCCGACGCGGCGGACGTTCGGTTCGACGGGGCGGTGACCGAAGCCGTGCTCGGGTTCATCGGACAACATGGAGCCAGGTCGGTGGTGGGCATCGACCGAATCGTCGGGTGTCCCCATGAAGAAGGCATCGACTATCCGGAAGGGGAGCCCTGCCCACGATGCCCGTTCTGGGCAGGCCGGGACCGCTGGAGCGGGATCAAGCAGTGAGGCAATCGAGACCCGACTGGCGGTCGACCGGGACACCAGGGGGCGCGGCAGCGCCCGGCGCCGATGGCTATCCCTGCGCCTCGCGGCGCATTGCGGCTTGCAGGCTACGCCGTGCAAAGCCCCACAACGGAGGTCCCCGATGACCGCGCACACGAACCTGGTTGCCCTGGCATCGTCGCTCCCTGACGCCTGGCGGTCGCAGGTGGTCGGCCAGCCTGCAGGCGTCAACCTCAAGGTGGTGCGAATGGATGGCCAGGCGTATCCCGACGAATCGCATGCCTTCGACGAGGCTTTGCTTGTGCTTGACGGGCAGATGAACCTGCAGCTTGGGGGCACGGTCATCCACGTCTGCACGGGCGAGGTCTACCTCGTCCCGGCTGGCGTACCGCACTCGGTCGCGGAAGGAAGCCACGGCACGCTGGTCATCATCGACCGGTAGGCCTGACGATCCGCCCGAACCCGACGCCGCATCGCGGCGCTGCTTGTCCCAGGTGACAGACATCGCGAGGAGAGTCGATGCATCCGTACAGGAACTTCCTGCTCATGATCGGCACATCGGCGGTGCTGATGTTCTGCCTGATGTACCTCAATACCTACGAGCTCGGGCACGTGTGGTTCAGCTGGACCCGCGTGTTCATGACGTTGATCATGGCCGGGGCCATGTCGCTGGTCATGCTGTTCTTCATGCGCCACATGCTGGAGGACACGCGCGCGAATTCCCTGATCATCGCCGCCGGCGTGGCACTGATGGGCCTCGGTCTGTGGCTGGTCCGCAGCCAGGCGACGGTGGGCGATGTCGCCTGGATGAAAGCGATGATCCCGCACCATTCCATCGCCATCCTCACCAGCGAGCGCGCCAGGATTTCCGATCCCCGCGTACGCAAGCTCGCAGACGGGATCATCGCGACGCAGAAGAAGGAGATCGGGGAAATGGAAGGGCTGATCCATGATCTCGAGGAAAATCCCCCTGCGCCGCGCAGCAGTGACGACCGATAAGTCTCGCGAGACCGCACAGCCCCCGGTGCTCCCTCCGGACGCTCGCCGCCTCGTCCAGCGCCGGAGCCCCATGGACGCGGCCGCCTGCGCAGTGACCGGAATGCGCCGATCCATCGCGCGTTGCCTGGCCGGTGGTGGGCGATCATCGAGGAAGGCGAGCACACGTCGACGGTGATCAATCCGTGGCAGTTCGAAGTGGGCCAGTGCTGCGTCATCACGCGCCGGCACGTCGCGACGCTGCTCGATCTCACGGACCCGGAGTGCGCGGCGGTGATGACCTCCGCCCGGCGGGTCGCGCTGGCGCTGGCGGAGGCGTTCCGACCGCTCGGGATCCTCACGCTCCAGAACAACGGGGTGTACAGCGGGCAGGAAACGCCGCATTTCCACTTCCACGTGGTGCCGCGCCAGCAGGACAGCGACTGGGGCATCGGCCCGCCGCAACTTGCCACGTTCGATGGCGCCGGGCGCGCGCGGGGTACCCCGCATGATCCGCGCGGTGATGCGCAGCGTCGCGCGCGCGTGCAGGCATCGGCAGGGCAACTCGCCGCGACCGCGCGGCGGATCCGCTCCAGCCTGCCGGCGTAGCCGGCACGGTCGCGTGCGCCGCGGCAGGTTGGAAGGCCTGTTACGGCGCGATCGGCTGTGTCGGACGCGCGTTGCGCAAGCCAACCGGCTCTACACTACGGCCAGCCATTGCTGGAGGATGTCCGCATGAGTGACGTGCTGTTTGGCGAGCTCTGGCGGCTGGAGGAACGGTTCTGGCTGGGTTCCGCCGGCTTCTACGAAGAGGCGTTGGCGGCGCAGGCGCTGATGGTGCTGCCATCGCCTGCCGGCGTGCTCGACCGCAAGGCGACCATCGATGCCATCCGTTCCGCGCCGCGCTGGCGCAAGGTGGCGTTCCGCCGGCAGTTCCACGCCCAGCCTGGCGAGGGCACCGCCGTGCTGGCGTACGTTGCCGAAGCCGACCGCGGCGAGGCCGGGACATCCTATGTTGCCCAATGCAGTTCCACCTACGTGCGCGATGGCGGCCGCTGGCTGCTGGCCCTGCATCAGCAGGCGCCGGGCGATCCTTCGGCCAGCAGCAACCGCGATTGAAACGCCCCGCGCACCGCGCGGCCCCGAGCACTCGACAGGCAGCAGGGAGAATCCCATGGCAAGGGTCACAGGCATCGGCGGTGTGTTCCTCAAGTGCAAGGGCGACAGCGCCGCGCTGGCGGACTGGTACCGGCAGCACCTCGGCATGCCACTGGAGGATTTCGGCGGCGCCATCCTGCGCTGGCCGGAGGACAAGGCAGACGACGGCGGACTGACCGTGTGGCACCTCGCCGGTCGCGACAGCCAGTGGTTCAGCCCGAGCACGTCGTCCTTCATGATCAACTACCGCGTCGACGATCTCGACGGACTGCTCGCGCAGCTGCAGGCTGCCGGCGTGGCGATCGTCGGCGGCCCGGAGTCGCACGAGAACGGCAGGTTCGCCTGGATCATGGATCCGGAAGGCAACAAGGTCGAGCTGTGGCAGCCGATGCGCTGGGATCCGAAGAACAAGGCCGCCGTCGGCGGGAGCGGCGAATGAGCAGGTCGCCGTGGGCCACACGCGATCGGCTGGCCGGCTGTGTGAGGTGGCAGGTGCTCGTCCTTGCCAGCGTTTTCGCCACGACGCCCGCCCTGGCGTTGGAACGGTCACAAGGGGAGGCTATCTTCACCCGGTACCAGGCCCTCGAGCGCGCCTTCGATCCCGCGGTGGCGGATCTGTACTGCGACACGGCGCATATCCGCAACGTACGGACCTACCCGGATGGTCGGCAGCGCGTGGTCGAAATCCCCGCGATCCCGTACAAGGCGCTCGTCCGGTCGGCGATGCCCTGGCCAAGGCGAGAGTGACTTCTCGACCTACTCGGACGCGACCTTCACTGCCGAGGGCGACGGTGTCCGGATCGCTGCAACCCGCCATTCCGTTCTCAAGGGCTACGACAGTCCGATCTCCCTGCTCGTCGGCGATTGCGGCGATGGCGTGACCGGCATACGCGAAGAGCTGGGGGAATCGCAACCCTGAAGCGCTGGAGTCCGCAATGAGCATCGAAACCGCGCAGCTCCTGATTTCCCTCTGCGGGCTCGTCATCGCCGTCATCGGCATTCCGCTGCTGTACTTCCAGCTGCGCGACCTGAGGCACTCCTCGCAGATCGCGGCGCATTCGGCCACCTACGAACAGGCCGCCGCGTTCCGGGCGCACCTGGTCGAATACCCCCACCTGCGACGGTTCTTCTTCGCCGGGGAGGTCATGGCTCCGGACAGTTCCGACTACGACCGGGCGGCCAGTATCGCGGAGGTATTCCTCAACTACCTCGAATACGTCGCCGTCCTCAAGGACCGCTTCGGCAAGGACAACGACCCGGCGCTGGAAACCTTCATCCGCAGCGCGCTCGATCGCTCGCCACTCCTGCGCCATCACCTCGCCGGCCATGCCGATCTCTATTCGGAAAAGCTGCTGCGCTACCTGCCGGCTTCGTCACGGTGAGTTCTCCGCACAACGCAGGACAGGCGCGGCCGGTGCCGGTTGCCGTCGGCAGCTTGCGGGGCCGCCGGTGCGCGGCCGCGCTTGCACCGCTCCTACGCCGGCACGAGCTTTTCGT
>JAEZQX010000566.1 GCA_023441105.1 Pseudomonadota bacterium | reverse complement strand
CCCCGCAGGCGTTCGCGGATCAACGCGAGGACGCTGCGCCGGATTGCGCGGCGAAGGTGACCTTGGCGAGGCCGGCCAGCCGCGCCGATTCCAGCACGTTCACCACCGCCTGGTGGCTGGCGCCGGCGTCCGCATAGATGACCACGATCGGATCGCGCCGGCCGCTGGCGATGCGCTGCAGCTCGAGCGCGAAGCTGGACGGGTCGCGGAACGCCACGGCCTGCTTGTCGACGGTATAGCGCCCATCGGCCGCCACGCCCACGACCAGCTCGGCAGGGCGGTCCGGCGTTGCCTCGCCGGTGGCCGCCGGGAGGTTGACCTGCAATTCGCTGTAGCGCGCGAAGGTGGTGGTCACCATGAGGAAGATCAGGATGACCAGCAGGACATCGATCAGCGGGATGAAGTTGATCTCCGGGTCTTCGCGCCGGAGGGCACGCCGGAAGTTCACCGCCGCGTGCCCTTGAGCAGGTCGACGAGGCGCAGCGACTGCTGCTCCATCTCGACCAGGAAGTCGTCGACGCGTGCCCTGAAGATCCGGTAGGCGAGCAGCGCGGGGATGGCGACCGCGATGCCCAGTGCGGTGTTGTAGAGGGCGATCGAGATGCCGTGCGCCAGTTGCGCCGGGTTCGTGCCGCCGGGTGCCTGGGCGCCGAAGATCTCGATCATGCCGATCACCGTGCCGAACAGGCCCAGCAGCGGCGAGACGGTGGCCAGCGTGCCCAGCGCCGGAAGATAGCGCTCGAGGTCATGGGCGACGGCGCGGCCCGACTCCTCCATTGCATCCTTCATCATCTCGCGCGGCTCGAACTCGTGGCGCAGGCCGTTCGCCATGATCCGGCCGAGCGCGGACGAGCGCTCGACCCGCTGGACCATCTCCGGGGTGAGCTGGCGGTTGCGGTACAGCGTGACCACTTCCTCGAGGATCCCGGTCGGCAGGATCTTGCGCCGCTGCAAGGTCATCGACCGTTCGATGATCAGCGCCACGGTTACGATGGAGGCAATGATCAGAAACCAGATGGGCCAGCCGGCGGCCTGGATTATCGAGAACAAAGGTCAGCTCCAATGGATTGCCGGGTACTTCGGGATCGGGACCTGCGGGGTGGCCTGGCAGGAAACGGCGAGTCGGCAGAGGGTGAAGACGGAATGGTCGTCCACATGCGGTGGAGGAACAGCAAGTGCGGGATGGAATGCAACATCCGCCGGACAGACGGAACGGTTGCCCAGCCGCGGATTGTCGGTTTTTTTGACCGCCCGCTGCAAGTTGGCTTCCTCGACCCGTGCTGCTGTGGACAACTTTGTGGAAATGACTCGCGAAGCCGCATCGCTGCTGGCCACTTGCCAAGGCGCGGAAATCGCGATAAGCCGAATGTCTATAGGAAAAGCTCCATGTTATCAGTGAGTTGCGGTGCAGCGCAGCGAACCGGGCGGCTGCGGCCTAGGTCGTGTGCAGCAACTTGCAGCCGTGGTGCGCTTTGTGGATAGATTTGGTCTGGAAAGCCGCGATTTTCCTGGGGCGCCGCCCCCGGAAGCGCGTCCTGCGCGGGAAATCCTGACCGTCGGTCAGCTCAACAAGGCGGTGGCGGAGGTTCTGGAGGGGGGGTTCCCGCCGCTCTGGGTGACCGGCGAGATCTCCAATTTCTCTCGTCCTGCCAGCGGCCACTGGTATTTCACCCTCAAGGACTCGGCGGCCAGCGTCCGCGCGGTGATGTTCCGCAGCGCTTCGCGCATGGTCCGGTTCAACCCGCGCGAAGGCGACCGGGTCGAGGTGCTGGCGCGCGTCTGCCTTTATGAGGCGCGCGGCGACTTCCAGCTCGCCGTCGAGCAGATGCGCCAGTCCGGGGCTGGCGACCTCTACCAGCGCTTCCTCCGGCTCAAGGCGGCGCTGCAGGCGGAGGGGCTGTTCGATGCCGAGCGCAAGCCGCCGCTGCCGCATGCGCCGCGCACCATCGGCATCGTCAGCTCGCCGCAGGCGGCGGCGCTGCGCGACGTGCTCACGACGCTGCGGCGACGGGCACCGCAGCTGGCGGTGATCATCTATCCGGCGTCGGTGCAGGGCGTTTCCGCTGCGCCGGAACTGGTGCGCGCGCTGCAGACGGCCAACCGCCGCGCCGAATGCGACGTGATCCTGTTGGTCCGTGGTGGCGGATCCATCGAGGACCTCAATGCCTTCAACGACGAGCGGCTGGCGCGCACCATCGCGGCAAGCCGCCTGCCGGTGGTGAGCGGGGTCGGCCACGAGACCGACTTCACCATCAGCGATTTCGTCGCCGCCGCGCGCGCGCCGACCCCCACCGCTGCCGCGGTGCTGGTGTGTCGCGAGCGCGAGGAAAGCCTGGAGCAGTTGCGCCGCCTCGGGCAGCAGCTGCAGCGGACGCTGCGGCTCGCGCTCGAGCGCGGCGAGCAGCGGCTGGATCTCGCCTCGCGGCTGCTGCGCTCGCCGTCGCAGCAGCTGCGCGAGCGGGTGGCGCTGCTGGCGCGCTGCTCCCAGCGGCTTGCGCAGGCGACGCAGCAGCAGCTGCATCGGCGCGAATCGCGCCTGCTGCTGGCCGGCCGCTCCCTGCGCCCGCCGCGGCTGGATCTGCCGGCGCAACGCCTCGCCGGATTGCGCGATGCGCTGGTGCGTGCCGAGCGCAGCCTGCTGGAAGAGGCGGTGCGCCATGCGCAGGCCCGTGCCGGCGCGCTGGCCCTGGTCAATCCCAGGTCGGTCATCGAGCGTGGCTACGCCATCGTGCGCGACCGGCATGGCAAGGTGATGCGCAGTCCGGCGCAGGTGGTCGCCGGCGATCCGCTGGACGTCGAACTGGCCGAGGGCGAGATCCGCGTGCGGGTTGAACCTCACCCGGGAGATGCAGCGGCCTAGAATAGAGACCGGATGTCTCCGGGCCGGAAGATTGCCTCGGCAGTCGGAAGGATCCTTCTACGCAAGCCCACAGAGGAAAAAGACCATGGAACACAAACTTCCACCGTTGCCCTACGCAATGGATGCATTGGCGCCGCACATCTCCAAGGAGACGCTTGAGTTTCATTACGGCAAGCATCACCAGGCTTACGTCACCAACCTCAACAACCTGATCAAGGGCACCGAATTCGAGAATATGGGCCTCGAGGACATCATCCGCAAGTCCTCCGGCGGCGTGTTCAACAACGCCGCGCAGGTCTGGAACCATACGTTCTACTGGAATTGCATGGGTCCGAATGCCGGTGGCGAGCCCAAGGGCCCGCTGGCCGAGCAGATCAACAAGAAGTGGGGCAGCTTCGCCGCCTTCAAGGAAGCATTCAACAAGTCCGCCGCCGGCAACTTCGGCTCCGGCTGGACCTGGCTGGTGAAGAAGTCCGACGGCTCGCTCGACATCGTCAACACCAGCAATGCCGGCACGCCGCTCACCACCACGGACAAGCCCCTGCTGACCTGCGACGTCTGGGAGCATGCCTACTACATCGACTACCGCAACAAGCGGCCGGACTACCTCAGCAGCTGGTGGTCGGTCGTGAACTGGGACTTCGCCACCCGGAACTGCGCGTAGTACTGCCGAGCGCCCCCCGGGAGGTGCGCGCCGGGTGAGCCCGGCCGCGCGCCACGGCGGGCGCTTCGTGCCGGCGGCCGGTCGGGTTCGGGGGCTGGGCGCAAGGGGTCCGACGCGCCCGGCAAGCGTGCCGACGCTTCCCATGTTTCCGCCTGCGATTGACTCGATCGGGCAACAAACGGGCATTCCCCCTTGGAGGCGACCGGGGCCTGGGCTAAAGTTGGCGAAGGCTGGCCGGGTGGCCAATCAACGTGGCGAATCAACAGGGAGTCTGCTCATGGGCGGTGGGATTATTCAAATGATCGTGGTCGGCCTGATCGTCGGCCTGCTGGCCAGGGCCATCATGCCCGGCGAGCAGAAGCTGGGCCTGATCCTGACCACGCTCCTCGGGATCGCCGGATCCGCGGTGGCCAATTTCATCGGCAGCGCCGTCGGCTGGTATCAGCCGGGCGCGTCGGCGGGCTGGATCGCGTCGATCATCGGCGCGCTGATCGTGCTGTTCGTCTACGGCATGGTTGCCGGCAAGCGCAGCTGATTCCCGGCGGCCGTCGGCAGTCCCGTCGTCCAGCGGCTGCCGCGGCAGTCACCACGGCGCCCCGTCGATCGGGGCGCTGTTCATTTGGGCGGCCGGCCAGGCTACTTGATGCGGTCGCCCACCTTCAGGCCCTTCGCCTTGAACCAGCCCTGCTCCATCTCCAGGGCACGCCGCACCGGCTTGGCGGGGCAATGGCTCGACTCGTCGTGCGGCTGCATGTCCGCCAGCGTCACGATCGTGCCGTCGTTGTCGAGGAAGGCGATCGTCAGCGGGATGAGCGTGTTCTTCATCCAGAAGCAGTGAACGTCGGCACGTTCGAATTCGAACAGCATCCCGCTGTTCGGCTGCAGCGACTTGCGCAGCATCAGGCCACGTGATCGCTCGGCCGGCGAGTCCGCGACCTCCGCCTTGATGCGATGGATGCCGGCCTGCAGGAAGACATGGGGCAGCGGCGGATTGGGTTCGGCAGGCTGCGCCGCCGCCGGTGCAACCGTCATTGCCGCCAGCGCAAGCGCAAGCGCGAGGCCGATCGCGGCCGACCGACCGGGGCGGCGTTCGCGGGGATTCCCTGCAGGCGCGATCAGGACACGGCGCGAACGCGCGGTGCGCAGCAGCCGGCGAAGGCCGGAGCGGTTGGCGAAGCTTCGATCGGATGTCATGCGGGCGGTTCTCCAGGCTGAGCGACGTCAAACGGGATCGTAATCCCTTGCGTTGACGGGGTCTCGGCATCCCGGGCAGCGCCGCGGTCGCGCGCCCGGGACTCGCCATGCGCGGCCCGCAGCGGCACGGGGCACCGCCGCCTGGGGTCGGCGGGCCGCATTTGGCATAATCCCCGATTGCGCCATTTTTCCCATTCGTCACGCGCGGTGTCGCGCCACAAGAGGTCCAGACCCCACCATGTACAAGCACATCAAAGTACCGGCTGAAGGCCAGAAGATTACCGTCGGCAAGGACTATTCGCTCAACGTGCCCGACCAGCCGATCATCCCGTACATCGAGGGCGACGGTACCGGTCTCGACATCACGCCGGTGATGCTCAAGGTGGTGGACGCGGCGGTGGCCAAGGCCTACGGCGGCAAGCGCAGGATCCACTGGATGGAGGTCTATGCCGGCGAGAAGTCGACCAAGGTCTACGGCCCCGATGTCTGGCTGCCGGCAGAAACGCTGGCCGCGGTCAAGGAGTACGTGGTATCGATCAAGGGGCCGCTGACCACGCCGGTCGGTGGCGGCATCCGCTCGCTCAACGTCGCGCTGCGCCAGGAGCTCGACCTCTATGTCTGCCTGCGCCCGATCCAGTACTTCAAGGGCGTGCCGTCGCCGGTCAGGGAACCCGAGAAGACCAACATGGTGATCTTCCGGGAGAACTCCGAGGATATCTACGCCGGCATCGAATACGAGGCACAGAGCGAGAAGGCGAAGAAGCTGATCACGTTCCTGCAGAAGGAGCTGGGCGTCACCAAGATCCGCTTCCCCGACACGTCGGGCATCGGCATCAAGCCGGTATCGCGCGAGGGCACCGAGCGCCTGGTGCGCAAGGCCATCCAGTACGCCATCGACAACGGCAAGCCCTCGGTGACCCTGGTCCACAAGGGCAACATCATGAAGTTCACCGAGGGTGGCTTCCGTGATTGGGGCTACGCGCTCGCCGCCAAGGAGTTCGGCGCGCAGCCGATCGACGGCGGCCCCTGGCTCAGCTTCAAGAGCCCGAAGGGCGGCAAGGAGATCGTGATCAAGGACGTGATCGCGGACGCGTTCCTGCA
Source organism: Pseudomonadota bacterium (assembly GCA_023441105.1). The sequence goes on along the minus strand of JAEZQX010000566.1, from coordinate 7,823 downwards.
GCAGATCCTGTTGCGCCCGGCCGAGTATTCGGTGATCGCCACCCTCAATCTCAACGGCGACTACGTCTCCGACGCGCTGGCGGCGCAGGTGGGCGGTATCGGCATCGCGCCCGGCGCGAACCTCTCGGATTCGGTTGCCATGTTCGAGGCGACTCACGGCACGGCGCCGAAGTACGCGGGCAAGGACTATGTGAACCCGGGTTCCGAGATCCTTTCGGCCGAGATGATGCTGCGGCACATGGGCTGGGTCGAAGCGGCCGACCTGATCATCGCGTCGATGGAGAAGTCGATCCAGTCGAAGAAGGTCACCTACGACTTCGCGCGCCTGATGGAAGGCGCGACGCAGGTGTCGTGCTCCGGCTTCGGCCAGGTGATGATCGAGAACATGTAGGGACCGAGGGAGGTCCGGCAGCGCCACGCATGGGCGTGCCGGTGCCGCGGACCCGGTGCCGAAGCCGTCGGGCTTCTCCATCGCAAAGCTCGGCCCGCAGGCCCAGGCTGCGATGCCGGCTTGATCGGCCCCGGCCGCGCCGGTCCCGCACCGTTGCATCTTGGCGGACCGTCAAGGTGGAGCGGGCATTCGCAGCCGGAATTGCAGGGCGGCAGGGTGCTGCGGCGCGCTTTTCGTCGGCCGAACCGGACCGGACCTTAGGCCATCTCCCGAGATTGACAGCGGAAAGCTGGCGGATCGAAACTCAGCCGCGGGTGGCCTGGTTCGATCAAATTCCGACAACAGGAGCGCCAGCATGAAACACGTCATCAGTGCTGTTCTCGGACTCGCATTCGCCTCCACCGCGTTCGCTCACGACGGGCTGCATCTGGAGGCCCAGTTGCGCGGCGGGAACGAGGTTCCTCCGGTCGACACCGATACACGCGGATCGTTCGAAGTCCTGCAGAGCAGGGACGGCCGGTCCGCCGAATATACGCTCAGGGTCAACGACGGGACGAGGCTTACGCAGGCTCACTTCCACTGTGGTCCGGCCGGCGCCAACGGGCCGGTGATCGTCTTCCTGGCGGGGCTTCACCCGCCCGGCTGGGATGTCGACGGCAGGTGGATCAGCAATGCCACGCTCACCGACGACAATGTCGTCAATCCCCAATGCGGCGCCACGCTGGCCGACATCTTCGAGCAGGCGCGCGTCGGCAACGTCTACGTCAACGTGCATTCCGTCGCGCACCCGGCCGGCGTCATACGAGGACAGCTGCGGGAAGAGCGCAGGCGCGGGCGCAAGGATTGACCGCTGCGCTCCGCAGGGCTTGGCAATCCCGGACCCGCCCCCATCTTGGCGATGGGGCGTGGCTGATCAGCGCTAGCAGATCCCCGGGTTGCGGCTCGCGGGACTCGGACTTGCTCCGCTGCCGCTTGCGGCGGCGGGACGGGTCGCTTGTCGGATCGTCGGGCCGGCCGCCGGTCGGACCGCCGGCATCAGGAGATTCGAGTTGTCGAACAGGAATGATCCCAGTGTCTGGATGTGGGCCGAGGCCTGCGATCTGATCGACGAGGCGGAGCGCCTGCACCGGCGCTTCTTCCGGCTGGGCGGCTCGCGCCGCGACGTGCCCACCTGGGAGCCGCCGGTCGATGTCTTCGAGGACGAGCGCGAGATCCTGCTGGTGGTTGCCATGCCGGGCGTGTCCGCCGACCGCGTCCAGGTCATCAACGAGGCCGGCGCGCTGGTGGTGCGCGGCGTGCGGCCGGTACCGCTGTCGGGCTCGCGACACCGCGTGCGCCAGCTCGAAATACCTTATGGCGCCTTCGAGCGCCGCATCCTGCTGCCGCCGGGACCCATCGAGGTGGGCCCGCCGGAACTGGCGCAAGGCTGCCTCTACCTTCGCCTGCGCAGGCTTTGACGGGGACGGGAATGGACGAAGCAAGAATGCCGGTCGGTCGCGAGCGGCTCGATGCCGAGGGCGTCGATGCCGGCCGCGCGGCGACTGCCGCCGCCGGCGGGCAGCCGGAAGCGGCACTGCGCAAGCTGCCGGAGGATGCGCTGATCATCCTGCCCTTGCGCAATGTGGTGATGTTTCCGGGAATGGTGTTTCCGCTCACCGTCGGCCGCGAGAAGTCGCAGCTGGCGGTTCAGGAAGCCGTGCGCCAGGAGCGCCCCATCGGCGTGCTGCTGCAGAACAAACCGGAGGTCGATGATCCGGCGACGGACGAGCTCCACTGGGTCGGCACCAGCGCATCGGTGCTGCGCTACATGACCACGCCGGAAGGCGTGCATCACGTGGTGGCCAAGGGCTTGCGCCGCTTCGGCGTGCTGCAGTTCTTGGAAGGCTGGCCGTTCATGGTCGCGCAGGTGCGCTACATCGACGAGTCCGCGCAGCCGGATGCCGAAGTCGAGGGGCGCGCGCTGGCGCTCAAGCAGCGGGCGCTGGAGACGCTGCAACTGCTGCCGCAGGTGCCGGCGGAGATGGTCGCTGCCGTGCAGGGCGCGGAGGATGCGGCGCGGCTGGCCGACTTCATCGCCGCCGTGATGGACGTTCCCGCCGCCCAGAAGCAGTCGCTGCTGGAGACCTTCGACCTGAAGGCCCGCCTCGAGAAGCTGCTGGAGCTGGTCGGCCAGCGCATGGAAGTGCTCAAGGTGTCGCGCGAGATCGACGAGCGCACCCGGGAGTCGATCGGCGACCTCAACCGCAAGCACCTGCTGCGCGAGCAGCTGCGCACCATCCAGAAGGAACTGGGCGAGGGCGACGAGGGGGCTGCCGAGCTCGCCGAGCTCGACCAGGCGATCACGAATGCGAAGATGCCGCCGGAGGTCGAGAAGTCGGCGCGCAAGGAGCTGAAGCGGCTCGAGCGCATGCCGGAGGCGGCAGGCGAGTATTCGATGGTGCGGACCTATCTCGAGTGGCTCGTCGAGCTGCCGTGGAGCTTCGATCCCGGCCAGCCCATCGACATCGCCCAGGCGCGCCGGATACTCGACGAGGACCACTTCGGCCTCGAGAAGATCAAGAAGCGCATCCTCGAGTACCTCGCCGTGCGCAAGCTGAATCCCAACGGCCGCAGCCCGATCCTGTGCTTCGCCGGCCCACCCGGTGTCGGCAAGACCTCGCTGGGGCAGAGCATCGCCAAGGCAACCGGTCGCAAGTTCGCCCGGGTCAGCCTCGGCGGCGTGCACGACGAAGCCGAGATCCGCGGCCATCGGCGCACCTACATCGGCGCCTTGCCGGGCAACATCATCCAGAACCTGCGCAAGGCCGGCACCCGCAACTGCGTGATGATGCTCGACGAGGTCGACAAGCTCGGCGCCGGCGGCTTCCAGGGCGATCCGGCGGCCGCCCTGCTGGAAGTGCTGGATCCGGAGCAGAACTCGACCTTCCGCGACACCTACCTGGCGGTGCCGTTCGACCTGTCACAGGTCATGTTCGTCTGCACCGCCAACGTGCTGGACACCATCCCGGGGCCGTTGCGCGATCGCATGGAAGTCATCCAGCTTCCGGGCTACACCGCCCAGGAGAAGCTGCAGATCGCCAGCCGCTACCTGCTGCCGCGCCAGCTCGAGGCGAGCGGCGTGACCGCTGAGCAGTGCGAGATCACCTCGGATGCGTTGCTGGCCGTCATCGACGACTACACGCGCGAAGCCGGCGTGCGCAACCTCGAGCGGGAGATCGGCAACGTCTGCCGCAACGTCGCCGTGCGCATCGCCGATGGCACGGTCGAGCGGGTCACGGTCGGGCCTCAGGACCTGCATGCCATCCTCGGTTCCAGGAGGTTCGAAGCCGAGGTGGCGATGCGCGGGGACATGCCCGGCGTGGCCACCGGGCTCGCCTGGACGCCGGTGGGCGGGGACATCCTGTTCATCGAGGCGGCGCGCACGCCGGGGGGTGGCCGCCTGATCCTCACGGGCCAGCTTGGCGACGTGATGAAGGAAAGCGCCCAGGCGGCGTTGTCGCTGGTCAAGTCGCGCAGCGACAAGCTGGGCATTCCCGCCGAGACGCTGGAGAAGTCGGACATCCACGTCCACGTCCCGGCCGGGGCGACACCGAAGGACGGCCCGAGCGCCGGCGTCGCGATGTTCGTCGCGCTCACCTCCCTGCTGACCGGCCGACCGGTGCGCAGCGATGTCGCCATGACCGGCGAGATCAGCCTGCGCGGCCTGGTGATGCCGATCGGCGGCGTCAAGGAGAAGGTGCTGGCGGCATTGCGGGCGGGCATCCGCACCGTCATGCTGCCGATGCGCAACCAGCGCGACCTCGACGACATCCCGGCCGATGCGCGCGAGCAGTTGCAGTTCGTCTGGCTCGAGACGGTGGACGATGCGATCGCCACCGCGCTGTCGCCGAGCCCGGTGGCAGCGACGTCGTGATCGGTCGTAGCGAACGATCATGACGGGGATCCACGCCGCTGCCGGGACGGGCTTCGCTGCGGAAGCGGCGACCTACGTCCGCGGACGTCCGGAGTATCCGGCCGGGCTTCTGCCATGGCTGGCGCGCGAGCTCGGGATCGGACCGGGCAAGACGGCTCTCGACCTCGGTGCCGGCACCGGCAAGTTCACCCGCCTGCTGGCCGGCACCGCGGCGACGGTGGTGGCGGTCGAGCCGGTCGCGCAGATGCGGGCCAGGCTGGCGGCCGACCAGCCGGCCATCCGGGCGCTGGAAGGAACCGCGGAGGCCATTCCGCTGGAGTCCGTCAGCGTCGACGCCGTCGTCTGCGCGCAGGCCTTCCACTGGTTCGCCAATGCCGCCGCGCTGCGCGAGATCCGTCGCGTGCTGCGACCGGATGGCCGGCTTGGTCTCGTGTGGAACGTGCGCGACGAGTCCGTCGACTGGGTGGCCGAGATCACCCGCATCATCACGCCCTTCGAGGGCGACGCCCCGCGCTTCTACAAGGGCGACTGGCGCAAGCCGTTTGCGACCGGGCTGTTCGGTGCGCTGCAGATGACGTCCTTCGACCATCACCACGTCGGTTCGGCACAGGAAGTCGTCATCGACCGCTTCCTGTCGGTGAGCTTCATCGCGGCGCTGCCGGCGGCGCAGAAGGCCGTCGTGGAGGAACGGCTGCGCCGGCTCGTCGCCGAGCACCCGCAGCTGCGCGGGCGCGAGGTGGTCTCGTTTCCTTATCGGACAGAGGCGTACTGCTGCAGGGTTGCAGGCTGACCGGACGGCGGCGTCCGTTCGCGCCGCACCCAGGCGGCGCGCAATCAACCGGGCAGCAGCCGCTCGCCGACCAGCAGCCGCTCAGCCGAACAGCACCAGCGGCTGGTCCGGCCGCAACGGATGGGGCAGCACGTTGACCGCCATGTCGTAGGCGCGTTCGAGATTGCCGGTGGTGAGCACCGCGCCGGGCGGTCCAAGCGCGATGCCGCGCCCGTCGCCCAGCAGCAGCAACCGGTGGCACCAGGCCGCTGCCAGGTTGACGTCGTGCAGGACGACCACGGCGGCGATGCCTTCCTCACGGGCCAGGCGCGCTACCGCCGCCAGCAAGCCGATCTGGTGCTTCGGGTCGAGGCTGGCGATCGGCTCGTCGAGAAGCAACAGCCGATGCTCGTCGCGCCGCCGTGCTGCCAGCAACTGCACCAGCACCCGCGCGAACTGCACCCGCTGCTGTTCGCCGCCCGACAACGTCCCATGACGCCGCGCCGCGAATGCCTGCGCATCCGCGATGGCGAGCGCCTTCTCGACGAGTTCGTGCAACGCCACCGGTGACAACTCCGGGAAGGGATAGCCGCCCATGGCCACGACGTCCCGGGCATCGAGATCGAACGCGAGATGCGCCGACTGGGGCAGCACGGCGCGGCGACGCGCCAGCTCGGCGGGTCGCATGTCGCCCACCGGTTGCCCGCCCAGGCTCAGCCGACCGCTACCGGCGGCATGCTCACCGGCCAGCGTCGCCAGCAGCGTGGTCTTGCCGGCGCCGTTGGCACCGAGCACGCCCAGCACCTGTCCGGCGGGCAATGCCAGGTCGATACCGCTCAACACCGTGCGGCTGCCGCGGACGCAAGCCACGCACTCGGCCACCAGCATCAGCGGGTCCCGGACCGGCTGGCCACGTCAGGCCTTCCTGCGCGTCAGCAGCCACAGCAGGAACGGCGCGCCGACCAGGCTGGTGACGATGCCGATCGGCAGCTCGGCCGGCACCACCACGATCCGCGCCAGCCAGTCCGCCAGCGTCAGCGCGATCGCGCCGGCGACCACGGTGGCGGGCAGCAGGCGCCGGTGATCCGCGCCGAGCGTCAGCCGCACCAGGTGGGGGACCACTAGCCCGACGAAGCCGATGGTGCCGGACACCGCCACCAGCGGGCCGACCATCAGCGCGACCAGCACTACCAGTCGCCGGCGCAGCCGCCGCAACGCGAAGCCGAGGTGCTGCGCCTCCCGCTCGCCGAGCAGCAGCGCGTTCATCGCCCGCCACTCGCGCAGCAGCAGCCAGCACAGCAGGAGCGTCCATGGAGCGAGCGCGAGGAGCTGCAACCAGTCGGCGCCGGCAAGGCTGCCGAGGTTCCAGAAGGTGAGGCTGCGCAGCTGCGCGTCGTTGGCCTGGAAGGTGAACAGCCCGATCAGGCTGGCGCAGGTGGCATTGATGGCGATGCCGGCCAGCAGCACGCCGGCCACGCCGGGCTGGCCGCTGCCCAGCCGATAGGCAAGGCCGGTGGCGGCGAGGCTGCCCACGAAGGCCGCCGGCGCAATGACCAGCAGCCCGGGCGCGCCGAGCACGATCGCCGCCACCGCGCCCGTGGCGCCGCCCAGGGAGACGCCGATCAGTCCCGGCTCGGCGAGCGGATTGCGGAACAGCGCCTGGATCGCGGCGCCCGAGACGGCCAGGCCGGCGCCGACGACCACCGCCAACAGCACGCGTGGCAGCCGCACCTGCAGCAGCACATTGCGCCACATGATCTCCTCGTCGCCTTGCGGTGCGGACGCCAGCAACGACGGCAGCCGGCCGAGCGGGATGCGGACTGCGCCGCTGCCGGCGGCCGCCAGCACCAGCAGCAACAGGATCAGCGCCAGCAGCGCCAGGATGACGGTCAGCGAGGGTCGGCGGCTGGGCAGCATGGGCTGCCCGGGGGCAGAGGAAGGCGTGGCGAAGGGCATCGGCGTGCGTGCTCGAGCTGCGCGAAGCAGTACCGATCAGCTGTGGCGGGGCAGGGCCGGGCCGGCCGACAGGCCGTCCTGCAACTCGCGCAGTGCCTGCGGCAGGCGCGGCCCGAAGCCCAGCAGCAGGAGGTCATCCATCACCACCACCCGCCGGTTGCGCGCGGCGGGCGTGACGGCGATCCCGGGCTGCGCGACGAACTCGGCGAGGCTGCCGATGCTGCGCAGGGACAACGTGGTCGTCACGATGACGTCGGGCTGCATCGCGGCAACCGCCTCGGCCGAGATCGCCTTGTAGCCGCTCTGGCTCGAGAACACGTTGGCGGCGCCGGCGAGCGCGAGAAGCGCGTCTGCCGCCGTCTCGCGGCCGGCGGCCTGCAGCTTGCCGGTATGGCTGCTGAGCAGCAGGACGCGCACAGGCGCCGCTGCCGACCGCCGGCCAGCCAGCGCGACGCCGGCGCTGACCTCCCCGGCCAACTCCCGCCCCCGCGCTACCTGCTCGAGCGCCTGCGCGATCACGTCGATGGCCGCGAGCAGGGCCTCGACCTTCGGCGCCGACGGCACCGTGATGACTTCGTTGCCCAGCTGGCGAAGCTGGGCGAGCGCGCGTGGCGGACCCGCCTGGTCGGAGGCCAGGACCAGGTCCGGCCGCAGCGCAGCGACGCCTTCCACCGAGAACCCACGGTAGTAGCCGACCTTCGGCAGGCGGCTGGCGGCCTCGGGATGGAAACTCGATTGGTCGACCCCGACCAGCTGGTCGCCGGCGCCGAGGGCAAAGACGATCTCGGTGACGG
>JAEZQX010000527.1 GCA_023441105.1 Pseudomonadota bacterium | reverse complement strand
GCGCCTGCCGGCGCGGCCGAGGCGTTGCCGGTCAACCGGGATGCCGGCGATCCGCAAGCCGCCCGCGATCCGCGGGTGGCGCTGGGAGCGCCGGCCGAACGGCTGCGCCGGCTGCAGCAGATCCTCGAGCGGGCACGCGCCGGCGCCCGGCCGTGAGCCGGCGGTAGGGATGCCATGACGCCGCGCGACCGCCTGTCGCTCTTCGAGCGCTTTGCCGCCGTCAACCCCGAGCCGACCACGGAGCTCGAATACACGACGCCGTTCGAGCTGCTGGCGGCGGTGCTGCTGTCGGCGCAGGCCACCGACAAGGGCGTCAACGTGGTCACCCGGCGCCTCTTTCCTCGCGCCAACACGCCGCAGGCGATCGTCGACCTGGGACTCGAGGGGCTCAGCGATGCCATCCGCACGCTCGGCCTCTATCGCAACAAGGCCAGGCACCTGCTCGAGACCTGCCGGATGCTGCTCGAGAAGCACGGTGGCGAAGTTCCCGCGGATCGCGAGTCGCTCGAGGCCCTGCCCGGGGTCGGTCGCAAGACCGCCAACGTGGTGCTGAACACCGCCTTCGGCCAGCCCACCATCGCCGTCGACACGCATATCTTCCGGGTGTCCAACCGGCTTGGGCTCGCCAGGGGCAAGAGCGTCGAGGAAGTCGAGCGCAAGCTGCTGAAGGCGATTCCGGCTGCCTACCGTCACAACGCGCACCACTGGCTGCTGCTTCATGGTCGCTACGTCTGCAAGGCGCGCCGGCCCGAATGCTGGCGCTGCCTGGTGAGCGACCTCTGCAGCTTCAAGCCGAAGTCGCTGCCGCCGCCGGCGCGCTCGGCACTCGATCGCCCGCCGGCCGCCCCGGACGGCGATGCCGGCGGGAAGGTCGTCGCGGGCGCCGGTGATCGCCTCGGCGATGCCCGGAGCCACGCCGATGTTTGACCCCAAGCTGCAGGACGTGCGCCGCTTCTTCTGCGGCGTCTGGCGCAAGCATCGCGACAAGCTGCCGCTGGAGCCGATCGAGGCGATGGCGCTCGACTGGATCCTGCAGCATCCCGAATACCAGGCGGGCCTGGAGGATCCCGACAAGGCGATCGCCGCCGACTACTCGCCGCAGGCGGGACGGACGAATCCGTTCCTGCACCTGTCGCTGCACCTCGCGATCAGCGAACAGCTGTCGATCGACCAGCCGCCCGGCATCCGGGGCTGCGTGCAGGCGCTCGAGCGCCGGCTCGGCAGTTCCCACGAGGCGGCGCACCAGGCGCAGGAATGCCTGGCCGAAACGCTCTGGCACTCGCAGCGCAGCGGCCAGCCGCCGGACCAGCAGGCCTACCTGGACTGCCTGCGGCGACGCGCCGGGCTGCCGCCCGAAGCAGGCTAAACTGCCCGGCTTCGCGGCCCGTCCGGGCGGGCGTCCCGCCGCCATGGCGCGACCGGGGCACCGTCATCACCAGGAACCATCATGCTGGCATCGCTCATTCCCAAGGAAAGACGGTTTTTCGAGCTGTTCAACCAGCACGGCGAGCAGATCGTCGAGGGCGCCGGCCACCTGGTCGCGCTGCTCAACGGCTTCAGCGACGAGCGGCTGCGCCAGAACCAGCTGGCCGCCATCGATGCCTGCGAGAAGAAGGCCGATCACTTCGCGCACGAGACCATCGCGCTGCTGCAGCGCAGCTTCGTGACGCCGTTCGACCGCGAGGACATGCACCGCCTCATCAACCGCATGGACGACGTGCTGGATTTGACCCAGGACGTCGCCGAGACGATGGAGCGCTACGACCTGCGGCGCATCTCGATGGATGCGGTGCAGCTCGGCGAGCTTGCCGAGATGGGCTGCCTGCGGGTCAAGGACGCGGTCAACCTGCTCGATGACATGAGCAACGCGGACACGATCCTCAAGCTGTGCCAGCAGATCGACCAGATCGAATCGGATGCCGACCGGGTGATGCGTTCGGCGATGTCCAAGCTGTTCCGCAACGAAAGCGACATCCTGCAGGTGATCAAGCTGAAGGCGGTCTACGAGCTGCTCGAGGCGCTGACCGACAAATGCGAAGAGGTGGCGGACGTGATCGAGAGCATCGTCCTGCAGCATGCTTAGCCTGCTGGTCCTGCTGGCGCTCGCCTACGGCTTCCTGAACGGCTTCCACGATGCCGCCAATTCGATCGCCACGGTCGTCTCGACGCGGGTGCTGCGCCCGCTGCAGGCGGTCGCCTGGGCCGCCGCCTTCAACTTCCTCGCCATCTTGCTGATGCAGACCGGCGTCGCCGCGACCATCGGCACCGGCCTGGTCGAGCAGTCGGCGGTGGATCCGGCCATCGTGTTCGGCGCGCTGGTCGGCTCGATCATCTGGAACCTGGCGGCCCTGCGCCTGGGCATCCCGACCAGTTCCTCGCATGCGCTGATCTGCAGCCTGCTCGGCGCCACCCTGGCCGGCGCCGGGCCCGCCGCCCTGGTGGCGGACGGGCTGACCCTCTTCCTGCTGTTCGTGCTGCTGTCGCCGCTGATCGGCCTGGCGCTCGGGCTCGGGCTGATGGTGGTCGTCGCGCACTTGTTCCGCTGGGCCGACGCCCGGACCGCCGATCGGCTGTTCCGCCGGCTGCAGCTGGTCTCCTCGGCCATCTACAGCATCGGCCATGGCAGCAACGACGCCCAGAAGACGCTCGGGGTGATCTGGCTGCTGCTGCTCGGCACCGGCAGCGCCAGCGCCGCCGCCCCGCCGGGGTGGGTCGTCTTCATGAGCTACGCCGCCGTGGCGGTCGGAACGTTGTTCGGCGGCTGGCGCATCGTCAGGACCATGGGCCAGCGCATCGTGACGCTCACCCCCGGCGGCGGCTTCTGCGCCGAAGCCGCCGGCGCC
>JAEZQX010000343.1 GCA_023441105.1 Pseudomonadota bacterium | reverse complement strand
GCGCCGCACCCTGTTGCCGGCGCTCCGCGCCGGCGCCATCAGCCCCGCTTCCGCTGTCGACCCCTTGCCTCGCCGACGATTGCGATCGCCATGTCGAGGAACCGCTCTTCGAACCGGGCGGCCTATCCATGGCGGCATGCGGGTCCGATGATGGCCCGCAACGGTCTGCTCATGCTGCCTTCTCGAGGCAGTGCCCGATCACTTGAACCAGCAACTTCCCAGCAAATTCCGATAGGAGCCGATGATGCAACCACTGACCAAGCTAGCCACCCAGCCGCGGAAGAAGGCACCGACCAAGGCCTGGGCGAGGCTCTCGATGAAGCCACTCCTGCGCGCCGGCACCATCGCCGCCTTGTTCGTCGCCAGCGCTGCGCAGGCGCAAGTCGAGGTCAAGTCGGCCTGGGTTCGGGCGACCGTTCCGCACCAGACCGGCACCGGCGCGTTCATGCAGCTCACGGCAGCCAAGGACACCAGGCTGGTGACTGCAAGCTCCAGCCTGACGCCGGTGGTGGAGATCCACGAGATGAAACTCCAGGACAACGTCATGAGGATGCGCCAGGTCGAGGCCGTCGTGCTGCCGGCCGGGCGCACGGTCGAGTTCGAGCCGGGCGGCTACCACGTCATGCTGATGGAACTGAAGGAACAGGTGAAGGAGGGCAGCACCGTCCCCCTGACGCTGGTGTTCGAGGACAGCAAGGGACAGCGGGAATCGGTCGAGGTCCAGGCACCGGTGCGGGCCCTGACTTCGGACCACCGCTCTGGCGGGCACGGGGGCATGGGTCACAAGTAAGGCAGGTGACCCGCCGGCGGGCGGGGAAACTGCAGCCGGGCGTCGGGTTTTCCATCCCGACCCTCGAGCCGGGGAGGCCACCCCGGCGAACCTTGGCGCGTCTACTGCTTCTGGCCTTTCAGGTGGGCCTCGACCTTGGCCGCGTCGTTCCCGACTGCACCCACCGCCTTCCTGAGCTCCTCGGGCGTCACGCCGAATTTCTTCGCCCAGTCCCGGACCTCGTAGTCTTCGCTCAAGCTGATTCGCTTGCGGTCCTGGCCCGCGCTCTTGGTCTTGTCATCAGGCATGATGGTTCTCCGTGTTTTTGCAGAATGTCCCGCCGCCCAGGCAGGCGGCAACCTGCCAACATCAAGACCTATGCCCGTCCGGATCATGCAGAACGAGCGCCGGATCCCAGACATACGCCACCATGGTCAACGAACGTACCGCTAGACTGAGCGTCACGGCGTGCGATGTGAAGTCCGCATCGTGCCCGTAGCTTCCTCACCCGGGGGTTAGACGGAGAATCATGGCTGCCCGCTCGATTGCCTCGCTTTCTCTCAGCTTCGGCTTGGTGTCCATCCCGATCAAGCTGTACTCTGCAACGGAAAGCTCGTCGGCGATCCACTTCAAGCTGATGAGTGCGGCGGGCTCGCGGGTTCGCCAGCAGTATGTGACGGACACTCCGCCCCCGCCGGAAGAGCCGATAGTCGATGAAGCCCCCGAGGAGCCCGAGGCGGTCCCCGCTTCTCGCGGTGCTGGGCCTCGGGGCCGAGACATCGTCCCGCTACGACGAGAGCTTCCTGTTCCAGTTACCTCGCACGAGCCCCCGATTGCCGCGCCCGCGGTGGTTGAGCGTTCGCAGATGGCAAAGGGCTATGAGTTCGAGAAAGGCAAGTTTGTCCTCTTCACCGCCGATGAGCTGAAGGCGCTCCAGGAACGGTCGAGGCAGACGATCGACATCGTGGCCTTCATCCCCGAGCAGGGTGTCGATCCTATCTACTACCAGAAGGCGTACTTCCTCGCGCCGGACAAGCGCGGTGCCAAGGCCTACAACCTGCTGCTTCGCGCCATGCTCGAAACCCGCCGCAGCGCCTTGGCCAAGTGGGCCTTCCGGTCCAAGGAGTACGTCGTCCAGATCCGACCGGCGGAAGGGGGGATGGTGCTACAGCAACTGCTCTACGCCGAGGAGGTTCGGTCGCTGGCGGATCTCGATATCGAACTGCTCGATGTCAGCGAGGCCGAACTGAAGCTGGCCAAGCAGATAGTCGAGCAGATTTCGGTCGACAGCTACGATCCGTCAGGGTTCGTCGATGAGGAGAAGCAACGGATTCTCGCGGCCGTGGAAGAGAAAATCGCCGGCAAGCAGGTCGTTGCTCCGGAGCATGTCCAAACCTCGGCAGGAGCTCAGGTTGTCGACCTGATGGCCGCCTTGCGTGCCAGCTTACGGCAGAAGCCGTCCACGTCAGCCACCGGTGAGCAGAAGGGCCCGCGGCGGGCTGTAGGGGAACGCAAGCCTGTCAAACGAGCCGGGACGAAGTCGGCAGGAGAAGTTGCGCCGGCGAGTGGCCGTGCCAGAAGGCGGTAGGCAGGTCTGTAGGAAGCACGAGGCGTAGCTGCTCAGGCGCGGATGATTCAGCATCACCTTTTTGGAGAGCGGTGTGAAGAGATACGCGTATGCATGGCTCACAGCGGGCTTCTTCCTCGTGTCGATAGCCGGGCATTGGATGTTCGGGTGGTATGCCTTTGCCAACGAGGCAGCTCAGCATGGGCAGGATCCCAATTTTGCCGAGTTCGCAGTGCAACTCGGCCGCGACACGTTCGAGAACTGGCAGTCGGAGTTCTTGCAGTTGCTCTGGCAGGTGGTTGGCCTCGCCTACTTCCTATACGTTGGCTCGCCCGCCTCGAAGGAAAACGACGATCGTATGGAGGCGAAAATTGACGAGCTTCTGAAGCTTAGCGCGGGCGACAAGGCGGAGGCGTTGATTGCGGATCTGGACGATCGATACCTGAGGAAGCATGGGCACGCGAAGCCGCACGCACATGAGGTTGGGTAGGCGATGGCGAGGCTCAGTCTTGACAGAGCACGTGCGATTGCGGGAGGGGTGTGGAGGACCCCAGCCGAGACTTGGCCGGAGGCCTCCTTGCGCCGGTCCTGTGCCGTCCAGACCTAGTTGGCGGCGAAGCAATACAACAGGCCCGCCCCGCCCGTACCCCGCAGTGCCTCGTCGCTGCAGCCGCGCGATGGGTGCGAGGAGTTCCAGGACTTCGCGGGTGGCTCTTCGTTCAGGCCCATGCGGTCGTGATGACCGACCATCGCCGACCCTTCCCCGCTTTTGGTCCAGTTGCCGCAGGTCCGGTCCTCGGCGCCGGCGAAGGCCGTGCCGTCCGGCTGGCTGCCGGTGAGGATGTCGTGCTGGTTCGGCTGATCGCCGCGTCCTTTGACCATCTCTCCCTTCTCGGTCAGCGCGGACTGTTTCGTCAGGTTGTTGCTGCCGTGCAGTTCCTCCACATCCTTCGCGATGGTCGTGCCCTTGGCGTTCACCCAGGGACCTTTGCCAATCCGATCGCGTGCGTTGACGGCTGAGGCGCCGCCCGACGCGCTGGCGCTCAGGTACGCTCGCCAGGTGCGTTTGCCAGCGCCTGTGGCCGAGGCGAGGCTAGCGCAATGCTTGTCCGCGCCCTCCAGGCCGCCGAAATCCGCGCCTTTGCCGGATCCGGTACTGGTCACGAAGAATGACATGTCGGCCTGTTGGGCGTGGCCCGCCCCCGCGAACAAAAGCGCGAACGTAGCCGCTGCCAGCATCATGGCCTGCCCGATGCGCCGGTCGATTCCTTCTATGCACATATTGCATCTCCTATGGGATTAGTCGAGTACCTGGGGCGAACGGGTCGCCCCCTCCATGGTAGGCTGGACGGCCATCACCTGGACATCAATCTCCCAAGGAAAAGACCTGAGGAGGCCTGGATGTAAGGCGTCCAGAGGTTGCTTCTGGACTTCTCGGCACGTCAGGGCCGGACAGGGGGCGTGGCGCGATTGGTCCCGTACATGAAGGCGGTGTTGTTCACGGCGCATTGGCAGCGACAGGAACTCTCGGATTGCTCGTCGTAGAGAGTGCCTGAAGCGAAGCCATGTTCTGAGGCTCGTAGAGTGGAATCTGCGGCAGTTCCAGGGCGAACTGCGTCGCCGATGTCACTACACCTGAAGAAAGTTGGTCGAGGTAATGGCGTGTGATGTTGAAATGATTTGCATCGGGGTAAGGAATGTTGTGTGCCCCTGGAATTGCCGCTCCAAACGCCAAAACCCCGGTGCCGAAATGATTGTCGACGTAGAGAATGTTCGACCGATCAAAGATCGGGTTAAAGAACCCGGCCCCGTAGCCTCGCTCTTGATCGCTCTCTTCGATCCCCAAGCGTGAAGGGGCTTCAAGCATGGTCACCTGCGTTACCCGGATTCCCGATGCCTCCAGTTTGTCGAGTGCCGTGGCATTCACCACTGTGCCATGACTATGTCCTATGAGATGAATGTGGTGTGCATAAGCGGGCGGTAGTACGGCTGCGACTTCTTCGGCGAGGCGTCCACCCGCCACTTCTGCCATCACTCCCGCTATGAAGAAAAGTGGTGTGTACGCACCCTCCCAGTGGAACTCGACAATGTTCACCGGCGCACCAAGGTGCGCTCGCAGTCCATTGGAAAGCTCATTGAACAGAGATGGCGTATCGCCGTACGACACTGCCGGAAATGGCTGCCATCCGTGGGCCAAGATAATCGTCGGCTTGTTTTGATCAAACGCCTCAGCGGGTTCCCCTCGATTGATGCGCAGGAATCCTCGGTCTTTGAGGCCCGTCGCCAGGTTGCGCAGCCTCGGGCCAGTATCTTCTTCTGCTAGTCTGGCGTTGGCAAAGGAGTCGCGTCGCCAGGACTTGGCTATCACTTCGAATTGGGGATTGTCGCCGCCAGCCGATGAGGTGACGCCGTAGGCGTCTTCTCCCGCTGGGCCGCATGCAGTAAGCAATGATGCGATCGCCGCACAGAAGGCTACACGCAGAGGAGCGCGTTGACGATGCAGCATGTCCAGCTCCTTCTCCCGACCTATTCTTACTTCCGCTTTCCTCCGACCTGCAATAGCGTCGAGACACATGTTGACGTTCCGAATGGCATCACGAGTCGTTTCGCTGTCCCCGGGCAACTGCGATGCCGATGGGATCAATTGGTCGGCTGCTTCGCCATCACCAGCCCGAAGACGGCGTGGATGTCGGATCCCCGTTCTTATGGTTGCGACGGCCACTGGCATGCAGGAAGACGAGACGCGTAAGATCCTTCGCTGGCTGCCGCGGTTTCGAGCACTATGACCGGTCGCAAGCAGGCGGCGAGTCACCTGGAGGAACTGGAACCTGCAGGGGAAGGTTGCGCTGAGGCCGGGTCGCGTTCTGGCGCGTTTGCGTCAGCGCCTCGGGGAGTGAGCGCTATCCCCAAAATCGCATCGCCGCTTGGTGCCCGAGGCCGGGCTCGAACCGGCACGACCGTGAGGTCGAGGGATTTTAAGTCCCTTGTGTCTACCAATTTCACCACTCGGGCCGGGCGCTAAAGCATCCCGCTCAACACCGGCCAGACATTATCCAGCATCCTCGGCTGGGCCTTCGCGGTCGGGTGGATGCGGTCGGGCTGGAACCATGCCAGGTCGTCCGCGAAGCCTTCCAGCAGGAAGGGCACCAGGGCGATCTTCTCGTCGGCGGCGACGCGCCGGAACATCTCGCTGAACTGGCGCGCGTAGGCGGGGCCGAAGTTGGGCGGCATCATCATGCCGACCAGCAGGGGCTGCGAGCCGGCCTCGCGCGCCTGCCGGATCATGCGCTGCAGGTTGGACTGGGTGACTGCCATCTGCAGGCCGCGCAGCGCGTCGTTGGCGCCCAGCTCGATGATCGTGATGCCGGGCCGATGTTTGACGAGCAGGGCCGGCAGCCGTGCCAGTCCCCCGGCAGTGGTCTCGCCGCTGATGCTGGCATTGACGATGCCCCAGCCCTTCGGCGTGGTGCGCTGCTCCAGCAGCCTGACCCAGCCCTCGCCGCGCCCGATGCCGTATTCCGCCGACAGGCTGTCGCCCAGCACCAGGATCAGCCGCTCGGACGCTGCCGCAGGCTTGGCGTCCGGACCGGTGGCGGCCATGCCGACGGCAGGCAAGGGCGCGAGCAGGGCGGCTGCCAGCTGCAGGAAGGACCGACGCGAAGACGTCGCCGAAGGACCCTCGCGGCCCGGGTGGCGCGTGAGGTCACTGCGACGATGCGCACCCGGCGCCGGTAGAATGGGCAGTTGCCCGTTCGTCGGCTGCCGTGTCCTGCTGTTCATCGGCGGCGTTCGCATCGTCCGCGGCATTCGCATCCTTCCTTCTCCACTTCATCCGGCCGGGCGATCCTTCGCAGCCGGTCGTCCACTCCGTTCACCATGGCGCACACCCGACGATGCCCGTCATCCGAGTCCAGAACCTAGGCAAAAGCGTACCAGACGCCGGCAAGGACCTGACCATCCTGGACGCGGTGAGCTTCACCATCGGGCAGGGCGAGACGGTGGCGATCACCGGGCCCTCGGGCTCCGGCAAGTCGACGCTGCTGGGCCTGCTGGCGGGCCTCGACCTGCCGAGCACCGGCACGCTGCTGATGGACGACGACAACCTGTTCGCCTGGGATGAGGACCGGCGCGCCCGCGGGCGCGCCGAGAACCTGGGCGTCGTGTTG
>JAEZQX010000317.1 GCA_023441105.1 Pseudomonadota bacterium | reverse complement strand
GTCCGGTGCCGGTGCACTGGCGGCTCGCGAAGCGGTCGGCGCGATGTCCAGTGCCGCCACCGGCGCCGCGGCCTGCAGCACGCGCTCGATCACGTCCGGCCGGTTGAAGCGCTCGCGAAAGCGGTTGAGCGAGAAATGATCGGCACCCAGGCCGTCGCTGCGGTTGACCGTCCATCCCACCAGGCGGTCGGCCGCCGCGCCGGCGTCGAAATAGCCCTCCGGTGTCCACGCCACCCAGCGGCCATCGCGCGCCGGCAACAGGGCGAGCAGGGCGGCGCCGTCGGCGGCGCGCCACCAGCGCAGCGTGCCGTCCGACATGCCGCTGACGACCATGCGGCCGTCCGCGGTGACGTTGACCGAGCGGACTTCGCCGCCGGTCCGCACCTGCCACAGCACCGCGCCGCGGGCGCCGATGCGCAGCAGGCGGTGGCTGGTGCCGAGCGCGACGTCGCCGCCGCCGGGGAACTGGTCGATGGCGCGCGAGACTTCCGCCGGATCGAGCGCGATGCTGCTGCCGTTGATCCGCGGATTCAGCACGTTCTCCCAGGTCGCACCGCGGGCGGCCGCCGGCGCCTCGAGACGACCGACGCTCCGGCCGCCGATATCGACCAGCTTGCGCGCGAAATCGAAGCTCGCCGGCTCGCGTCCCCACGAGTAGTTCCAGGCGACGATACGGCCGTCGGCGCTGACCTGCAGCGTTTGCGCGCCCTTCAGGTCCGCGATGCCCGAGGCAACCGCAAGCGATGTCCTGTCGGGTTCGCTGACCCCCCAGGTGCCGTCGTGGCTCGCCCAGGCGACGCTGCCGCCGGTGAGGGGCACCAGGTCGAATACCGTGTCGTTGGCCACCTCCTGCTGCGCCACGACCCGGCCGCTGGCGGCATCGTGGAAATAGACCGGGAAGCGCCGGCGGGTGTTGTAGCCCGAGCCACCGACGACGATCTGCCGGCCGTCCAGCGACCAGGCGACGCTCATCTGCGTGCCCTCCACCAGGTCGTGCCGTTGCAGCTTGAGCAGCGAGCGGCCGCTGGCGACGTCGAGCACCTCCGGCGGCGTGTCCGGCTTGCGGAACCCGACCACCAGCCGCGCGCCGTCCGGCGAGAACGACACGCCCACCGCCTGGTCGGTGGCGGTCTTCATCGTGCGCAGCGGCGCGACCTTGCCCGCTTGTGCGCTGATCACCACGACCCGCCCGTCGAGCGAGGTCGCCGCGGCCTTGCCGTCGGCCGAGACCGCGAGCCCGTAGGCCGGCGCGGTGAGGGTCTCCTGGTGGACCAGCACCCCGCTGCGATCGAAGGCGCGCAGCGCGTTGTCGCCGGCGTAGACCGCAAGCAGCAGGCTGCCGTCCCGGGTCCAGGCGAGCTTGCGGACGTCGCCGCCGCGGGCATCTAACGACGCCACCGGCTGGCCGGTGCTCATCGAGAACAGCAGGATCCGGTGCTGGCCGGTGCCGTTGCCGGTATTGCCGCCCACGGCGACCAGGTCCTCGGCGGGATGGATGGCGACGCCGTAGAGCCGTCCAAGCTCGCCGCTGCCGACCGGCGGTCGCAGGACCTGGCGCAACTCGCCGCTGCGCAGGTCCCAGACGCGCGCCGTCTTGTCGTCGGCCGCGGTGACCGCGATGCCCCGCTCCTGCGCCACGTCGATGCGCCGGATGAAGGCCGAGTGGGAACCGGTCTCCACCTGCAGCACCGGTTGCGCCTCCCCGCCGGCCTGCGACCATGCCGCGGCGCCGGGCAGGGCCAGGCAGACCGCCGTCATCACCGCGGCGAGGGTTCCGATCGACCGCTTCTTGTGCACTTGGTGTGTCCTCATGGATACGCGCGCGGGCCAGCCGGCGCCGAGGCAGTGCCGATGGGCAATATAGTCTTCGCCCGTACCGCTGCCAAGCCTGCGCCACGCGCGCCGCACGCCGGTTGGTCGTCGCGCCGTTCGCCGCGGTTCATGCGGCGTACGTCGGCTGATTTTGAAAAGCGCCGCGCGCTGCCTATCATGTGCATCTCGCCTGATGCCGTCCTGTCGCCCGACGGGATGTGCGCCACCCCTCGTCTTCAGCACTGCCGGGACTTTCTTGACCGCAGCCCCCGCCAATTGATAGCGACGCCCGACCTGCAGCGTCGCGCGCTCTGGATCGCGCTCGCCCTGATCTTCGTCTGGGGGACCAACTTCACCGTCCAGAAGCTGATCTTCCCGATCCTCACCCCGGCCGGCTTCCTGTTCGTGCGGTTCCTGATGATGCCGCTGTGCGCGGCGTTGTTCCTGTTCTACCGCTACGGCGTCGACTGGCCGCCGGTCGATCGCAGCGACCTGCGCGAGCTGGTCAAGCTCGCGCTGGCCGGCCATGTCCTGCACGTCGGCCTCGTCACCTTCGGCATCCATCTGTCGACCGCCTTCTCCTCGTCGCTGATCCTCGCCTGCGGGCCGATGTTCACGCTGATCCTGCTGCGCCTGACCGGCGTCGAGAAGCTGTCGCGCGGGCAGGTGGCCGGCGTGGCCCTGGCTTGTGCCGGAGTGCTGGTCTTCCTGTCCGACAAGCTCCTCGGCGAGCGCTGGCGCGCCGGCAGCGGCGACCTGATCCTGCTGGTGGCGGCATCCTTCTTCTCCTACTACACCGTCGCCGCCAAGCCGGTGATCATGCGGCTGGGTGGCGTGCCGGTGATGGCCTATACCACCTTGCTGGCCAGCCCGCTGCTGGTCGGGCTGTCCTGGCACGCCGGCATGGGCGTGGCCTGGGACGAGCTGGGCTGGGCCGTCTGGGCCGGCATCCTGTGGGGCGTGCTGGTGTCGGCCTTCATCGGCTGGATCGTGTGGGGCTGGGTCAATGCGATCCGTGGCGTCGCCCGCACGGCGCCGCTGATGTACCTGATGCCGGTGGTGGCGGGCGCCGTGTCCTGGTTCGTGATCGGCGAGGACATGACCGTCAACAAGATCATCGGCGCCGTCATCACGATGGCGGGCGTCGCCCTGGCGCAATACGGATCGCTGCTGTTCCGGCCAGCCCGGCCGGCCTGATCCGGTTCCGGCGGGCGTACCGTCGTCCCCTTGCCTCGCCTGGTCGACCGCCTGTCGCCGCCATCCGCCGTTTCAAGACGTCCGTCTGCCGTCGTCCGGTTTCGCGTCGACCCCGTGAAATAATTCCGCGCTCAAGAACCTCGATCGTGGACTACTGGCAATGGGCAGCTTGATGATGGGCAGGTACGCATGAACGTTCGGCGGCTGGGAGTCCCGATCTTGCTGGCGTTGACCGCCACGGTTTCCTTCGGCACCGGCGCCGCGCAGGCCGCGCAGCCGCAGTTGCCGGCGACGCAGGGCGCGGAGCAGGTGATCGAGGCGGCGGGCATCCATCCCGAGCAATACGGGATGGTGGTGCGCCCGCTCGGCCACGGCCCGCTGCGTGCCAACCACAATGGCGCCAAACCCTTGAACCCGGCGTCGACGATGAAGCTGGTCACGACCTACGCGGCCATGTCGCTGCTGGGGCCGGACTATCGCTGGGTCACCTCCGTTCACGCCACCGGGCCGGTGATCGGCGACATGCTGGTCGGCGACCTGGTTATCAAGGGCGGGGGCGATCCGAAGCTGGTCATCGAGGACATGAACGAGGTGGTCGCGAAGTTGCGGCTGGCCGGCCTGCGGGAGATCCGCGGCGACCTGGTCATCGACGATTCGCTGTACGCCGCCGGACCCGAGCAGCTCGAGGCTTTCGATGGCGACAGCTCGCAACCCTACAACGTCCGGCCGTATGCCGCGCTGATGAACTTCAAGGCGACGCGCTTCGTGATCGATCCGCGCAGCCGCGAGGTGACGCTCGATCCGCCGCTGGCCGACGTGCGCATCGACAACCAGGTGAAGGTGCTGGGCGGCAAGTGCCGTCCCAACAGCACCGGCTTCTCGATCGACGACGCGGTCGGCGACGAGAGCCGGCCGCTGATCCGGAGCAGCGGCACGCAGGTCCGCGCCTGCGGCGACCAGCATTTCTTCGCTGCCGCACTGTCGCACCGCCAGTTCATCCACGGCTTCTTCAAGGCCGCCTGGCGCAACGCCGGCGGCGTCATCACCGGCAAGACGCGGGTGCAGCCCGGCGCCGCCCGCGGCGAACCCTACTTCCAGTGGCATTCGCCCCGGACGCTCGCCGACGTCGTGCGCGACGTCAACAAGTACAGCAACAACGTGATGGCGCGTATGCTGCTGCTGCAGATCGCCGCCCACAACCAGCAGACGCCGGCGACCGCCGACGATGCCCGTCGGGTGGTGAAGCAGTGGTATGCCAACCAGGGCCTGGCGATGCCATCGCTGGTGCTGGAGAACGGCTCGGGCCTGTCGCGCATCGAGCGGGTATCGGCGGAGGACCTGACGGCGATGCTGGTGCATGCCGACGGCAGCATCCACGCGGCGATGTTCGAGGATTCGCTGCCGCAGGTCGGCATCGACGGTACGATGCGCACCCGCCTGCGTCGCCATCCGGTGGCGGGCAACGCATTCATCAAGACCGGCACCTTGCGCGATGTCCGTGCCATCGCGGGCTATGTCACCGCCGCATCCGGCGAGCGCTACGCGGTGGCGTTGCTGATCAACGGACCGCGCGCCGAAGGCGCGGGCAGGGCGCAGGATGCCCTGCTGCGCTGGGTCTACCAGAACGGCTGATCGGCCACGCCGCCCCTGCCGGCGGCCAGAGTGTGGCGGAGCGTTGAGCGCTGCCGCCGCCGGTGCCCCCGCGCCGTAGACTCGTTCAATTGCCGCCACCGGCCGGTTCGCCGGGATCGCTCCGAAGTCCGCCGGAAGACTGCCATGATGTTCGACGCGTACCTCCGGCGCTGGGGGCTGCAGGCGGATGGCGATGCCATCGTCACCCGCAGCAGTTGCCTGCTGCCGGTGATCTGGCGCGGCAAGCCGGCCATGCTCAAGGTTGCCGTCGAGGCCGAGGAGAAGGCGGGCGCCATGGTGATGGCATGGTGGGATGGGAAAGGAGCGGCCCGGGTGCTGGCGCTGGAGGGCGAGGCGCTGCTGATGGAGCGGGCACAGTGCCGGCGGTCGCTGATCGACATGTCGCGCGGCGGCCGGGATGACGAGGCCACCCGGATCATCTGCGACGTGGTGGCGCGCCTGCACGCGCCGCGGGCCAAGCCGCCGCCCCCGCTGGTTGCGCTGGAGGACTGGTTCCGGGACCTGCAGCCGGCCGCGGCTGCCCACGGCGGCGTGCTGGCGATCTGCGCCGCCACTGCCGCCAGCCTGCTCGCCTCGCAACAGGACAAGGTGGTGCTCCACGGCGACATCCACCACGGCAACATCCTCGACTTCGGCGAGCGCGGCTGGCTCGCCATCGATCCCAAGCGCCTGCATGGCGAGCGCGGCTTCGACTACGCCAATCTCTTCTGCAACCCGGATCCGGCCACCGCCACGTCGCCCGAGCTCTTCATGCGCCGCCTGCAGCGGGTGGCGTCGGCGGCCTCGCTCGAGCCGATTCGCCTTTTGCAATGGGTGCTGGCGTGGTCCGGCCTGTCGGCCGCCTGGTTTCTCGCCCACGGCCAGTTCCCGGAGCCGAGCCTGGAGGTGGCGCGGATGGCTGCCGCCCGGCTGGAGCATCTCGGCCGGCTGCACCTGGCGGCGGGGACGACCTGACGACGGCGAGCGGCGCCGGATCCGGTCGCCGCCCATCGTCACACCGCCAGGTATTCCTCCCGCAGCTCGACGTTGTCGATCACCTCGCGGGCGCTGCCGTCGAACACTACTTCGCCCATGTCGAGGATGATGGCCCGGTCGGCCAGGTTGAGCGCGGCGATGGCATTCTGCTCGACGATGATGGTGGTGAAGCCGAGCTTCTTGACCTCCTGCAGGATCTTCTCGATTTCCTGGACGATGACCGGCGCCAGCCCTTCATAGGGTTCGTCGAGCAGGAGCAGCTTGACGTCGCGCGACAGCGCCCGCGCCACCGCCAGCATCTGCTGTTCGCCGCCGGACAGCGTGACGGCGTCCTGCAGGCGGCGTTCCGCGAGCCGCGGAAAGTGCTCGTAGAGGCGCTCGATGCTCCAGCCGCGCGGCTCCTCGATGCGCGCCAGCTTGAGGTTCTCTTCCACCGTCAGGCCGCCGATGATCCGGCGGTCTTCCGGCACCAGCCCGACGCCGGCGCGGGCAGCCTGCCAGGCGGCCATCCGGTGCAGCGGCTGCCGGTCGAGCCAGATCTCGCCGCGCTTCAGTTGCGGGTCGTCGAGGCGCGCGATAGTGCGCAAGGTGGAGGTCTTGCCGGCGCCATTGCGCCCCAGGAGGGCGACGATCTCCGACTCGCGGACGTCGAAGCCGACGCCCTGCACGATGTAGCTTTCGCCGTAATAGGCGTGCAGGTCGCGGCAGGAGAAGAAGGGGCGGGCGGCGGCGTCGGCCGCAGCAGGGGCGATGCCTGCCGCTGCCGACTTCTCCAGGACAGGGGAGCTCACGGGTGGTTGCCTCCGAGATAGGCCTCGCGGACCCTTGGATCGGCCTTGATCGATTGCGGATCGCCTTCGGCGATGACGGTGCCGAGCGCCAGCACGCTGATCCGGTTGGCGAGCGAGAACACCACCTGCATGTCGTGCTCGATGATCACCTTGGTGACGCGGCCGCCGCCAATGCGTTGCAGCAGGTCGATCGTGTTGCTGGTGTCCGCCCGCGACATGCCGGCGGTCGGCTCGTCGAGCAGCAGCAGTCGCGGATCCTGCACCAGGCACATCGCCAGTTCCAGCCGGCGCTTGTCGCCGCGCGACAGGGTTGCCGCCACCGCGTGGCGGGCGTCGGCAAGCCCGACTTCCGCCAGCATGGCTTCGGCCTTGTCGCGGACGTCCGCCTGCCGGTCGCTGCGCGGCCAGGCATTGACCTTGAAGGCACCGTCGCGACGCGCGAAGGTCGGCACCATCACGTTCTCCAGCAGGCTGAGGTCGCCGAAGATCTCGGGCGTCTGGAAAACGCGCGCCACGCCGGCCTGGTTGATCTGGTGTGGCTTGAGTCCCAGCAGCGACCGGCCGTCGAAGTCGACGCTGCCGGTGTCCGGGGTCAGCCGGCCGACGAAGCAGTTGAGCAGGGTGGACTTGCCGGCGCCATTGGGACCGATGATGGCATGTACGCTGCCTTGCTCGACGTTCAGGTTGACGTCGTTGAGCGCCCTGAGCCCGCTGAAGCTCTTGTTGACGGCGCTGACCTTCAGGATTGCCACGATGGTGCGTCCGGTTGCGGCGTGTGGTTGGCGACGGCGGGACTCTCGGCGGCCCGGGCAGACTGGGCAGGCCCGGAGAACGCCTGCCGGCGCGCGGATCCGGCCGCCGCGGCGCGGCGCCGGCGGGCGAAGGCGGCTGTGATGCGCGTGATGCCTTCCATCACGCCGCCCGGCAGGAAGATGACCAGCAGCATGAAGAGCAGTCCCAGCGTCAGGTGCCAGCCGTCGCCGACGAACAGGCCGGTGACCGCCACCACCGCATCCTCCAGGCTGTCCGGCAGGAAGCCGAAGACCTCGTGCAGGGTCTGCGAGTTGAAGGACGAGAAGATGTTCTCGAGGTACTTGATGATGCCCGCGCCGAGCACCGGCCCGAGCAGCGTGCCGACACCGCCGAGGATGGTCATCAGCACCACCTCGCCCGATGCCGTCCACTGCATCCGCTCGGCGCCGGCAAGCGGATCGGTCACCGCCAGCAGGGCCCCGGCCAGGCCGGCGAACAGCCCCGAGATCACGAACGCGGCGAGGGCGTAGGGCCGGGTGTGCACGCCGGTGTAGTTCAGGCGGTTCTGGTTCGAGCGGATGGCGCGCAGCATGGTCCCGAACGGCGAGCGGGTGATGCGCAGCGAGAGGTAGAACGCCAGGATCAACATCGCGGCGCAGAAGTAGAAGCCGCTGTAGCCGGTCATCGGTATGCCGAACAGGTTTGTCGACGGGATCGTCGTGTTGGCGCCGCGCAGCCAGGTATCAAGGACCCGCGGATCGGTGCGGGTGATCTGTAGGCCGGTCTCGCCGTTGGTGATCGGCGTGAGCACCGAGTAGGCGAGGTTGTACGACATCTGGGCGAAGGCCAGCGTCAGGATCGAGAAATAGATGCCCGAGCGGCGCAGGCAGATGTAGCCGATCAGCAGCGCGAACAGGCCGGAAACCAGGACGGCGGAGATGACCGCGGGGATCACGTTCATGGTGAGCAGCTTGAAGCACCAGACCGCCGCATAGGAGCCCACCCCGAGGAACGCCGCATGCCCGAACGAAAGGTACCCGGTCAGCCCGAACAGGATGTTGAAGCCGATGGCGAAGATGCCGTAGATCGCGAAGCGCTGCAGCAAGTCCGGGTAGCCGGCGCCCAGCGGCGCCAGCCACAGCGGCATCGCCAGGACCGCGATGCTGAAGCCGACCAGCAGCAGCAGGTCCCTGCGGGCAGTGGTGGTGAATGCGTCCATCGTCATATTTATCGATATGCCTCTTTCACTAAAGCACTTCGCCCTCGCAGCCACGCGTCGCCCACCTCGTGCCCGGCCTCGGGTGCCGCTCAGCCGACCCCAGCCTCAACCTCCGCACCACTCACCGCTCCACCCCCAGCAGCCGCCGAGGATCGGGCTTCGCCCGGCCTCTGGCGGCGCCCCCTCGTCCCTGGCATCGGGTGCCGCTCTGCCGAACCCGGCCTCAACCTCCGCACCACTCACCGCCACACAACCAGCAGCCGCCGAGGATCGGGCTCC
>JAEZQX010000299.1 GCA_023441105.1 Pseudomonadota bacterium | reverse complement strand
GCCTGGTCTGGTTCATTCCGCTGCTGACCCGTCGCTAGTCCCGAGCCGCCATGGAGCAGACAACCGAATTCATGGGCGCCGGACTGCTGAGCGCCGCCATCTGGATCCCGATCCTCACCGGCGTCATCCTGCTGGCGGTCGGCGACGACCGCCGGGCCGAGCTGGTGCGCGCGGTGGCGCTGGTCGGCTCGCTGCTGGGGCTGCTGGTCACGATCCCGCTTTACACCGGCTTCGATCCAGCGTCCGACGGGCTGCAGTTCGTCGAGCGGATGCCCTGGATCGAGCGCTACGGGATTTCCTACTTCCTGGGCATCGACGGGCTGTCGATCTGGCTGGTGCTGCTGACCGCGCTGATCACGGTGGTGGTGGTGATCGCCGGCTGGCGGGTGATCACCGAGCGGGTGGCGCAGTACATGGCATCGTTCCTGATCCTCTCGGGCCTGATGATCGGCGTCTTCAGCGCCATGGACGGGCTGCTGTTCTACGTCTTCTTCGAGGCGACGCTGCTGCCGATGTACATCATCATCGGCGTCTGGGGCGGTCCGAACCGCGTCTATGCGGCGTTCAAGTTCTTCCTGTACACGCTGCTCGGTTCGCTGCTGACGCTGGTCGCGATCATCTACCTCTATTCGCAGTCCGGCAGCTTCGAGATCCTCGCCTGGCACGAGTTGCCGCTCACCCTGCGCGAGCAGGTGCTGATCTTCGTCGCTTTCCTGCTGGCGTTCGCGGTGAAGGTGCCGATGTGGCCGGTGCATACCTGGCTGCCGGATGCGCACGTGGAGGCCCCCACCGGCGGTTCGGTGGTGCTGGCGGCAATCATGCTGAAGCTCGGCGCCTACGGCTTCGTGCGCTTCTCGCTGCCGATCGCGCCCGACGCCAGCCACGAGCTTTCGGGCCTTATGATCGTGCTGTCGCTGGTGGCGGTGGTCTACATCGGCCTGGTCGCCATGGTGCAGACCGACATGAAGAAGCTGGTGGCGTATTCGTCGATCGCCCACATGGGCTATGTGACCCTCGGCTTCTTCATCTTCAACCAGGTCGGCGCGCAGGGCGCGATCATCCAGATGATCTCGCACGGCTTCATCTCCGGCGCGATGTTCCTCTGCATCGGCGTGCTCTATGACCGCCTGCATTCGCGCAACATCGCCGACTACGGCGGCGTGGTGAACACCATGCCGCGGTTCGCGGCGCTGTTCATGCTGTTCTCCATGGCCAACAGCGGCCTGCCGGCCACCTCCGGCTTCGTCGGCGAGTTCATGGTCATCCTCGGCGCCGTCCAGTACAACTTCTGGGTCGGCTTCCTGGCCGCGACCACCCTGATCCTCGGCGCCGCCTATTCGCTGTGGATGTACAAGCGGGTGGTCTTCGGCGCGGTCGCCAACGAGCGGGTCGCCGGCCTGCAGGATGTCGACCGCCGCGAGTTCTGGATGCTGATGGCCATGGCCGCCCTGGTGCTCTTCATGGGCCTCTATCCCAAGCCGTTCACCGACGTGAGCGATGCGTCGGTGGAGCGCCTGCTCGAGCACGTGTCACAGACCAAGATCAAGTAGCACAACTTCCATGTCTCCAGCCGAACTGCCCGTCACCTACAATCTCCTGGCGCTGATGCCGGAGATCGCGCTGCTGCTCGTCGCCTGCTTCGTGCTGCTCGTCGACGCGACGGCCGCCGGCGGCGAGGGCAACCCCAGGATCGAAAGGATCGCCATCGGCGGGCTGCTGCTGCCGCTGCTGGCCATCTTCTATGTCGCGCCGATGGGTCATTCCCATTCATTCGGCGAGATGTACGTCTCCGACCTGATGGCGCACACGCTCAAGGCCTGCGCCATCATCGCCACCGCCGTGGTGATCGCCTATTCGCGCCAGTACGCCATCGACCGGGGCATCCGCCGCGGCGAGCTCTATACGCTCGCGCTGTTCGCGCTGCTCGGCCAGATGGTGATGATCTCCGGATCGAACCTGCTGGTGCTCTATCTCGGGCTCGAGCTGATGTCGCTGTCGCTGTATGCCATCGCCGGCGTACGGCGGGATCTGCCGACGTCGAGCGAGGCGGCGATGAAGTACTTCGTGCTCGGCGCGCTGTCCTCCGGGTTCCTGCTCTACGGCATGTCGATGGTCTACGGCGCGACCGGCTCGCTTTCCATCCCTGAGATCGTCGACCGCATCGCCACCGGGCAGGTGAGCGATGCCGTACTGGTCTTCGGCGTGGTCTTCGTGGTGGCCGGCATCGCCTTCAAGTTCGGCGCCGTGCCGTTCCACATGTGGATCCCGGACGTCTACCAGGGCACGGCCACCGTGGCGACCTTGCTGATCGCCGCCGGGCCGAAGCTCGCGGCCTTCGCGCTGGCCTTCCGGCTGCTGGGCGATGCCCTGATGACGGTCTCGCAGGACTGGCACCAGATGCTGATCGTGCTGGCGGTGCTGTCGCTGGGCCTGGGCAACGTCGTCGCCATCGCGCAGAGCAACCTCAAGCGCATGCTCGCCTATTCGACCATCTCGCAGATCGGCTTCGTGCTGCTCGGCATGATCGGCGCGCATACCGGCGGCGATGCCGGACAGTCGGCCGACGCCTTCGGCTCGGCGATGTTCTACGCGATCACCTACGTGCTGACCACCCTGGGCACCTTCGGCCTGATCCAGTTCCTGGCACGGGAGGGCTTCGAGGCGGAGAACATCGAGGACTTCAAGGGCCTGGCCCGGCGCAGCCCCTGGCTGGCTGGCGTCATGATGGTGATGATGTTCTCGCTCGCCGGCCTGCCGCCGCTGGTCGGCTTCTATGCCAAGCTGGTGGTGCTCGAGTCGGTCATCGCCATCGGGCTCGTCTGGCTTGCGGTCTACGCGGTGGTGATGTCGCTGATCGGCGCCTACTACTACATCCGGGTGATCAAGGTGATGTACTTCGACGATCCGGCCGATACCGCCCCGATCGTCGTCGCCAACGGCGCCCAGGCCACGATGGCGATCAACGGCCTGCTGATCCTGCTGCTGGGCATCGTTCCGGGCCCGCTGCTGAGCCTTTGCGCCGAGTCGATCCGCCAGGCCCTGCAAATCGGCTGATCGGATGAGCGCCCCCGCACGGCCGCCCGAAGGGGGCGCAGTCTCCCCCGGGCTCCGGCCGGGGGCTCCATGGACGCGCAGCGTCCAGAGGGTAGTCCAGTGACCGGCGACCGCAAGTCGATGGTCGAGACCACCCTCGAGCGGGAGACCGTGTTCGAGGGCAGGTTCCTCAAGGTGCGGCGCGATCTGGCGCGCCTGCCGGACGGCAGCACCGCCACCCGCGAGTTCGTCGTCCATCCCGGCGCGGCGGCCATGGTGCCGATCGGCGCCGACGAGCGCATCCTGGTCGAGCGCCAGTTCCGCTACGCGATGAACGCGATCTACGTCGAGATCCCGGCCGGCAAGATCGACGCGGGCGAGACGTCGCTGCAGACGGCGCGCCGCGAGCTGCGCGAGGAAACCGGCTACGAGGCCCGGCAATGGGCGCTGCTCACGCAAGTCCATCCAGCCATCGGCTTCACCGACGAGGTGATGGACATCTACCTGGCGCGGGACCTGGTGCTGCACGAGCGGGCGATGGACGTCGACGAGTTCCTCGAGATCGAATGGGTGACGCTCGGCTGGCTGATGGACGAGCTGCGCGCCGGCCGGCTGCCCGACGTCAAGACCCAACTGGCCGTGCACTGGCTGGACCGGCTATATTCCGGTCGATGGTCGTGGCCGGCGTTCGCCGGCTGACTCGTCGACACGAGAGGAGACATCGATGAACGCCGATTCCGGTGACAGGCACGGCAGTCCTGCACCTTCCAGGCCCGGCTTCGAACCCCGCCTCAAGGCCTTGTGTCCCGGCTTTGGCGTCGAGGTGGCAGGCGTCGACCTGTCGCAGCCGTTGTCCGCTGCCGAGTTCCAGGTCCTGGAGGAAGCCTTCTACCGCGGCCAGTTGCTGGTGCTGCGCGGCCAGTCGCTGACGCCGCTGCAGTTCTCCGCCTTCGCCTCGCGCTTCGGGCCGCCCGAGCCTCATGTGATCGACCAGTTCCATCATCCGCTCGACCCGAACATCCTGATCCTGTCGAACCGCAGGAAGGACGGCAAGCCGATCGGTCTCGCCGACGGCGGCACCTATTTCCATACGGATTACTCGTACCTCGACGTGCCGGCGCGGGCGACCTCGCTCTATTCGGTGGAAGTGCCGTCCGTGGGCGGCGACACCCTGTTCGCCAACCAGTACGCGGCCTATGACGAGCTGCCGGACGACCTGCGGCGGCGGGTGGAGCCACTGGAGGCGATCCATCACTACGGCAATCGCCAGGACCAGAACGAGCGGAGCCGCACCGTCGCATCCATCCTCACCGACGACCAGAAGGCGAAGATGCCGGTGATCACTCACCGCATCGTGCGACCGCATCCGGTGACCGGACGCAAGGCGCTCTATGCCGTGTCGGGCAGCTCCTTCGGCATCGTCGGCATGCCGCAGGACGAGGCCACCGCCTTGCTCGATGAGCTTGCCGCCCATGCCACCCAGCCGCGCTTCCAGTGCAGCCTGCGCTACGGGGTCGGCGACGTGGTGGTGTGGGACAACGCCTCGCTGCTGCATGCGGCCACGTTGACCCAGCCGGACGATCCACGCACCCTGTGGCGGGTGACGCTCAAGGAGCGGGCGATGCCGGCGGGTGCGGTGCTGGCGGCGAGCTTCGCACACGCCGGCTCGTAGCAGGGCGCATCGCGGATCTGCCGGCGCGCGGCAAACGAGCGGTCCGCGGACGACCAGCGGCGCGCACGACCCGCCGGAAACTAGCGCTTCGGCAGGTCCTGCCAGGCGTCGAGAACCTGCTCGACGGTGATCGCGAGGATCGAGGGTCCGTTGGCGGTGTTGCCGACCAGGTGCCGCACCGGCGCATCGCCGCCGCGCGGCACGATCCGCATCGGGTCGGCTACGCCGAACAGCACCAGCACCGGGCAGCCAACCGCCGCGGCGGTGTGCGCGGGACCGGTATCCACCGAAATCATGGCACTGGCGCGCGCCTGCAGGGCGAGCAGCCGCGGAATCGGCAGGTCGCAGGCGAGGTTGACGGCGTTGTGGATGCCGGCCAGCGTGATGATCTGCTCGTTGAGCGCATGCTCCTGCGGCACGCCCAGCATCAGGATTGCAGCCTGCGGATGCTGGGCGGCGACCGCCTGCAGCACGGCTGCCCAGCGGGTTTCCGGCCACCATTTGGTGTTGCTCGGGCGGCGCCGGAGCCCGCGCCGCATGGTGCGCTTGTTGCCCGGCTGGACCAGCAGCAGCTGCCGTCCGAGCAGGTTGCGCTCGCCCAGCCAGCGCTCGACGCCTTCGGCCTCGGCGGCTGGAACCAGCAGCCGCGGATCCTGGGCGGCCAGCACCTCCTCGGCCAGGCCTTCCCCCGCAATGTCGCGCTCTCCGGCGAAGCGCTGCCAGTAGTCGACCAGGTGCTCGCCATCGCGCATCGGCAACTGGCTGGCCCGCCGGATCATCGCCGGCTCGAAGCCAGCCCGATGCAGGAGCTTGAGGCTGCGTTCGTCTGTGTCGCAGTACCAGGTCGGGCCCGCCCCACGCTGGCGCAGCACCTCGACCAGCATTCGCTGCTCCTTGCTCAGCAGGAACGGCAGCGACCGGCTCTTGAGCAGATAGATCCTGCCGACCCCGGGCTGGCCGGCAAGCAGCGGCTGCGTCCACGGGCCGGAGGACAGGATGTCGACCGGTCCGCCGTGACGGGCGGCGAGGGCGGCAACCAGCGTCGTCATCATGACCATGTCGCCCATCGCGCCGAAGCGGACCAGCAGCGGGCGCCGTGAAGCCGCGGTTGCCGCGAAGTCGCCGGCAGCCGTCGACGAAAGCGATAGCGCCGTGAGCGTGCCAGGGTCTGGATTCAGCGGGGGCGGAACGAGGGCTTTTTGCGGCATGGCGCTGGATTTTACTCGCTCGTGGTGCGCTGCAACTTGGCTACCATCGGATGTTGCGCAAAAGCTCACATCGGGAGAACAGCTTGTCCCAGCCGTCGTCGCGTCCCTTGCTTTTCAGCCCGCTGTCGTTGCGCGGCCTCACGATCCGCAATCGGGTGGTCATCTCGCCGATGTGCCAGTACTCGGCCGACGATGGCATGGCCAACGATTGGCACCTGGTGCATGCCGGCAAGTTTGCCCAGGGCGGGGCCGGCATCGTGTTCCTGGAAGCGACCGCGGTTCTTCCGGATGGCCGGATCACTCACGGGGATCTCGGGCTGTGGCGCGACGATCAGGTCGCCGGGCTCAGCCGCATCGCCGCCTTCGTACGCAGCCAGGGGGCGGTGCCGGCGATCCAGCTCGGCCACGCCGGCCGCAAGAGCGCGATGTCGCGACCCTGGGAGGGGAACGGGCCGCTGACGCCGGAGCTGATCGCCGGCGGCAGCATCCCCTGGGGGACGATCGCGCCGAGCGCGGAGCCGATCGGACCCGGCTGGATGACGCCTCGCGCCATGGAAGAGGCCGATATCGCGCGGGTGCGGGATGCATTCGCCGCCGCCGCCGGTCGCGCCGTCGCAGCCGGCTTCGATATCGCCGAGGTCCACGCTGCACATGGCTATCTGCTGCACAGCTTCCTGTCGCCGCTGTCCAACCGACGCACCGATCGCTATGGCGGCGATCTCGAGGGACGCATGCGCCTGCCGCTGGAGATCGCGCGCATCGTCCGCAACGCGTGGCCGGCCGACAAGCCGGTCTTCTTCCGCTGCTCGTCGGTGGACAACGACGCTGCCGGCTGGTCGATCGAGGACAGCATCGTCCTGGCGCGCCGGCTGGTGGAAATCGGCATCGACGTGGTGGACTGTTCTTCCGGCGGCATTGCCGGCGCGGCCACCGCATCCGCCACCGCGCCGCGCGGGCTCGGCTTCCAGGTGCCGTTCGCCGAGCGCATCCGGCGCGAGGCCGGCATCGCCACCATGGCGGTCGGGCTGATCATCGAGCCGCAGCAGGCGGAGGCGGTGCTGGCGGATGGCAAGGCCGACCTCGTGGCCGTCGCCCGGGAGGCGCTCTACGACCCCAACTGGTCCCTGCATGCGGCAGCGGCATTGGGGGCGGACGACGGCTTCTCGAACTGGCCGAAGCAATATGGCTGGTGGCTCACCCGCCGCGAGTCGGTGCTGCGCGATCTCGGCGTGCGTCCGCCGTTGCGGTAGCGCCGCCTGCGGCGCTCAGGCGGGCAGGGCCGCCCCCGGCTGCGGCTGCCGCGGATCGGGCCGCGCCAGGAAGGCAAGGGCCTCGGCGGCCGGCTGCTGCACCCGCAGCGTCAGGAAATCGTCCGCCCGGCTCTTGCCGAGGTTCACCGATGCGATCGGCAGTCCAAGATCGCGGGCACGCCGCGCGAAACGGAACCCCGAGAAGACCATCAAGGAGGAGCCGACGACCAGCAGTGCGTCGGACTGGTCGAGCGCCGCCATGCCCTCTTGCGGGCGGTGCGGCGGCACTGATTCGCCGAAGAAGACGACGTCCGGCTTGAGGGTGCCGCCGCACACCTCGCAAGGCGGCACGCGGAAGTCGTCGAAGGCCATGCCGTCGAGATCGGCGTCGCCGTCCGGCGCGATCTCCGCGGCATGTGCCAGCCATCGCGGGTTCATCGCGATCATGCGGTGCTGCAGGTCGACGCGGTCGCTGCGGGTGCCGCAGTCAAGGCACAGAACACGATCCAGTCGGCCATGCAGGTCGATCACGCGGCGGCTGCCGGCGCGCTGATGCAATCCGTCGACGTTCTGCGTGATGAGCAGGGTGATGCGGCCGCGCCGCTCGAGCTCGGCCAGCGCGTGGTGCGCCGCATTCGGCCGGGCCGCTGCCACCAGCGGCCAGCCGAGCATGCTGCGCGCCCAATAGCGCCGGCGCGCTGCCTCGCTGCCGGTGAACACCTGGTAGGTCATCGGCGGCGAACGCTTCCACTGGCCCTCGAGGTCGCGATAGTCCGGGATGCCTGAGTCGGTGCTGCAGCCGGCACCGGTCAGCACCATGATCCGTCGATGGTGGTGGAGGAAGTCCTCGATGCTCGTGAAGGAGGGCTTGTCGATGTCGTGCTCCTGCGAGAGGGTGACAGCGCCGGCAGGCTCGGGCGGCCGTGCGGCAAGCCGCTTGGCCGAAGCCGGTCGCAGCAGGCACGATACCGCATCCGCTGCGGTACCATTATTCGCGCACCGCGCGAGGGCGCCGTGAGGGCAGCGTCGTGCCTGCGCCGGACGCAGGAAGCGTGGCAGAGTGGTCGATTGCACCGGTCTTGAAAACCGGCAACGGGCAACCGTTCGTGAGTTCGAATCTCACCGCTTCCGCCAGACAGGCCGACGCACCCCTCAGCATGTTGCAGAGCCTGCGCCCGCTCGTGCCGGCTGTCCTACCAAGCGCGGGAGCGGCAGCGAGCCGCTTGCGCGGCTCGCGCAGTGATTCGAAAGGCTCAGAAAGGTCGATGGTGGCTGGCGCAGCTGCCGATCTCCTCTTTCAAAGGCACGACCGCGTCGTGGT
Organism: Pseudomonadota bacterium; assembly: GCA_023441105.1. The sequence goes on along the minus strand of JAEZQX010000299.1, from coordinate 5,383 downwards.
ATTCACCCCGCTGGCCGTCGCCTCGCTAACATCGGTGAAAACGCAGGCCACCGGCCAGGGATGAGGTCGCTGCCGCACGGGTTCGGTAGTCGGTGTGGGCAGAGTTCTTGCTGCGGGTGACGGTCTCGCGCCGGCTCCCGTCGCCTACCTGTATTCCCTCGGAGGGAGCTATGCATCACCTGCTGTGTCCCTTTGCCTTCGGCGGTTGGTGCCGACGGTCATGATCCTCGATGACAGAAGCGATTCCCGGCTGCAGGTCCTGGTCGTCGACGATGACGGGGAGGCTGCGGCGGCTATGGGCGAACTGGTCAGGCTGCTCGGTCACGAGCCGCTGGTCGCCAACCACGGCGCGCGAGCGCTGGAAATCGCTCAATCGACGCCCGTCGACGTCGCGCTCCTGGACATCGAGATGCCGGGCATGGACGGACATGAGGTCGCGCGCCGGCTGGTGCTCCTGCGCCGGCAGACGGTCTACATCGTCGCGGTGACCGGGCGCGATTCGGAAGCGGACATGGTGCAGTCGGTCACGGCCGGCTTCATCGAGCACGTGGTCAAGCCCTGCACGATGCAGCAGCTCTCGAAGGTGCTCAGGCGGGCTTCCGACAGCCTGCAGAGGAAGCGTCGGCCGATCGAATCGCCGCAGTGACCAAGGTCGCGGCGAACGGCGCCGCGATCAGGCTCAGCGCCGGGATCTCAGGCGCAGGCCCAGCCGGGCGAATTCGTCCTTGAACAGCATGGCACCCAGGCCGATCAGATACATGATCGCGCCAAAGAGAAAAATCATGCTGTCGCTCATCGTCGCGGATCCTTCCTGATTCGACGGCGGGCCTGCGGGCCGCCGCTTGGGTCGTTCATGACGCTCCAATACGCGCCACCCGGCCATTGTCATGGCCCAGCGGAGGGGAGACGTCGGGTGAGGGTCGTAAGGTCGCCTGCGGGCGACTGGCGGTCTGGACTTGGCGGCAATCAGCCGCATACCCTTTGGCGACCGACCGCCCGAGAGTTTACCTTGAAGACCTTCCATGTCTATCTCCATCCGGCCCGCGGCTATGAGGCGGTGCCGGAGGGGCCGTGCCTGCCGGCGCTGTGCTTCAGCGTCTTCTGGCTCGTCTTCCGCGGCCTCGCGGTGCCGGCAACGGTGGTGCTGATCGGCGCCGCGCTGGTCATCGGCGCGGAGGCGACCGCGGGCCGGAATGCAGCCGGCGAAATTCAGTCGTGGTCGTTTCGGCTGCTGATGATCGCGGCGGTGCTGGCGCTCTGGTTGCTGCCTGCCCTGTACGGCAACCGCTGGCGGCACGCCGACCTGCTCCGGCGTGGCTTCGCGCAGGTCGCCTGCCTGCGCGCATTGAGCGCCGATGACGCCGTGGCGCGCGCTTTGTCGCTGGATACGATCACGAGCCCGTCGCCCGGAGTGCCCCGGGCATCGCCGGAGACGACGGCAGCCCAGGGCCGCCCAGGCAACGGAATCCCTCCAGCCCCGGCCCCGGCGGTGCGGCCGCCTGCCGCGGTGGCGCTCGATCGAGCCGGCGACGGCCAGCCACGCCACGAGCGGCGGACCCTGCCGGGCGGCCTCGAGGGCAAAGGTCGAGGCCCGCGGAGCGGGTCCGGGCCTGCGGGCGACACCGTGTTGGCTGCACGCGGAGGCTGAGCCACTGCCGCAAGTCGATCCGTGCCCCGGGTCGGTTCCTACGCGGGTTGTCGAAGCGTTAACCGAGTCGTATGATGGTCGGTCCTGTCAAGGACAGGACCGTTGCGGCTGATGCACGAGGGCCCAAGTCATGAACCTGCTCCGGGAAACCATGCGCATCCATCTGCTGGACAAGGGCACCAGCATGGAATCGGTCAACGCGTACCTATCGAAGTGCGACGGCGCGCTCGAGACCGACGGATCTGCGCCATTGCCATGCCCGGATTGCTATGTGGCGGGCGACGTGTCGCGACTGCGCCGCCTGCCTTCGCCGGCCGGTGTCGGCATCCTGCGTTGCCCGTCCTGCTGCGCAGAGTTCGAGTTCCCCGATTTCCAGCCGGTGGCCACCACCGAAGGCATCTGGCCGACCGCCGCTTAGGCGCGGTGCAAGAGCCGGGGCGGTTGCGCTCCGGCTCGGCAAGCCGATTCCTCAGCGACCGACTGCAGCAGCGAGCTGCTGCTTGTTCATGCTCGAGCGCCCCTTGATACCCCGCGACTTGGCTTCGTTGTAGAGCTGGGCGTAGGTCCGCCCACCCTCGCCACGATGCGAACGCTGGCCGCCGCGGCGACCGGACGAGATGTCCTTGGTACTCGAGGGACTGGCGGTCTTCGATTCGCCGTGCCGCGCCCGTTCCTTGTTCACGGTGCGGGCGGCGATCTCCTCGGAGACTTTCTCGCTCTTGCCGCGTTTCTTGAGCCCCTGCTTGATGTGATCGTACTGGCGTTCGCGCTTGCTGCTCCACGCTTGCTGCGGCATGGTGTACCTCCTCGTCGAATCATGGCCGGCTGAAGCGGTGCAATGGCCGTACCCACTGCCGGAACTCGACTGCCCAGGCCCGGGATCGGAAGTTGCTTGCGCCGATCAGCGGGACGGCCTCTATAAAAACGCGCAGCGGCGCACGGCCGCGCGGGAGCATGCATCCGATTCGATGCCATGGACGCCGTCGTCCGCACGGAGGAACGATGGAAGAGCGAGGCATTGGCAACCCGCGCCTGAAGGTGCTGGTTGTCGAAGATGATCCCGAGACCGCCCACAGCCTGGCCGAGCTGGTCGGCATCAGCGGCCATGACGCCAGGATCGCCTACGATGGGCGCAGCGCGATCCGCAACGTGCGTGACGACGACTACCAGCTGGTTCTGCTGGACATCGGCCTGCCGGACATGGATGGCTACGAGGTCGCGCGCCGGCTGACGCTGCTGGGACAGCGCAGCCTGAGCATCGTGGCACTGACCGGCTACGACAGCGACGAAGACCTGCGTCGCTCCGATGGCGCCGGGCTCGATGCGCATATCGTCAAGCCTTGCGGCTCGGACCAGCTCCAGCGCATCTTGCAGCGCGCGATGGCCCGATCACGATGAGGGTTCCCGCCGACCGCGGCAGGCGGCGGCTGTCGAATTCGTCGCGGTCGGGGTGGTCGACGTCGCCGATGCCGCCGTTGGGCGGTTCAGTGCAGCGTCACTGCCTGGCGCGTGTTCACCAGCCGGCCGATGACGGCCCGCAACGATTCGTAGCCGCGGTGCTTGGCGAAGAAGTGCTGCTCGAGCCAGAGGTAGTGGCCGAGCAGCACCTCGGGCGTGCCGGTACGGACCCGTTCCACGAACTCGTCGAAGTACTCCTTGGCGAGCTGGTACCAGCGCTCCTCGCTGAGCCTGCAGGCGGCGCCGGTCCGGGCGCATTCGATGCCATAGGCCTCGTCGAGCACTTCCTCCGTCTTCTCCGAGAAAGTGGCGAAGGTGAGGAGGGTGGCGAAGGTCTCGGCCTCGCGGCCGGGTTCGATCGCGCCCACGAACGCCAGCTCGCTGCCATCCACGACGACCGGCGGGGTCATGAACATCTGGTTGGACATGTCACTCCTCGTCGAATCGGACCTGCGGCAATGTTTGCCGCATCGGCGGCGCCTGTCTGCTGCAAACGTCACGCTTGCTTGGGCATCGGCGGGCTAGGCGGCCGGCGCGGCGATATCGGCAACTTCGACAACTTCGCCCGTCCCGGCCCGATCCGCCAGCCTCTAGAGCAGATCTGATGCCCTCCGCTGCGATGCGTTACCTCGTTTTCCTGTGCGCGCTCGCCATGCCGCTGGTCGCCTGGTTTTCAGAGCGAGGTGCCTTCGGGCCCGACAACGGAACCGTTTCCGATCGTTATCCGACGCTGATCGTCGCAGCCGGCTACGCCTTCGCGATCTGGGGACCGATCTTTCTCCTGGACGTGGTCTTCGGCTTCTGGCAGGCATTCCTCGTCGGCTCGCGCAAGGGTGCAGCGTTGCGCCGCGTCGCGCCGGTGGCCGGCCTCGGCTTCGCGCTGACCGCGTCCTGGATGATCGTGTTCCCGATGCAGCTGTTCTGGCTCGCCCTGGCGGTGATATGGCTCGCCCTGGCGTGCCTGCTCTACTGCGCCGACATCCTGGCGCGGGAGCGGCCGCGCTCGACCGCTTTGGCCTGGATTGGGCTGCTGCCGCTGTCGCTGCACGCCGGCTGGCTCGGTCTGGCGGCATTCCTGAATCTCGCCCAGGTCATCGTCGCCTACCGCCTGCTGTCGACCAGCGACATGCTGTGGTGGAGCCTGTTGCTGCTGACCGGCGCGGTACTGCTGCTGCTGGCCGGGAACCGCCGGATGCGCGGCAACCTGGCGTTCGCCTTCGCCGGGATCTGGGGACTGGCCGCGGTCTATGTCAAGCAGTCCGACAGCGATCTTCCAGGCGCGGAGACGATGGCGATGGCGGCTGCAATCGCTGCCGGCCTGCTGGTGGCCCAGACGATCTGGCTGACTGCCACTCAAGCCCGACCGGGATCAACCGGATAACATTGCTGCCGGGGTTGGACGACTTGCGCGATGCAAGGGGCGATCGATGGCAGCGACAAGCGAGGGCGGCGCGCGGGCTTCCGGCGGCGACATGGATGGCGGCAGCCGGTTGCGGCGCGGCGACAGCTCGCCTGCTGCTGTGAGCGGCTCGCGCGGCGGCCGCCTCAAGGCCCTGGTTGCCGGTGGCGGCATTGGCGGGCTGGCAGCAGCGCTGGCGCTGCATCGCGCCGGCCTCGACGTCGAGGTCTTCGAGGCGGCCCGGGAGGTGCGCGCGCTGGGCGTCGGCATCAACCTGCAGCCAAGCTCGGTGCTGGTGCTGCAGGAGCTGGGACTGCAGCCGGCGCTGGCGCGCACCGGCATCGAGACCGCCGAGCTCATCTATGTGAACAAGTTCGGCCAGCGCATCTGGCAGGAGCCTCGCGGCCTCGCGGCCGGCTACCTGGTGCCTCAATATTCGATCCACCGCGGCGAGCTGCACATGATCCTCTATCGCGCGGCGCTGGAACGGCTCGGTGCCGATGCGATCCATACCGGCCACGTGCTGTCCGGTTTCGAGCAGGACGAGCAGGGCGTGACGGCGGGCTTCACCGACCGCGACACCGGTGCCGCGCTGTCCACCTTCCGCGGCGATCTGCTGGTGGCTGCCGATGGCATCCACTCGGCTGCGCGCCGCCTGTTCTATCCGCACGAAGGACTGCCGAAGTTTTCCGGCCGGATGCTGTGGCGTGCCTGCACCGAGGCGCAACCGTACCTGACCGGCCGTTCGATGGCATGGGCCGGCCACGCCGACCAGAAGTTCGTCGCTTATCCGATATCGGCGGAGGCCGCCGGCGGCGGCCGTTCGCTGGTCAACTGGATCGCCGAGTTGCGGGTCCGGGCCGTCGACGACCCGGACC
>JAEZQX010000287.1 GCA_023441105.1 Pseudomonadota bacterium | reverse complement strand
GGCATCGCCCGGCCGCTCGACATCGGCGCGCTGCGCGCGCTGGTGGCGACCGCCTGCGAAGGCCTCGGCGACGCGGTGTCGGCGGACGCGGTGATCGACGACACGATGAAGAACCTCTACGACGGCGTGCCGCTCGACGAGGTCTACAAGTCGGCGATCCTGTCGTCGCGCGCCCACATCGAGAAGGATCCGGCCTACAGCAAGGTCACCGCGCGGCTGCTGCTGCACACGGTGCGCCGGGAGGTGCTGGGCGAGGAGGTCGGCCAGCCCGAGATGGTCGAGCGCTACGCGGAGTACTTCCCGCAGTTCGTCGCCCGCGGCATCGCCGCCGGCCTGCTGGACGAGCGCCTCGCCCAGTTCGACCTCGGCCGGATCGGCAGGGCACTGGACGCGTCGCGTGATTTCCAGTTCACCTACCTCGGCCTGCAGACGCTCTACGACCGCTACTTCCTGCACATCGACGAGCGCCGCATCGAGCTGCCGCAGGCATTCTTCATGCGTGTCGCCATGGGCCTGGCGCTCAACGAGATCGATCGCGAGGCGCGGGCCATCGAGTTCTACCAGCTGCTCTCGAGCTTCGACTTCATGAGCTCGACGCCGACGCTGTTCAACGCCGGCACCCAGCGGTCGCAGCTTTCGTCCTGCTACCTGACCACGGTGGCCGACGATCTGGACGGCATCTACGAGGCCATCAAGGAGAACGCGCTGCTCGCCAAGTACGCCGGCGGGCTCGGCAACGACTGGACGCCGGTGCGCGCGCTCGGCAGCCACATCCGCGGCACCAACGGCAAGAGCCAGGGCGTCGTGCCGTTCCTGAAGGTGGTCAACGACACGGCGGTGGCGGTCAACCAGGGCGGCAAGCGCAAGGGAGCGGTATGCGCCTACCTCGAGACCTGGCACATGGACATCGAGGAGTTCCTGGAGCTGCGCAAGAACACCGGCGACGATCGCCGCCGCACCCACGACATGAACACCGCCAACTGGGTCCCCGACCTGTTCATGAAGCGGGTGGTGGAGGACGGTGAATGGACGCTGTTCTCGCCGTCGGACGTCCCGGACCTGCACGACAAGTACGGCAAGTCCTTCGAGGAAGCCTATCTCGGCTACGAGCGCAAGGCCGCCTCCGGCGAGCTGCCGCTGTTCCGCAAGGTGTCGGCGCTGGGCCTGTGGCGCAAGATGCTGTCGATGCTGTTCGAAACCGGCCACCCCTGGATCACCTTCAAGGATCCCTGCAACATCCGCTCGCCGCAGCAGCATGTGGGCGTGGTGCACAGCTCCAACCTGTGCACCGAGATCACGCTCAATACCAACGGGCAGGAGATCGCGGTCTGCAACCTCGGCTCGGTGAACCTGGTCGCCCACATGAAACCGGCCGACGACGGCAGCGGCGCCGTGGTCCTGGACCAGGCCAAGCTCAAGCGGACCGTCGCCACCGCCATGCGGATGCTGGACAACGTTATCGACATCAACTACTACGCGGTCGGCAAGGCCCGCAACAGCAACCTGAAGCACCGGCCGGTCGGCATGGGCATCATGGGCTTCCAGGACTGCCTGCACCTGATGCGCGTGCCGTTCGCCAGCGAGGCGGCGGTGACCTTCGCCGACCAGTCGATGGAGGCGGTCTGCTACCACGCCTACTGGGCCTCCACCGAGCTGGCGGAGGAGCGGGGCCGCTACGCAAGCTACCGTGGCTCGCTGTGGGACCGCGGCATCCTGCCGCAGGACACCCTGGCGTTGCTGGCCGAGCAGCGCGGCGGCTACGTCGACGTCGACATGTCGCAGACGATGGACTGGAGCAGCCTGCGGGAGCGCATCGCGGCGCACGGCATGCGCAACTCCAACTGCATCGCCATCGCGCCCACCGCCACCATCTCGAACATCATCGGCGTGGCCGCGTGCATCGAGCCGACCTTCCAGAACCTCTACGTGAAGTCCAACCTCTCGGGCGAGTTCACGGTGGTCAACGACTACCTGGTGCGCGACCTCAAGCAGGCCGGGCTGTGGGATGAGGTGATGGTCGCCGACCTGAAGTACTTCGACGGCAGCGCCGCGAAGATCGACCGGATCCCGGCGCCGCTGCGCCAGATCTACGCCACCGCCTTCGAGATCGATGCGCGCTGGCTGGTGGAATGCGCAGCCCGCCGGCAGAAGTGGATCGACCAGGCGCAGTCGCTCAACATCTACATGGCCGGTGCTTCCGGCAAGAAGCTGCACGACACCTACCTGCTCGCCTGGCAGCGCGGCCTGAAGACCACCTATTACCTGCGCACGATCGGCGCCACGCACGCCGAGAAGTCGACCTCCGACCGCGTCGGCCAGCTCAACGCGGTGTCGAGCAACGGCAATGCCGCCGGCTTCTCCTACGGTGCCGCCGCCGCGAATTCCGCGAGCGACGACGCAGCGGTGAAGGCCTGCCTCATCGCCGATCCGGATTGCGAGGCCTGCCAGTAGCGCGGCGGCGCGAGCGCATCACGCGCGCGCCTCGCATCGCCGCGCGATGCGCGCACCGGCAGGCGATGCATGCCTGCCGGTCTCGCGAAAGCGATGCGCGACGCGTGGTGTGATCCGCATCGAAGTCAAGTTGAAATTTTCGAAATCCGTTGCAACTGCTATACAGCTGCCGTATGATTTGCCCACTGCATAACTGGTGAATCTCGCGTTAGCACAAGCAGTTAGTCATGGCAGTTAACTACTTCTAGCTAAAGCGAGAGATTAGATGCTTTCCTGGGACGAACCTCTTTTCGCCCGGCCGCAAGAGCGGCCCGTCAACCGGACCGACAGGTCCACCGCTTCCCCGGACGCCAGCAGGCAACCCGCGGCAGCCCCCCGTTCCTCCCCGCAGTCCGCCTTCAACCAGGATGTCGCCATTGCGCCGGTGAAGCGCGCGGAGGCAGCGCCGTCGCAGGCGCGTGCCGCAGCGCTGCCGCAATCATCGGATGCGACGCCAGCCGCCTCGTCGCTGGCCGCCGCCTCGGACCGCCGCGTGCGCGTGGAAGACAAGTTCATCATCAACGGCGCTTCCGACGTCAACCAGCTGGTGCCGTTCAAGTACAAGTGGGCCTGGGACAAGTACCTCGCCACCTGCGCCAACCACTGGATGCCGCAGGAAGTGAACATGAGCCGCGACATCGCGCTCTGGAAGACGCCCAACGGGCTGACCGAGGACGAGCGCCGGCTGGTGTGCCGCAACCTCGGCTTCTTCGTCACGGCGGACTCTCTGGCGGCCAACAACATCGTGCTTGGCACCTACCGCCACATCACCGCGCCGGAGTGCCGCCAGTTCCTCCTGCGCCAGGCCTTCGAGGAAGCCATCCACACCCACGCGTACCAGTACATCACCGAGTCGCTGGGGCTGGACGAAGCCGAGATCTTCAATGCGTACCACGAGATCAAGTCGATCCGGGACAAGGACGAGTTCCTGATTCCGTTCATCGACACGCTGACGGATCCGCACTTCAAGACCGGCACGCCGGAGAACGACCAGAAGCTGCTGCGCTCGCTGATCGTCTTCGCCTGCCTGATGGAAGGCCTGTTCTTCTACGTCGGCTTCGTGCAGATCCTGGCACTGGGCCGGCAGAACAAGATGACCGGCGCGGCGGAGCAGTATCAGTACATCCTGCGCGACGAGTCGATGCACTGCAACTTCGGTATCGACCTGATCAACCAGATCAAGCTCGAGAACCCGCACCTCTGGACGCCGGAGTTCCGCGACGACATCCGCCAGCAGTTCAAGCGCGCGGTGGAGCTCGAGTACGCCTACGCCGAGGACACGATGCCGCGCGGCGTGCTCGGCCTGAACGCGTCCATGTTCAAGGGCTACCTGCGCTTCATCGCCAACCGGCGGGCGCAGCAGATCGGACTGGACCCGCTCTTCCCGAACGAGGAGAATCCGTTCCCGTGGATGAGCGAGATGATCGACTTGAAGAAAGAGAAGAACTTCTTCGAGACTCGAGTCACCGAGTACCAGACCGGCGGCGCGCTGGCCTGGGACTGAGACAAGCGGATCACCGCCGCACAGGAATCGCCTTGAGGGAGTTGCAAGGGAAGCGGTCTTCGGAAACAGGCATGGTCCCTGCCGTGCCAGGTGATGCCGTCGCCACGCTTTCCTTCCTTTCATCTGCCGTTTGCCAGCTTTCGGCGCTTCGCCGGCATGGCATCTTGACCTCCTCGCGCATGCTTCGCCTGATGAAGACCGGCATCCGAAGCAGCGACCAACGGGGTCTCACCAGATTCATTAGCGTAGGTAGATACCAAAACACATCTGCGCCGATGAATAGCCCGTGCAACAAGCGAGCATCTGATCCAGCGGATCGGGGGCTTCCTTGTTACGGGCTTCCTTCATAGCAACTTCCTTTCAAGGAGCACTGTCATGGCAACCGCCAAGAAAGCTGCAGCACCCAAGAAGCCCGCCTCTCCGAAACCGGCCGCCAAGAAAGCGGCAGCCAAGAAGCCCGCCGCCAAGACGGCAGCCAAGAAGCCGGTAGCCAAGAAGGCAGCGGCCAAGAAGCCGGCCGCCAAGAAAGCCGTGAAGAAGCCTGCGGCGAAGAAAGCTGCGGCGAAGAAACCCGCGGCCAAGAAAGCGGCGAAGAAGCCTGCTGCCCGCAAGGCTGCCAAGCCGGCGGCGAAGAAGGCAGCCAAGAAGCCTGCCAAGAAAGCGGCGAAGAAGCCTGCCGCCAAGAAAGGCGCGAAGAAGGCTGCGGCCAAGAAGCCTGCTGCCAAGAAAGGCGCGAAGAAGGCTGCGGCGAAGAAGCCTGCTGCCAAGAAGCCCGCCAAGAAGGCTGCGAAGAAAGCCGCCAAGAAGCCTGCTGCGAAGAAGCCCGCGGCCAAGAAAGCAGCCAAGAAGGCTGCCAAGAAGCCCGCGAAGAAGGCTGCGAAGAAGCGGGCTGCGCCTGCTGCGAAGGCTGCTCCCGCGGTCACGCCTGCGGCCAACCCGGCTGCGGCCTGGCCTTTCCCTACCGGCAATCGCCCGTAAGGAGCCTGCAAGCGCAGCTCTGAAGGACAACAACAAGAACAAGCCGCCGCGGAGACACGCGGCGGCGCAGTACCAGTCAGCTTCGCGCCCCTCGGGGCGCGATTTTTTTTTCTTATGCGAGAATCGGTGCCGCCATGAACCCCATCATCTGGATGCTGATCGAGACGCTGGGCAGCCTGTTTGCTGCCGCCTGTGTCCTGCGCGCCTACGCCTGGCGGGTGCACCTGAACCCGAACAATCCGATCTCGCAGTTCGTGAAGGCGCTCACCGACTGGCTGGTGCGGCCGTTCGGCCGGCTGATCAAGCCGACCCGCCAGATGGATTGGCCGAGCGCCATCGCCGGCGTGCTGGTCGCCATCCTCGTCGCCCTGCTGTTCTTCGTGCTGGCCGGCCGCACGCCGACGCCAGGCGCCGTGCTGCTGCTGGGCATCATCTGGCTGATACGCTGGTCGCTGTACCTGATGATGGGGATCATCATCCTGATGGCCATCATCTCGCTCATCAATCCTTATGCGCCGCTTGCGCCGGCGCTGAACCAGCTGGCCGATCCGCTGCTGTCGCCCATCCGCCGGGTGCTGCCGCTGGTGGGCAACTTCGACCTGTCGCCGCTGGTGGCCATCCTGGTGATCCAGGTCCTGCTCGCCTTCGTGCATCCCGCCAGCTTCCCGATGCTCCTGGGCGCCTGAGTCCGTGGTCGCGGGGAGGCAGGCCGCGCGGCTCGGCATCGACATCGGCGGCACCTTCACCGACGTCGCGCTCGAGGTCGACGGCCGGCTGGTGTCATCGAAGATCCTCACCGACTACGCGGCGCCCGAACGCGCCATCCTGACGGTACTGGCCGAGGTGGTGGCGCAGGCCGGCATCACGCTGGCCGACATCGGCAGCATCATCCACGGCACGACGCTCGCCACCAATGCCCTGATCCAGCGCAGCGGCGCGCGCACCGCGCTGATCACCACCGCCGGCTTTCGCGACGTCATCGAGATGCGCACCGAAAGTCGCTTCGAGCAGTACGACCTCGACATCACCTTGCCGCCGCCGCTGATCGCGCGCTGCGACCGCTTCACGCTCGACGAGCGCATCGATGCGGCGGGCAGGATCCTGCGTCCGGCCGCGGACGAGGCGATCGCGGCGGTCGTCGATGCGATCGCGGCCGGCGGCTACGAAAGCGTCGCAGTCGGCTTCCTGCACAGCTATGTGAACGGCAGCCATGAGCAGCGCATGCGCAATGCGCTGCAACAACGACTGCCCGGGCTGTCGATCTCGATCTCGTCGGAAGTGTCGCCGCAGATGCGCGAGTACGAGCGCTTCAACACGGTCTGCGCCAACGCCTACGTCAAGCCGATCATGAAGTCGTACCTCGAGCGGCTGGTGCAGGCGCTGCAGGCTGCCGGTGCGACCTGCCCGCTGCTGATGATGCATTCGGGCGGCGGCATCATCTCGGTGGCGACGGCGGCGGAGTTCCCGGTGCGGCTGGTCGAATCGGGCCCGGCCGGCGGAGCCATCTTCGCCGCCGACATCGCCCGCCGCTACCAGCTGGAGCGCGTCCTGTCCTTCGACATGGGCGGCACCACCGCCAAGATCTGCCTGATCGAGGGACACGAGCCGAAGACCGCCCGCACCTTCGAGGTGGCGCGCACCTATCGTTTCCGCAAGGGCAGCGGCATGCCGATCTCGATCCCGGTGGTGGAGATGGTGGAGATCGGCGCCGGCGGCGGCTCGATCGCCGGCATCGACGTCCTGCGCCAGATCCGCGTCGGCCCGCGCAGCGCCGGCTCCGAACCGGGTCCCGTGTGCTACCAGCGCGGGGGCAGCCATCCGACGGTCACCGATGCCGACCTGCTGCTCGGCCGGCTCGATGCCGATTTCTTCGCCGGCGGCGCCATCAGGCTGGCCCCGGCGCTGGCCGACGAGGCGGTCCGCCGCGAGGTCGCCGAGCCGCTCGGGCTCGAGCCGGCACTCGCGGCCTACGGCGTGTCCGAGGTGGTCGACGAGAACATGGCCAACGCCGGACGGGTGCATGCGGTCGAGAACGGGCGCGACATCGCCGACTACACGATGATCACCTTCGGCGGCGCAGGACCGGTGCATGCGGCGAGGCTCTGCGAGAAGCTCGGCATCGCGCGCTTCCTGGTGCCGCCGGGCGCCGGCGTCGGTTCGGCCATCGGCTTCCTGCGCGCGCCCTTCGGCTTCGAGGCGGCGCGCAGCGCCTACATGCGGCTTGCCGCGTTCGACGCGGCCAGCCTGAACGCGCTGGTCGACGCGCTCGCCGCCGAAGCAGCCGCCTTCGCCCGCCAGGGCATGGGCGACGCCGAGCCGCGGTTCGAGCACACTGCCTATATGCGCTACGCCGGACAGGGTTGGGAGATACCGGTGGAGATCGACGTCGGGCGGGCTTTCGTCGCCGACGACCAGCGACTGCTCAAGGAATGCTTCGAGGCTGCCTATCGACGCTTCTTCGGCCGGCCCATCCATGGGCTCGATGCGGAGCTGGTCAGCTGGTCGGTGCGGGCCAGCGCGCCGATGCCGGCGGCGCAACCCATCGCGCTGACGCCTGCGCGACGGCGGGGAGAGGCCGCCGGCACGCGCCTGCTCTTCGACACCGACACGCGCGGCTTCGCCACTGCCGGGGTGTTCCTGCGCGATCGCCTGGAGGCCGGGGCCTGCGTCACGGGACCGGCGGTGATCGCCGAGCGCGAGACCTCGACCATCCTGAGCGCCGCGTTCGAGGCGGTCGTGCAGGCCGACGGCTGCCTGCTGGTGCAGCGCATCGCCGCCACCGCGGCGTCGCCTGCGCAGGCCGGGGCGGCGCCGGCGACCACCGATGCAGGCGAGCCATGAGCACGCAGGCCGACGCTTCGATCCGCGACATCCACCTGCAGGTCATGTGGAACCGGCTCATCTCGGTGGTGGAGGAGCAGGCGCTGACGCTGGTGCGCACCGCTTTCAGCACCAGCGTGCGCGAAGCCGGCGACCTGTCGGCCGGCATCTTCGATCAAGACGCCCGGATGCTGGCGCAGGCGGTGACCGGCACGCCGGGGCACGTCAATGCGATGGCCGAGGCAGTGGGGCATTTCATCCGCGACATCGGACCGCAGCGCATCTTCGAAGGCGATGTCTACATCACCAACGATCCCTGGAAGGGCACCGGCCACCTGCACGACGTGACCGTCGTCTCGCCGTCCTTCCGGCGAGGGCGGCTGATCGGCTACTTCGCCTGCACCGCGCACGTGGTGGACATCGGCGGCCGCGGCTTCGGGCCGGATGCGCGCGAGGTGTACGAGGAAGGCCTGTTCATTCCGATCATGAAGTTCGCCGAGCGCGGCGAAGTGAACCGCGACCTGGTTACGATCGTGCGCAACAACGTCCGCGAGGCGGACCAGGTGGTGGGCGACATGTACTCGCTGGCCGCCTGCAACGAGATCGGCGACCGGCGCCTGGCCGCCATGCTGGATGAGTTCGGCCTCGACGATCTCCAGGCGCTGGGCGGCTTCATCCTCGAGCACAGCCGCCGGGCGACGCTCGCCAAGCTTGCCGCGCTGCCCCAGGGCCGTTGCCGTAACCGGATGCAGCTCGACGGCTACGACCAGCCGGTGACCCTGGCGGTCGAGCTGGCCATCGGCCCCGACGGCATCGTCGCCGATTTCGCCGGCACGTCGGCGATGAGCCGCTTCGGCATCAACGTGCCGCTCATCTATACCAAGGCGTACGCCTGCTACGGACTCAAGTGCGCGCTCGCCCCCGAGATCCCCAACAACGCCGCCTCGCTGGCGCCGTTCGAGGTGGTGGCGCCGGAAGGCTGCATCCTCCATGCGCCGCGGCCGGCGCCGGTGTCGGTGCGGCACGTGCTGGGACATTTCATTCCCGACCTGGTGCTCGGCGCGCTGCATCGCCTGCTGCCCGGCCGGATTCCGGCGGAAGGTGCCGGCACCTTGTGGAACATCCACATCAGTGCCCGTCCGCTGGTCGAGGGTGCCGGCGGCGCGCGGCGCGCCGAGATCCTGATGTTCAACAGCGGCGGCGGCGGCGCCCGGCCGGCGCTCGACGGGCTCAGCGCCACCGCGTTTCCCAGCGGCGTGCGCACCATGTCCATCGAGGCGACCGAGCAGGTCGGCCCGATCGTGGTGTGGCGCAAGGAGCTGCGGCCCGATTCAGGTGGCCCGGGCAGGCAGCGCGGCGGCCTCGGGCAGGTGGTCGAGATCGGCGCAGCCGACGGTCACGAAATCCGCTTCAACGCGATGTTCGACCGCATTGCGCATCCGGCCGCGGGACGCGACGGCGGCCTGCCCGGCGAAGCGGGCCGCGTGACGCTCGACGACGGGACGGTGCTGCGCGGCAAGGGCTCGCAGACGGCGGTGCCGCAAGGTCGTCGGGTGGTGCTGAGCCTGCCGGGCGGCGGCGGCTACGGCGTTCCGACGCAGCGCGATCCGGCGCAGGTCGCCGCGGACCTGCGCAACGGCTACGTCTCGCCGGCCACCGCCGAGCGGGCTTATCAGGCCGCGCCGGACGAGCCCCAGGGCGACGCGCCGTAGGCCTGTTCGAAACGCCGCGCGATGGTGGCGCGGTCGGGTGCGTGGTTCTGCGGACCCTGGCTTTCGATCTTGATCGCTCCCATCACGCTGCCGAGCCTGGCAGCCTGCAGCCAATCCCATCCTTCGGCGAGCCCGAAGAGCAGGCCGGCGCGGTAGGCGTCGCCGCAGCCGGTGGGATCGACGGCCTTGCTGACCGGCAGCGCGGCGATCGTTTGCCGTGGCTTGCCGGCCTGGTAGAGGTGGGAGCCCTCGGCGCCGCGGGTGACGACCAGGATGCCGGCGGCGTCGGCGAGCTGGGCTTCGCTCCAGCCGGTCTTCTCGCAGATCAGGCCGCACTCGTAGTCGTTGACGGTCAGCGCCGTGGCCGCGCCGATCAGCGCCTTCAGCTCGTCGCCGCTGAACATCGGCAAGCCCTGGCCCGGATCGAAGACCGACGGGATCTTCAGGTCGACGTACTGGCGCGCGTGGTCGATCATCGCCTGCTTGCCGTTGGGCGAGACGATGCCCCAGGCTGCCGGGGCCAGCCTGGCGGCATCGGCCTGGTGCGCCTCGGCCATGGCGCCCGGATGGAAGGCGGTGATCTGGTTGTCCGACAGGTCGGTGGTGATGAAGGCCTGCGGCGTGTACATGTCCTTCAGTACCTTGACCTGGCTGACGTCGATGCCGCGGTCGGCGAGCTCGCGCACGTAGCCCGCGCCGTCCTCGCCCACCGCCGCCAGGATCGCCGGCTCGCCGCCGAGCAGGCTCAGGTTGTAGGCGATGTTGGCGGCGCAACCGCCGGCTTCGCGCTTCAGCCGCGGCGCGAGGAACGACACGTTCAACATGTGGACCCGGTCGGGCAGGATGTGCTCCTTGAAGTGGCCATCGAAGACCATGATGGTGTCGAAAGCCACCGAGCCGCTGATCAGGACGCGTCTGGACATCGTTGCTGTTTTCCGTTTGCCGTGGGGCGCTGCCTGCACTGCCGGGATGGCTGCGCGGCTTGCGCCGGTTGATCAATCCTGGCCGGCGGGGCCAGGGATGGGTTCAGGGGTAGAAGAGCGCCACCGAATAGCCGGCCAGTTGCAGCCCGCCGGGGTCGAGGTTCAGGCGGATCGGCCATTCGCTGCGGCCGCCGAGGCCGTCGCGGGAGGCATTTCGATTGAGGTAGTCGCTCGGCAGGATCACCTTGCGCACCACCACCGCGCTCGCCTGGTCGGTGAGGGTCAGCTCCATCGCCGGCCAGCGCACCATGTGCGCGTCCTTGTTGCGCAGCACCGCGTTGAGGGCGAGATGATCGTCGCGGCCGGTGGCCTGCAACTCGAACGACTCGATCGACAGCGAGTCCAGGCTGCGCACCGCGTCGACGTTGAGCCCGACCGCGGCGGCCAGCGCCGCCACCACCGGCCTCGACGGCGGCACGCGGCTGACGATCTCGCTGCGGAACAGCAGCGTCAGCTGCAGGGCCGCGAGCACCAGCAGCCCGATGACCCCGTAGCGGCGCCGCCGGTCGGCGAAGAACAGGGTCCAGTTCTCATCCGGACCGAGCGACTCCACATGGCTCGGCCAGCGCGACTGCGCCTGCGCGCGGCTCGAGCGCCGGCCGCCGGTGCCGCCGCGATAGGCTTCGCGCGCCTGGCGTGCCAGCAGGGTGGCGGCGGCGACTTCCGGATCGTCGTCATCCGCGGCGCCGAGCAGGCTGCCGCTCTTGCCGCGCTGGCGCCGCGATCCGGCATGCTCCGGATGCAGGTCCGGCTCCGCCATCGCCTGCCGCCCGCCCTCATCGGCTTGCGGCGCCGGGCGGCCCGCCTCGCCTGGCGATGCCGCGGGGCTCGGGCGCGCGACGATCGAGCGCGGCGGCACGACGTCTTCCGCGCGGGTCTGGGAATAGGGGCCGAAGGTGCTGTCGGACAGGAAGAAGGCGGTCTTGAGGTCCTCGTCCGCGGCGATGACGGTCTGCGGTGCGGCGGGCGCGGGCGCCGGATGGTCGGCTGCCGCGGCGAAGCGGGTGCCGGGGGCGTTGCCGGCGGC
>JAEZQX010000276.1 GCA_023441105.1 Pseudomonadota bacterium | reverse complement strand
CGGCAGCCGTTCCCCGATGCCTGGCAGCGGATCCTGCGCCGGCGCGTCCCGTTGTACCGCCGGCTGCCGCCGGAGCTGCAGCAGCAGCTGCAGGGGCACATGCAGGTGTTCCTCGCGGAGAAGGATTTCATCGGCTGCGACGGGCTGGTGGTGACCGAGGAGATGCACGTCACCATCGCGGCGCTCGCCTGCCTGCTGATCCTCAATCGCGACACCGATTACTACCCCATCCTGCGCCAGGTCCTGGTCTATCCAAGCGCCTTCGTGGTCGACATGGAGGAGAGCGACGAGGCCGGGGTGGTGCGCAGCGACAGCCACGTCCTGTCGGGCGAGTCCTGGTCCCAGTCGCAAGTGATCCTCTCCTGGGAGGACGTGGTCGAGGGCGCGGCGGTCGCCGACGACGGCTACAACGTGGTGATCCACGAATTCGCCCACCAGCTCGACCAGGAGGCCGGCTATGCCAATGGCGCGCCGGAGCTCGCCAGCCGCGGTCACTACGCCCGCTGGTCCAAGGTGCTCGGCGAGGAATACGAACGCCTGCGCGAAAGCGTGGACGCCGGCGAGCAGTCGCTGCTCGACGATTACGGCGCCACCGATCCGGCGGAATTCTTCGCCGTGCTTGCCGAGGTCTTCTTCGAGCAGCCGCAGGCGCTGCGCGAGGAGAACCCGGTGCTCTACGACGAGCTCGGCAGGTTCTTCCGCGTCGACCCGGCCGCCTGGAAAACCGCGCCTACTCGAGCGTGAAGCCGACCTTCAGCGACACCTGCCAGTGCGCCACCTTGCCGTCCTCGACGTGGCCGCGGGTCTCGGTGACCTGGAACCAGTGGATGTTGCGCACCGTCTGGTGCGCCTTGGCGATGGCGTTCTGCACGGCGTCCTCGATGCCGCTGGTGGAGGATCCTGTCAGTTCGAGCATCTTGTAGACATGGTTGCTCATGGCGCCCTCTCCTTGAAAAGCCAAGGGTAGCCCGCGCGGGACGACGCCACAACCGGCGGCCCGTCAGCCGGCGCCGGTATTGCCCCCCGGCTCCCCGTCGCGGTCGGCGATCTTGTCGTCCTCCTCCTTGGCATCGGCCATGCCTTCCGGCTCGAGCTTCTCCGCGGCGACGTTGAAGCGCACGAACAGGCCCCAGGCGGCCAGCAGGGCGGCAGCGGCCAGCCCGACCGTGGCGGCGTGCGGCAGCATCTCCGGCGCGTCGTGGATGAACTGGAACACCGCCACCAGGCATTCGATCGACAACGCCACCACCACCACCACCACGAAGCGCGACAGGAAGCGGCGCACGCGGGTCGGCGCGCTGATCGGCGTCGAGCGCTGCACCTCCTCCTCGAAGATCGTCTGGCCGAGCTCGAGCGAGGCCACCGAGATGGTGAGCAGGCCGATGCATTCGAGCACCGCGATGAAACGCTGGTGGATCGGCATGTCGCCGCCCGGGCGGATCGCGCCCCACAGCTCGCCGATCGCGAACACCACCAGGGTGACGGCGCTGACGAAGAACATGACGACGATGAGCACATGCGCCGACTCGAAGAGCTTCTGGACGAACTTCATCTGGCCGCCACCCCCTGGAGGAAGCGGTCCAGCTTGCGGAACGTGCCCGACCAGCCGCGCTCGTGGTTGTCCCGGGCCGCCTGGTCGAAGAAGCGTTCGTGGCAGAAGAGGAGCCGGGTGCCCGCCGCGGCGGGCTCGAGCCGGATGGTCACCAGCGATTCGCGCTCCGGCGTGCTGCGCCAGGCCCAGGTGAAGCACAGCAGGCGCGGGAACTCGACCTCGCGGTAGACGCCGCTGACGTCATGCCGCTCGCCGTCGCTGGTGGCGAAGGCGATGTGGTAGCGGCCGCCGACCCGGAGGTCGATGTCGACCTCGAGGACCGACCGCGTCTCCTCGGGGCCGAACCACTTGCTCAGCGCTTGCGGCTCGGTCCAGGCCTGGAAGACCGCTTCCGGGGCGGCGTCGTAGGTGCGCTCGATGACGAGGCGGGGACGGTCGGACTGGCCGGCGGCGGCGTCGGATGCCATGTCTTCTGCAACTCCTGCTGGTGGTACAGGTAGCGGCCAAGCGCATCCAGCCGCTCGCCCCAAAACTTCTCGTAGCGGGACAACCACATCGCGGCCTCCTGCATCGGTTCTGCCGCCAGCGAGCAGCGTACCACCCTGCCCTCCTTCAATCGGTCGATCAGGCCGGCATTCTCCAGCACGCGCAGGTGCTTCATGAAGCCCGGCAGCGACATGCCGTGCGACTGCGCCAGCATCGAGACCGACTGGCTGCCGCTGCCGAGTGCCTCCAGCACCTGCCGCCGGGTGGGATCCGACAGCGCGGCGAAGACCTGATCGAGCACCTCGTCGTCACGATTAACCATGCGGTTCAGTATAGACTCCGCCATGCGGGACGTCAAAAACTACTCCTTTCGAGGGAGGCCTGCGGACGACGAGGTCTCGCCGGCCGCCGTGGCTGCGTGCCTCCCCGGTCGCTGCTCGAGCAGCGCCTTCAGCCGGCCAAGGTCGCGCGTCACCCAGTCGCGATCCGCCGCGAAGCCGGCTTCGTCCATCGACGGCTGGCGGTAGAGGGTCAGCGACACTTCGGTGCCGTCGCCGTTGGCCACTGCGCGCAGCGGCACGTACACGGTCGTGCCGTCGGGCAGGAAGACCCAGTGATCGGCGACCCCGTAGTCGTTGGCACTGCTGAAGCGCACCGTCACGTCGCCTTGCGGCGACTGCGCCGACCAGAGCGTCGGGTCCGAGCCCTGGGCGCTGTCGTCGGATACCGGTGAGATCCCGCCGGCGAGGCCGGAGGCCCAGTGCGTGAAGTTCAACGGATCGGCGAGATAGGCCCGCACCTCCGCGACCGGCCGCCTGACGGTGATCGTCAGGATGCGGGTCTCGTGTGTCCTGTCGTGCGTCGCATCGTGTGTCATCTGGCAACCTCCATTCGACGATGGTGGAGCGATCGGCATGGGCCGCCGGCGCTCCGTCCGCATGGCGCAGCTTCCGAGGTCTTCCGGTTCACGGTGCTTGCGTTGTCGCAGTGCTGCCGTGAGAATGCGCCGTGCCCATTTCCGCGTGCCGTTTCGCCCTTCTCGTGGTGGGCGCAGTTTCTTGCAGCCAGCTCCAGGCCGCGCCGGCGGGCGACTGCGCCTCGCCTGCGGCTGCAACGCAGCCGGCGGTCAGCCTCCGCGTCGACAATGACGTCTTCGGGGGGCAGGATGAAGGGTACAGCAGCGGCATCCAGCTGATGCTGGTGTCCTCCGACCTGTCCGGGGGCCTGCGCGACGACTGTCGCCTGCCGGTCACCAACTGGCTGGGCAAGCGGCTGCGCTGGCTGGCGCCGGCTGGATCGGAGCAGCAGCACCTGACCTTCTCCCTCGGCCAGGCCATCTTCACGCCGTCCAGCCGCAAGTGGACCACGCTGATCCCCGACGATCGTCCCTATGCCGCGGTGCTGCTGGCCGGCATCGGCTACAACGCCCGCCGTGGCGACCAATTGCACGCCAGCCTGCTGCAGTTGGGCATCGTCGGGCCGTCGGCGCGCGGGCGGCAGTCGCAGGACGTGATCCACAAGCTGACCGGCGACACCTCCTTCCTCGGCTGGGACAACCAGTTGCGCGACGAGGGCGTGTTCCGGCTGCTCCATGAACGGCTGCAGCGCCACCAGCCGCGCCCCGCCGCGGCCGCCGAGGGCAGCTGGCGTTGGGACGCCGTCAGTCACTGGGGAGTGGGCGTCGGCAATCTCCTCACCCATGCCAACCTGGGCGGGGAAGTGCGCTGGGGACCGACGCTGCCCGACGATTTCGGCAGCAATCCGATGCGGCCGGCCGGCGAACGAACCGGCAGTGGCCGCAGCGAGGGTCAGGCGACCCTTGCCGCCGGACTGGCGGGGCATGCCTTCTTCGCGTTCGACGCCCGCTGGGTGCTGTGGGACATGTCGCTCGACGGCAATGCCTTCAAGGACAGCCACCACGTCGACAGGGAGCCGCTGGTTGCCGACCTGGGCTTCGGCATCGCGCTCACCCACGGTCCGTGGAAGCTGGTCGTCGCCCGCTTTCACCGGACCCCCGAGTTCCGCGGCCAGAAGGAGCTGCCGGTGTTCGGCAGCGTCAGCCTCAGCCGCTCCTTCTGACGGCGCCGCGTTACGGCTGCGCCGCCGGGAAACGCCGTGCCATGAAGGACCAGGCCAGGCGCGAGGCATCCGGGCCGCGCGCATCGCTGAAGCGCTCGCGCGCGTCACCGCCGCTCCAGGCATGGCCGAGCCCTTCGATCTCGCACAGGGTCGCGGCCGCATGGCCGCGCGAGCCGAAGTCGGTGAATGTCATCGGATAGCGCGCGCCGCGTTGCACCCGGCGCATCGTCTCGCCCTCGGCACCCGCGGCCGCTGCCCACAAGCGCGCCGCCGCGGTCGCGTTCGACAGCGACACGACCCGGTCCTTGCTGCCGTGGATGACCAGCAGCGGCGGCCAGGGCCGGGCGCCACCGGACTGCGGGACGGACTTCGGCGTCGCGCGCGGCGTTCCAACCGGCGACGATGGCGTTGCCGGTGATGCTGTCGTGGCCGGCGGCGGCACCATTGCGCGCCCGCGCATCGCGCGGAGCGCCGAGGCGGTGGAATCGGCGACACCCGGCGGTACGCCCGAATGCATCACCACTGCCGCGACCCGCTCCGGATAGCGGGTGGCGACCAGGGCGGCCATGCCGGCGCCAGCCGACAGGCCGGCGATGCCGACCCGCTGCGCATCGGCCGGATACAGCAGGCACACCTGGTCGATCGCGGCGCGGATGATCGCGGCTTCGCCGTAGGCGCGGCGCGAGCGGACCTCGTACCAGTTCCAGCAGCGCTGCGGATTGGCCAGGCGGTCCTGTTCGAGGTACAGCACCAGGAAGCGCTCGCGGGCGGCGAGGCGATTCATGCGGGTGGCGAGTGCGAACGCGCCGGCATCCTGGCCGCAGCCGTGAAGCATCACCACCAGTGGCAGCCGCTCGGCCAAGGTCAGGCCAGGCGGCTTGTACAGGTAGTAGCGGCGGGCGCCGGATGCGGCGAAGGCGAGGCCGGGGACGCAGTCGGCGAGTCCGGGTCGTCGCGCCGGTTCCGCAAGCAACGTGCCGCCGGATACCCGCGCCGCCGACCGGCGGCCCGCAGCCGCCGCCACCTGGGCCTGCTGCTTGGCCTGCTGCTTGGCCTGCTTCAACGCCGCGGCGTTGGCCTGCTTCACCGCGCGGATGCCGGCCTTCATCCCGGCATCGACACTGCGACGGGTGATCGTACCGAAGGCCCGCTGCAACGCGCGGGTCAGCGGCAGGCGGCTGCGCCTCGCCATGTCAGGGGCAGGTCCGGGCGCTCAGCCCCGTGGCGCGGTCCAGGCGGACATGAAGGCTTCGGCGTCGCGACCGATGTCGGCCAGCGCCTTGCCGGGCTTGTAGAGCGCGCTGCCGATGCCGAAGCCGGCCGCGCCGGCCTGCAGGTACTCGGCCATCCGTTGCGGCGTGATGCCACCCACCGGCAGCAGCCGGCAGTCCGCGGGGAGCACTGCGCGCCACGCCTTGAGCACGGCGGGGACCAGTTGCTCGGCAGGAAACAGCTTGAGCGCGTCGGCACCGGCGGCGAGGGCCGCGAAAGCTTCGGTCACGGTGGCAACGCCGGGCAGGCACAGGCACCCCGCCTCCTTGGCGGCGCGGACCACCGCGACATCCGCATGCGGCATCACGACCAGCCGGCCCCCGGCAGCAGCAACGTCGCGGGCCGCTGCCGGGCTCAGCACCGTGCCGGCACCGACCATCGCGGTGGCGCCGAAGCGTTTTGCCAGCCGCTCGATGCTTTGCAGCGGCTGCGGCGAGTTGAGTGGCACTTCCAGGGTGCGAAAGCCCTTGTCGAAGAGGACCTCGCCGACCGCGACGGCCTCGTCGGGACCGACGCCGCGCAGGATCGCGACCAGCGGATGCATTGGCTCGTTCATGAGCGCAAGGATACACGGCCGCCGCGACGGCCTGACGACGCCGCGCCAGCGCCGGCCGCCGTGCCGGCCGTGCTACGATCCTCGCGCACCCGCAACGGCTCGACGGCGCATCGATGAACGATCACCCGCAGGAAAGCGCCGCTTCGCCCGCCGCCGCAGCGCCGGCTGCAGCGGTGGTCACCGCCGCTGCGATCCGCCAGGCGCACGCCGCCATCGCCCCGCACATCGCGCTCACGCCGTGCCTCGAGGCGAAGACGCTGTCCGACATGCTCGGCTGCCGCCTGTTCCTCAAGTTCGAGAACCTGCAGTTCACCGCCTCGTTCAAGGAGCGCGGCGCGCTCAACTTCCTGCTCTCGATGGATGCTGCCGAACGGGCCCGCGGCGTGGTGGCGATGAGCGCGGGCAATCATGCCCAGGGCGTGGCCTATCACGCCGGCCGCCTCGGCATCGCTGCCACCATCTTCATGCCGCGCGATACGCCGTTCACCAAGGTCGGGCGCACCCGCGCCCTCGGCGCCGATGTCCGCATCGAAGGCGCGTCCCTGTCGGAAGCCAGGGCGGCAGCCCGCAAGCATGCGGAGCGGCACGGCGCCGTGTTCCTGCATCCCTTCGACGATGCGCGGGTGATCGCCGGACAAGGCACGCTGGCGCTCGAGATGCTGCAGCAGGTGCCGGCGCTCGACACCCTGGTGGTGCCGGTCGGCGGCGGCGGGCTGCTCGCGGGAATGGCGGTGGCGGCGCGCGACATGAAGCCCGACATCGCGCTGTTCGGCGTCGAGCCGGAGCACTACTGCGCGATGTACCAGCACCTGGGTGGCTTGCCGATCGCCGTCGGCGGCGACACGGTGGCCGAGGGCCTGGCGGTGGGGGACGTCGGCAGCCTCACCGCCGAGCTGGTGGGCGACCTGGTCGAGGAGGTGCTGCTGGTCGACGAGGCGGAGATCGAACGTGCCGTCTGCTGGCTGGTCGACGTCGAAAAGACGGTGGTCGAAGGCGCCGGGGCGGCCGGCCTCGCCGCGCTGGCCCATCATCGCGACCGCTTCGCCGGACGCTGCGTCGGCGTGCCGCTCACCGGCGGCAACATCGACGTGCGCCTGCTGGCCTCGACGCTGCTGCGCGGGCTCGCGCGCGACGGCCGGCTGGTGGCGCTGTCGGT
>JAEZQX010000274.1 GCA_023441105.1 Pseudomonadota bacterium | reverse complement strand
CCGCGCGCCAGTCCGCCGCGCCGGCGGCGTCGGTGAGTCCGGCCCGCAGGCTGTCGCGGCCCAGCTCCACCAGCTGCCGGGTGGATACCGACTCGCCGAAGAAGTCGGTGGCGATGTCCGGCAGCTGGTGCGCCTCGTCGAAGATGAAGATGTCGGCGCGCGGCAGGAAGTCGCCGATGGCATCCTCCTTCAGCGCGAGGTCGGCGCAGAACAGATGGTGGTTGACCACCAGCACGTCGGCACGCTGCGCCTTCTGCCGGGCCTTCATCAGCGGGCACTGGCGCACCTGCGGGCAGTCCTGCCCGAGGCAGTTGTCCTTGGTGGAAGTGGCCAGCGTCCACGCCGGATCGTCCTCCGACAGGTCGGCACAGCCGGCGCGGTCGCCGACGGTGTCGATGGCTGCGAAACGCTCGATGATGCGCAGCTTGCGCGGCGTGTCGCGGTCGCGGAAGCGGCCGTCGCTGAGGTTGCGCGCCAGATGCAGCGGACAGACGTAGTTGGCGCGGCCCTTGAGGATGGCCACCGACGCATCGACGCCGAGCGCCTGGCGCACGACTTCGACGTCGCGCTGGAACAGCTGGTCCTGCAGCTGGCGCGTGCCGGTGGCGATCAGCACGCGCCGTCGCGCCAGCAATGCCGGCACCAGGTAGGCGAAGGTCTTGCCGATGCCGGTACCGGCCTCCGCCAGCAGGCTGCCGCCGCTGTCGATGGCAACTGCGATCCGGCTGGCCAACTCGGCCTGCGCCTCGCGGCGCTGATAGTCTGGCCGTGCCGCCGCCAGGCAGCCGGTGCTGCCGAAGGCGGCATCGGTGGCGGCCTGGAGTTCGGTGGTCATGCTGCGCGGGGGAAGCGACGCGAACGCAACGGCGGGAACAGAGCGGCTCGGGTCTTGGCAGTGCGGGCCCGTTCGGCGCTCACGCCGGCACGTCGGGCGTCAGCTGCATCTGCAGGAGGACGATCGCATCCTTGATCTGGAGCTTGCGCTTCTTCAGGCGGCGCAGGAGGAGCTGGTCGGCTTCCGGCTCCTGTCCCATCCGCTCGATCATCTGGTGCAGGCCGCGGTGCTCCAGCTGCAGCTCCGCGATCCTGAGCTTGATCGAATCGACTTCGTTCGGGTTCGGAGACACGTCGGGTCCTTGGCTGCTGTACTGCCCCGCCGCAGATGATCCGGCGGCGGGCATTCCTGGATGATAAGGTCGCACTCGGGCGGGTTCAATCGGCCGCCCGTCTGACATGCCCCGCGACCCATTCCGCGAGCTCATCCGATCCGCTCGGCGATGGCGCGGCGAGGCGCCGAAAGATAGTCGCTCGACTGCATCTCGACGAGCCGGCTGGCGGTGCGCACGAACTCGTGGGCCATCGCCCCGGCCAGGTAGAGCTCGTTGGGGCCGACCGCTGCCGACATCACCAGCTTGACGCGCTGGTCATAGAGGATATCGATCAGCCAGGTGAAGCGCCGCGCTTCGGATGACATGCCGGCGCCCATCTGCGGCACCTCCGACAGGATCACGGTGTGGAACTGGTTGGCGATCTCGAGGTAGTCGTTCTGCGAGCGGGGGCCGCCGCAGAGCGTCCTGAAGTCGAACCAGATCACGCCGTTGGCACGTCGGCGCGCCGTAATCTCGCGGTTCTCGATGCGCAGCGACGGATCGTCGTCGCTGGCGGTGGCGAGCCGGTCGAAGGCTGCTTCCAGCGCCGCGTCCGCCTCGGCGCCGAGCGGCGTCAGGTAGGTCTGCAGGCCCTGCATGGTCAAACGGCGGTAGTCGATGCCGGCATCGACGCCGAGCACGTCGAGCCGCTGCTTCAGCAGCGCGATGGCCGGCAGCACGCTCTCGCGATGCAGCCCGTCCGGATAGAGCCCGTCCGGGGCGTAGTTGCTGGTCATGACGAAGGTGACGCCGTTGCCGAAGAGGCCCTGCAGCAGGCGCTCGAGGATCATCGCATCGGCGATGTCGGAGAGGTGGAACTCGTCGAAGCAGATCAGCCGGTAGCGCCGCGCCACCCGGCGTGCCACCTCGTCGAGCGGATCCTTGACGCTGCGCAGGTCGCGCAGCTCGCGGTGCACCCCGCGCATGAACTCGTGGAAGTGCAGCCGCCCCTTGCGCCGGATGGCCACCGCCTCGTAGAAGCAGTCCATCAGGAAGCTCTTGCCGCGTCCGACCCCGCCGTGCAGCCAGACGCCGCGCGGCACCTCCGGGCGCAGCACCACCCGCTTGACCACGCTCTGGCGCACCACCTTGAAATGCTCGAGCTCGTCGGCAAGGCGCTGCAGGCGGGCGATCGCCGCCAGTTGCGCCGGATCGGCCTGGTAGCCGCGCTCCGCCAGTGCCGCCCGGTAACGTTCGGTGACCGTCAAGGCTACATGTTCAGCGCGCGCTTATCGACTGCCAGCGCCGCTTCGCGCATCACTTCCGACAGCGACGGATGCGGATGGCAGATGCGGCCGATGTCCTCGGACGCCGCCTTGAACTCCATCGCCACCACCGCTTCGGCGATCAGGTCCGAGGCACCGGAGCCGATGATGTGCACCCCGAGGATCTCGTCGGTCTGCTCATCCGCAATGAATTTGACGAAACCGTCCGGCTCCGCGATGCCGAGGGCGCGGCCGTTGGCCATGAACGGAAACTGCCCGGCCTTGAAAGCCCGGCCTTCCTGCTTCAACTGCTCCTCGGTCTTCCCGACCCAGGCGATCTCCGGCGCGGTATAGATGACCCAGGGAATGCAGTTGTAGTCGATGTGCGGCTTCTGGCCGGCGATCAGCTCGGCGACCATCACGCCCTCGTCCTCGGCCTTGTGCGCGAGCATCGGCCCGCGGACCACGTCGCCGATCGCCCACACGTTGGGCAGGCTGGTTGCGCAATGCTCGTCGACCGGAATGAAACCGCGCTCGTCGGCCTGCAGCCCGATCGCGTCGAGGCCCAGGCCGTCGGTGTTCGGCACCCGGCCCACGGACACGATCAGGCGATCGGATTCGATGATCTTCTCCTGGCCGTCCGCGGTCGTGTACTTGACCACCACCGCGGCACCCGCCTTCGCGTCGCCGTTGCCGACCTCGCTGATCTTCACGCCCATCTCGATCTTCAGGCCCTGGCGCTTGAAGAGCTTGAGCGCCTCCTTGGCCACGGCCTGGTCGCAGGCCCCGAGGAAGGTCGGCAGGGCTTCCAGCAGCGTCACGTCGGCGCCGAGCCGCCGCCAGACCGAGCCGAGCTCGAGGCCGATCACGCCGGCGCCGATCACCGTCAGGCGCCTGGGCACCGAGTCGAATGCGAGCGCGCCCTCGTTGTCGGCAACCAGCACGTTGTCGACTGCGGCGAACGGCAGGTGGCGCGCCTTGGAGCCGGTCGCGATGATCACATGCCTGGCCGAGACGGCTTCGCCACCGTCCTTTCCATCCGCTGCCGGCTGCACCTGCAGCAGGATGCGGTCGCCTTCCTTGCCGGTCAGCCGGCCGTGTCCCTTGAGCCAGGTGATCTTGTTCTTGCGGAACAGGAACTCCACGCCCTTGGTCATCTTGCCGACGATGGCTTCCTTGCGCCCGAGCATCTTCGCGAGGTCGAGCTTGGCGCCCGTGACCTCGATTCCATGCGCGCCAAGGTGGTGGCCGACCTTCTCGAACTCCTCGCTCGAGGCCAGCAGCGCCTTGGAGGGAATGCAACCCACGTTGAGGCAGGTGCCTCCCAGCGCCAGCTCGCCCTTCGGGTTCTGCCATTGCTCGACGCAGGCGACCGAGAAGCCCAGCTGCGCTGCCCGGACGGCGGCGATATAGCCCCCCGGTCCGGCGCCGATCACGACGACATCGAATTCCTTCGCCATGGCCGCGCTCACAGGTCCAGCAGCAGGCGCGACGGATCTTCCAGCGCCTCCTTGATGGCCACCAGGAACAGCACAGCTTCGCGTCCATCGATGATCCGATGGTCGTAGGAGACCGCGAAGAAGTTCATCGGCCGGATCACGATCTGGCCGTTCTCGACCACCGGCCGCTCCTTGGTGGCATGCACGCCGAGGATGGCCGATTGCGGCGGATTGATGATGGGCGTCGAGAGCATCGAGCCGAAGACGCCGCCGTTGGAGATCGAGAAGGTGCCGCCGGTGAGCTCGTCCATGGTGAGCTTGCCGTCCTGCGCCCGCTTGCCGAAATCGGCGATGGTCTTCTCCACCTGGTGGAAGCCCATCTGGTCGGCGTTGCGGATGACCGGCACCACCAGCCCGCGCGGCGAGCCCACGGCGACGCCGATGTCGAAGTAGCCGTGATAGACGATATCGGTGCCGTCGATGGACGCGTTGACCACCGGATACTTCTTGAGCGCATGGACCACGGCCTTCACGAAGAAGCTCATGAAGCCGAGCCGCACGCCGTGCTCCTTCTCGAAGCGCTCCTGGTACTTCTTGCGCAGCTCCATGACCGGCTGCATGTTCACTTCGTTGAAGGTGGTCAGGATCGCGTTGGTGGCCTGCGACTGCAGCAGTCGCTCCGCCACCCGCTGCCGCAGCCGCGACATCGGCACGCGCTGCTC
>JAEZQX010000188.1 GCA_023441105.1 Pseudomonadota bacterium | reverse complement strand
CCGCAGCGATCGCCACGGCCGCGGCGCGGGCGCGCCGTCGGGCGCGGGAAACCTTCCGGAAGGCGCCGGGCGCCGCTGGGTCGATGAGGGTCATGGCGGCGAAGGTTGCCAGAAACGCCAGGCGGCGGCAAATCGCGGCAGCGGGTCACTGCAGCGGCGCGCCAGGAGCCTAGGGAACCAGCTTGACGCCCGTGAGCTTCTCCTGTGCCTTCACCAGCGACGGCACGAATTCGCCGCCATAGCCGAGCGCGCTGGCCAGGCACAGCGTCTGGTGCACTGCCTCGCCGACCACCGACGGGACGTTGGCGGATTCCGCCAGGTGCGTGTAGTAGCGGATGTCCTTGCGGGCGTTGTCGAGCCCGAACTTCAGGCCCTCCAGGTCGCCGCCCAACGTCTTGCCCATCGCCTGGAACAGGCCGGAGTTGACGCCGCCCGCCGAGACCACGTCCACCAGCTTGCGCGGATCGACGCCGGCCTTCGCGCCGACGGCAAAAGCCTCGGCCGCGGCCGTGCAGATGGCCTGCGCGATGAAGTTGTTGAGCAGCTTGACGGTGTGGCCGGCGCCGGGATCGCCGACATGGAAGACGTTCTCGGCGAAGGTCTTCAGCACCGGCTCGAGCGCTGCATGATCGGCTGCGGAGGCGCCGATGATCACGTTGAGCCGGCCTTGCTCGGCTTCGACCGGGGTGCGCGCCAGCGGGGCGTCGACCAGCACCATGCCCTTGGCTGCCGCCGAGGCGCGCAGCCGCGCGGTGGAATCCGGCTCGCTGGTGGAGCAGTCCACGATGTACAGCCCCTTGCGGCCGCCCTCCAGGAGCCCTTTCGGACCATGGAACTGCTGCTCCACCTGCGGCGAGCCGGTGACGCAGATGAAGACGACGTCGGATGCCTCGGCCAGCGCGGCGGGCGAATCCACCCGGGTGGCGCCGGCGGCCAGCAGGTCCTCGACCGCGGCTTCGTTGCGATGAACCGTGATGGCCAGCGGATGCCCTTTGGCAAGGAGGTTCTTCGCCATGCCGTGGCCCATCATGCCGGACGCCCCGATGAAGCCTACCCGCATCCTCTTTCCGTTCGCCATCGCAGTCTCCTGTTCCCGTGGTCGTCGATTGACTTGAGGGCGCGATTATCGTTCATGAACGAAGGCCGGTGAACGCCAGCGGAAATCGCTCCGCCTTCGACATGGGCCTCCAGAAAGACGAAGGGGGAGCAAAGCTCCCCCTCCGCGTGCTCGCCGATGACGAATCAGGTCGCCGCTTCCGGTGAAGTTTGCTGCGGGACCGTACGATCGGCGTCCGCATTCTTCATCGCCTCACCCGGGCAGGCCAGCGCAGCCGACGTGCCGAGCATGAGAGTCACGAGCACCGACATCAGATATCTCATGGATCACCTCCTTTTCCAGTTGCGGGCAGCGCTGCCACGATAGCATCGCCGCCGACGGCAGGGGTACAGACCCATGCGCCAGCATGGCGAAAGCAACGCAGCCCGCCGGCCTAGCGCAGGACCAGGTTGTCGCGGTGGATCAGCTCGGGCTCCTCGATGAAGCCGAGAATCGACTCGATCCGGTTGGACGGCTGGCGCATCACACGACGCGCGTCGTTGCTCGCATAGTTGACCAGGCCGCGCGCCAGTTCCTTGCCGTCAGGCCCGAGGATCGCCACCAGCTCGCCGCGCTCGAATTCGCCGCGCACCTCGGTCACGCCGATCGGCAGCAGGCTGCTGCCGCTGGAGAGCAGCGCCTTCACCGCCCCGGAGTCGAGGACCACTGCGCCGCGCAGCTGCAGGTGATCCGCCATCCACTTCTTGCGCGCCGCCAACCGCGGCGTCTGCGCGGAGAAGCGGGTGCCGATGGGCTCTCCCTGCATCAGCCGCACCAGCACGTCCGGCTCGCGTCCGGAGCAGACCACCGTGGAGGCGCCGCTGGTCGCGGCGCGCTTGGCGGCGAGCACCTTGGTGATCATGCCCCCCTTGCCGATCGACGATCCGGCCCCGCCAGCCATCGTCTCGAGCGTCGGGTCGCCGGCGCGAACGTCGGCAAGCAGCCGCGCCGCGGGGTCACGGCGCGGATCGGCGGTGAAGAGACCTGCCTGGTCGGTCAGGATCACCAGCAGATCCGCCTCGATCAGGTTGCTCACCAGCGCAGCGAGGGTGTCGTTGTCGCCGACCTTGATCTCGTCGGTGACCACGGTGTCGTTCTCGTTGACGATTGGCACCACCCCCAGCTTCAACAGCGCCAGCAGCGCGTAGCGCGCATTGAGGTAGCGCTTGCGGTCCGCCAGGTCGTCATGGGTCAGCAGGATCTGCGCGGTCATGATGCCGTGGCGACTGAAGCTGCTTTCGTAGGCCTGCACCAGTCCCATCTGGCCGATGGCTGCCGCGGCCTGCAGGTCCTGCATGTCGCGTGGACGCCGCTTCCAGCCGAGGCGCTTCATGCCTTCGGCGACGGCTCCCGACGAAACCAGGATGACCTCGCCCCCGCTCTCGCAGAGCTCGCGGATGCGCGCGATCTGCCCGCTCCAGCGGGCGATCGCATCCAGGTCGACCCCGCGACCCTCGTTGGTGACCAGCGAGGAGCCAACCTTGACGACGACCCGGCCGAGTCGCCGCTTCATCGGCCGCGGCTCCGGTCGCCACCAGGCGCTTCTCCGTCTTCCGGCGGCGGCCCCTCGCGATCGAAGCGCACGTCCATTGCCCGGGTCTCTTCCGCCTGCAGGCCCAGCACGAACTCGCCGACGGCATAGCAGAGTTCCCGGCAGCCCTCGCCGGTCAGCGCCGAGACGGCGAACACCGGGCCTTGCCAGCCGAGCCGCTCGACGAAGTCGTCGCGAACCTGCTTGCGCTGCTCCGGGTCGATCATGTCGAGCTTGTTGAGCACCAGCCAGCGCGGCTTGTCGTGGAGCTCCTGGTCGTATTTGCGCAGTTCCTCGGCGATCGCCTTCGCCTCGGTGACCGGATCGCGATCCGGATCGAACGGAAAGACGTCGACCAGGTGCAGCAACAGGCGCGTGCGCTGCAGGTGGCGCAGGAACCGGTGGCCCAGTCCCGCGCCCTCGGAGGCGCCTTCGATCAGGCCGGGGATGTCGGCCACCACGAAGCTTCGCGAGGATTCGAGGCGAACCACGCCGAGGTTGGGATGAAGGGTGGTGAACGGATAGTCCGCCACCTTCGGGCGCGCATTGGAGACCTGCGTGATCAGGGTCGACTTGCCGGCGTTGGGCATGCCGAGCAGTCCGACGTCCGCAAGCACCTTCAATTCGAGCCGCAGCGACCGCTCCTCTCCCGGCCAGCCCTTGGTGGCCTTGGTCGGGGCGCGGTTGGTGCTCGACTTGAAGTGCAGGTTGCCCAGCCCGCCGTCCCCGCCACGGGCGATGCAGATGCGCTCGGCGTCGGTGGTCAGGTCGAAGAGCAGCTCGCCGGTGACGTCGTCGAAGATCTGCGTGCCGACCGGCATGCGCAACACGATGTCGTCGCCGCCCTTGCCGTACTGATCCGCGCCGCGGCCGTTCTCGCCCTTCCGGGCGATGAACTTGCGGGTGTAGCGGTAGTCGATCAGCGTGTTGATGTTGCGGTCCGCCACCACGAAGATCGAGCCCCCGCGGCCGCCGTCGCCGCCGTCCGGGCCACCTTCCGGGATGAACTTCTCGCGCCGGAACGAGGCCGAGCCGTTGCCGCCGTTGCCGGCCACGACTTCGATGCGCGCCTCGTCAATGAATTTCATCTGCTACCTCGGTGTGTTCCGGGTTGATACAAAATGGCCCCGCAAGCGGGGCCATTTCTGCGAAACCCGGACGACCCGAGCCGTGCCCGCGCTAGGCTGCCTGCGCCTGGTCCTGCGGCTGCTCGAGCGGCACGATGCTGACCGTGCTGTTGCTGCGCACGCCCTTGACGGCGAACTTGACCATTCCGTCCACCAGTGCGAACAGGGTGTGGTCCTTGCCGACGCCGACATTGACCCCCGGGTGCACCCGCGTGCCACGCTGCCGCACGATGATCGAGCCTGCGGAGACCGTCTGGCCGCCATAGGCCTTCACGCCGAGCATCTTCGGGTTCGAATCGCGGCCGTTCCGGGTCGAGCCGCCGCCTTTTTTCTGTGCCATTGCTAACTCCTGTTATTGCGCCGGGCTGGCTTCATTGCCGGCGGCAACCGCCTCCGCCTGCTGCGCACCCGCACCGGACCCAGTAGCCTTCGCCTCCGCCGCCTTCGCCTCGGCCTTGAACACGCCGAGCTCGGAAGCGATCTGCGAGATCAGCAGCTCGGTGTAGTTCTGGCGGTGGCCCTGCTGCTTGCGATAGTGCTTGCGCCGGCGCATCTTGAAGATGCGCACCTTCGGGTGACGCCCTTGTGCAAGCACCGTGGCCGACACGGCCGCACCGCCAAGAAGGGGTGCGCCGAGCTTGAACTGGTCCCCATTGCCTACCGCAAGGACCTGGTCAATCTGGATGTCGGCTCCGATGTCTGCGGGTATCTGTTCTACCTTGATTTTGTCGCCGGGGCTCACCTTATACTGCTTGCCGCCGGTTTTTATGACCGCGTACATGGGAATCTCCAAAGAGCAAAAAACGTCCTCTCTAAAGAGGAACCCTTGATTATAGAAAGGATGGGGCCCCAGGTCAATTTGGGCCCCCTGGGGCCATCCTGACAGCCGGCTCCGCGCGCCCGGCGCCGCCGGCCGTTCACCTCGAAAGTCCAGCGGGGCAATGCCGGCGCGGCTCGTCACTTCGACCGGGCTCACGGTGTCCCGCCGACGCACGCAGGACCCCTCCCAGCAATCGAGGCAACCCTCAAAACGCGGTCGCCAGCCCGGGCGGAAGCCGATGGGGGCCACTTATACTTTCCTTTCCCGCCTCGGACGCTCGATCCGTCATCCGCTTCGGCGGCAGGCGGGCCGATCGTCCACTGGCGTCTCCTTGGAAGCTGCAGGCATCTTGAATCCCTACGAGTCCTTTCCGATCATCACCAGCGACCTGGCGGAAGTCGACCGGGTGATCAAGCGGCGCCTGGACAGCCCCGTGGTCCTGATCAGCACGATCGCCGACTACATCATCGGGGCGGGTGGCAAGCGCCTGCGGCCGGTGCTGCTGCTGCTTTTTGCCCGCGCACTGGGCTACGGCCGCACGGATGCCGAGCAGGCCAAGGGACATCACTGGCTGCTTGCCGCGGTCGTGGAGTTCATCCACACCGCCACGCTGCTGCACGACGACATCGTCGACGAATCCACCCTGCGCCGGGGGCGGCCCACCGCCAACGCCCAGTTCGGCAACGCCGCCGCCGTGCTGGTGGGTGACTTCCTCTATTCGCGGGCCTTCCAGATGATGGTCGAAGTCGACCAGATGAAGATCCAGCGGATCCTCGCCGACTCGACCAACACCATCGCCGAAGGCGAGGTGCTCCAGCTGATGAACTGCCGCGACCCCGACGTCGACGAGGCAGCCTACCTGCAGGTCATCCGCTACAAGACCGCCAAGCTGTTCGAATCCGCCGCCCAGATCGGCGCGGTGCTGTGCGGCGCCGACGGCGAGATCGAAGCCGCTGCAGCGGCCTACGGCAGGCACCTGGGCACCGCGTTCCAGCTGGTCGACGACGTGCTCGACTACTCCGGCGCCAGCGACGAGCTCGGCAAGAACATCGGCGACGACCTGCGGGAGGGCAAGCCCACGCTGCCGCTGATCCGGGTGATGCAGGCCGGCAGCCCGGCAGACCGGGCCATCGTGGCCGACGCCATTCGCGACGGCGGCACGGAGCGTTTCGACGAGATCCAGGCCGCGATCGAGCGTCACGATGCGCTGCGCTATACCCGCGAGCTCGCGGAACGCGAAGCCGCGCAGGCCCGGGAGGCGCTGGCCGCGCTGCCGCACTCGCAGCACCGCGATGCTTTGCTATACTTGACGTCCTATTCGGTCTCCCGGAGCAATTGACTGTTCCGGAGCGCTCCCAGCGCGTCAGTCGTCCGGCGTCCCGCACGCCGGCCGCGTGACCCAGTCCAAGAATAGATTCGCGACAGATTCGGGGTGTAGCTTAGCCTGGTAGAGCGCTGCGTTCGGGACGCAGAGGCCGGAGGTTCGAATCCTCTCACCCCGACCAGCAAACCGGATACGTCAACCGCTCAGCGGCAAGGAGCGGCGCCTTGGCGTGCCCCGGAAGCCGCGCCTTGGCGTGGCTCGAAAACGCTCCTGCTCAGGGTTGCGACGCGATGAGACAAGCCAGCCCAGGTCTCATCGCCATGCGTAGCCGATGCCGCCACCGACGGTCCATTGATTCCGATCCCCGCGTTGCGTGACGATGGGGCTTTTCGCCGCGTCGCCGGTCAGCCGCTGGTAGAACGCCCCTCCACCGACAAACCAACGTGGGCTCAGCCGTACGATGACGGCTGGCCACGCATAGACCTGACGCACGCCGGCGCCCGGCGAGTACGCCGGCAGCGCGCTCGTCGCCGCGGAATCGACGCCGAAGCGCTGTCGCATGAAGCTGTCGCTCGACCAGGTGAAGCCGGCTCCGAGGCCGACGAAGACCGTCGGGCTGAGCGGCATCCAGAAGCTCCCGTAGGGAGTGACGTGGCTGCCCGTCGCGTCGCCACTGACCGCCGTCAACCACCCGACTCCGACGCGGAGGCGCCAGGGAATGTTTCCGGTGTTGACGTAGTGATAGCCAGCGAACACGCCGGCCTCGACGCCGCCGTCGATTGGCGGCAGCGAATTGACCACCGGGTCTTCGACGTCCTTGCGGCCAAAGCGGTACGACAGCATCGGCCCGAATTCCCAGTTGGGTACGTCTAGCAGGTTGACGTCGCCGAACGGGCCATAGAGCTCCGCGAACCGGTGCCCCTCGAGTTGCACCCGAGCGGCCGGTACGACGCCAGTGACCTTGTCCTTCGCACCCATCCACTCCGTCGTGCTGCCTACACCGAGGCCGACGAAGTCCGGGATCACGTCGACGGTGAGGCCGGCCGCGGCCAGCGGCGGCGTCGTCGACATCGCCGCGGCCAAAAGAAGCGTTCGCTTGAGGCCGGCGGCAACCATGACCTATCGGTAGTTGATTGCCAGGCCGTCGATTCCGTCGGGCACAGGACCGGTGGTGCCCGCCATCTGGCTGCTCGACATGGGACCCCTTGGTGAAGGTCGGAACCTGCTGCACGGACGCATCGATTCTATGGGCCACGAAACCCGGGAGCAACAGGTCGATCGGGATCGGCACCTCCGTGGCTTTGGCCCGCCGACTTGGCCCTACCGCTTCGACGTGGTCCTCGATCCTCAGGAGCCGGCTGCTCTCGTCGCCTGCCAAGGTCGGGACCCGTTGACGGTTCCCTGCATCTGCTTGCCGTTGACTTCGCCGGCGTATTGGTCGCTGCCGATGGAGAACCGGATCCGGGCACCTTCCAGGCGAGCCCCGCTGATCGGCTGGTTGGAAGCGCCTTCACGCAACGATCCTTCGAGCATCTGGTACTTCTGCTTCAGTTCGAGCGTCTTGCCATCCACCGTCCACGTGCCGTCGACCTTGGCGGGTACGACCCATCGCAGGGCGCGGCAATAGGAGGTGCAGTCTCCAGTCACCTGCGCGGTCTCGTCGGGCTCCCAGTCACCCATGTCGAATGAATTCGCCACGACTCGCGTACCGGGCGGCATGTCCAGCAGGATCGGACGGAGCCTCACGTTGAGGCTCGGCAGCAGAAAAAGCGTGACGACCGTCGCCTCGGAGAAGTCGGATTGAAAGATGTCCGCCTGCTCGAACGTAGCGCGGGCAGACACGCCTTCTGCTTCCGCTTGCCGCCTCGCCATCGCCACCAGGTCGGGATTGAACTCGATTCCCCGCGCCTTGGCACCGCGTTTGGCGGCGGTGATGACGGTTCTGCCATCGCCCGAGCCGAGATCGACGAGACGGTCCTGCGGCGTGAGTTGCGCCATGTCCAGGATGCGCTCCACCAGCGCCTGGGACGTGGGTACCCAGACCACATCCTTGCCGGCCTGGCCTACCGCCGGGGCATAGTTGGCTGTTCCGGAAGCTGCGCCAGTCTGCGCGCAGGCCGTGCCGACAAGCGTCATCGTGGCAGCTACCGTAGCGATGAGGGTTCTGCGAAACGGGTCCATCGTTGTTCTCCTATCGGGATTTGATCGATGCCACAGGGCCGGCGCCGGGTGCGCCGCCATTTTGCATGTCCAGGCGGGTCGGGAAGGAAATCCGGGTCATGAGCCAGCCAGCTTGTCCTGCGTCCTGCTCTCGAAGTCGCCGGCATCATGTCGCTCGTGCAGCTGGCCGGCTGGATCCCCGGAGAGACGGTTCACCATCCTGCCCCGTATCACCGCCGGCCGGGCGGCAATGGCCTTGGTCCACCGTTGCACGTGCTCGTACTCCTGCACCTGCAGGAACTCGCCGGCGCTGTAGAGCTTGCCTTGCGCCAGCGCGCCGTACCACGGCCAGATCGCCATGTCGGCAATCGTATAGTCGTCGCCGGCAAGGTAGGCGCTGCCCGCCAGGTGCCGGTCGAGCACATCGAGTTGCCGCTTCACTTCCATCGCGAATCGATCGATCGCATAGCGGATCTTGACCGGGGCATAGGCGTAGAAGTGGCCGAAGCCGCCGCCGAGGAAGGGGCCGCTTCCGACCTGCCAGAACAGCCAGGACAGGCATTCGGCGCGCGTCGCGGCGTCGGCCGGTAGAAAGGCGCCGAACTTCTCGGCGAGATAGAGCAGGATGGCGCCGGACTCGAAAACCCGGATCGGCTGCGACCCGCTGCGGTCGACCATGGCCGGGATCTTGGAGTTCGGGTTGGCTGCCACGAAGCCGCTGCCGAATTGCTCGCCGTCCCCGATCCTGATCAACCAGGCGTCGTATTCCGCACCGGCATGTCCCAGGGCCAGCAACTCCTCCAGCATGATGGTGACCTTGACACCGTTCGGCGTCGCCAGCGAATACAGCTGCAGCGGATGGCGGCCGACCGGCAGCTCCTTGGCATGGGTCGGCCCGGCGACCGGCCGGTTGATCCTGGCGAACTTGCCGCCGTTCTCCTTGTCCCAGGTCCAGACTCGGGGCGGCGCATAGGCGGACTTTTCGGTCATCGGACGGCTCCAGGTAAACGCGGGCAGAAAGGCTCGATTCCACCACGTCGGGCAAGACGCGGCCCCGGATTTCCCCATTCCCCGGCAAGCGCCTGGGCCGCCGGGACCCGATCCAACGCGCGTTCCGCCGGCGGCCTGCGAAGCGAAGTTTGAAAGCTTGAGGCGCATCAAGAAAACGCGATCGGGGCCTGGCAACAGGGCTCGTTCCGGTTCTTTTCGTCCCTAAAGTAGAGGTGCGGCCCGGAGGCCGCGGAGCCCGGGGATCTTCCTCGGGAGAAGACCTTCAGACAAGGGATTCGCATCATGAACTCGCACGTCTACATCCCCTTCACCGTCACCACGGTTTCTGCTGCCGTCGTGGCGGCCGGACTCTACCTCGGCTCGCCGGCGGCAAACGAGGCGGTCGCTGCGGCCTCCAAACCCGTCGCCGCCGCAGTCGTCGATGCGAAGAAGCAGAACCTTCGCCGGTACGTCCTGAAGACGGGCATCGTCGACGGCAAGATGGTCTATGTGGACAGCGAAGGCAAGGTCAACCCGACCCTCGAGGCCGAGGTCGGCGAGACCGTCGAGATCACGGTTTCGAGCGGCGAAGGGGCCGAGCACGACATCGTCATCCCCGAGCTCGACGCCCACTCCCCGCACTTCAATGCCTCTACCGGCCCGGTGAAGCTGACCTTCGAGGTGACCGACGCCGGCAGGTTCACCTACTTCTGCTCCATTCCCGGGCACCGCCAGATCGGCATGGAGGGCGTGCTGGAAGTGACCGGCTCGCCGGATGCCTCGGCCGCACCGACCAGGGCGCCCACCAAAGTGGCCAGCGCCGACAAGGCAGTCGGC
The DNA here is from genome assembly GCA_023441105.1 of Pseudomonadota bacterium. The sequence goes on along the minus strand of JAEZQX010000188.1, from coordinate 32,721 downwards.
GGACATGACCGTCCTGCCAGCGCCGCGCCCGCACCCCTGCCGCCGCCCAAGGCCGAGGCGGTCAGCATCGCGATGTCGCCGACGGCGGTGCCTGCCCCGCTGGGCGACCGGGCGCCGACCCTGGTCAAGTACCGCATCGAGACGGTCGAGCTCGAAGGCAGGCTCGATGACGGCACGACCTTCACCTACTGGACCTTCGGCCGCAAGGTCCCGGGACCGATGCTGCGGGTGAAGCATGGCGACACGATCGAGCTCACGCTGGCCAATGCCGCCGACAGCAAGGCAGTGCACTCAATCGACCTGCACGCGGTCACCGGCGGACACGGCGGCGGCGAGCTGCAGGTTCCTCCCGGCCAGGAACGGACCTTCCGCTTCAAGGCGCTGAACCCCGGCCTCTATGTCTACCACTGCGCGACCGCTTCGGTGCCGCATCACATCTCGGCCGGCATGTACGGAATGATCCTGGTCGAGCCGAAGGAGGGCCTGGCAAAGGTCGACCGCGAGTTCTACGTGATGCAGGGGGACCTCTACACGACCCATGCCGCCGGCGCCAAGGGCCACCAGGCGTTCAGCCATGAGCGCGCCTCGGACGAGCTGCCGACCTACTACGTCTTCAACGGCGCGGTTGGCGCGCTGACCAAGGAGCACAAGATGGAGGCCAAGGTCGGGGAGACGGTCCGCGTCTTCTTCGGTGTCGGTGGCCCGAACAAGATCTCGTCGTTCCACGCCATCGGCGAAATCTTCGACAAGGTCTACGCCGAGGGCTCCTTCTCCAGCATCAGGCAGGACGTGCAGACTACCCTGGTCGCGCCCGGCGGAGCCGCCGCGGTCGAGTTCAAGCTGAACTACCCCGGCACCTTCATGCTGGTCGACCACGCCCTCTCGCGAGTCGGCAAGGGAGCTGTCGCGGCACTGCACGTGACCGGCCCGGCCGACAGCTCGGTTTACCAGGCGCTGGACCCCGCGGGCGGGATGCTCGACCACTGATTGTCTGAAGGTCAGCCCGGTGCATCGAACGGCGCCGGGTCGATGAACCGCCGCACGACGTTGGCGGTGATCCGCGAGACGTTGTTCTCGTAGTCGGCGTGGCTCAACGCTCCCGCCCAGGCAATCGAGCTGGTCGAGAAGACGGCCCCGCCGTTCGGGGTCTCGTAGAACACCATGTCGCAATGGACGTGCGGACATGTCTCGCCGGTGATCGCCGCATGAGTGTGGGTCTGCTCTTCGGTCATCCAGTGATACGCATCGCCGAAGGTGTCGGCAGTGGCAACGACGAGGGCATGCGGCGGTGTCCCGAGCCGGACATCCGCGCGGTCGATCTCCCAGCCGGCGGCCCCGCCGCCGATCCGCCCGAAGTCGCCGATCCGCTCGGCCGCGCCGATTCCCTCGAAGATGAACGCGGCGCGCGGATCGAAGCTCGCCGGCAACCGCCGATAGTGCGTGGAGCGGTCGAAGCCCTGCGCCGTCATGCCGGCGCCGGCGATGGTCTGCGGCGCCTGGCCCATCCGCCGCCACATCCCGCCCATCTCGCCGGTGAAGGCATGGTAGTACTCGCCGGGTTCGGCGAACCACGTACGCAATCCGTCCTCGGTCCGGCGCATCTCGATGACACCGGGCAGGGTCGGGTGATAGACGGTCCGCCAATAGAAGCCGTTCCCCCCCAGGTAGATGAAACGTCCCCCTTGGGACTGGTAGGCACGATAGGCATCCATCATCCGCTTGGAGGGATACTCCGGATGCGTGCCGGTCATGACGCAGCGGTAGGGTGCAAGCAGCGCGACGCCGTGCTGGTCGAGGTCGTCCTCGGTGATGATGTCGCAGGCGATCCCCGTCCCTTCCAGCCAATCGATGATGTGGGTGTCGGCGGGCAGCTGCCACAGGCGCTCGCGCGGCCGGATCGTCAGCACCGGCCGCAGGCGCGACGAAAGGCAGACGCCGCTGCCGTCGGAATGCCGGTCATACATCGAGCAGCCGAATTCCGGATGCTCGTGCAGGAACAGCGTCGTCGCGTCCACGGTGGTGAAGTTCGCGCGGATCAGCTCCCCCTCGCGCGCCTCGATCACGTGGTGGGTGTTCGCATAGGCCCAATAGCTGGCCGACGGCAGCAGCAGGGCCAGCGGGGCATTGGCCTTTCCCACCGGTGGCGAGACGACGAAGGGAATCCAGTCCTCGTCCTGCGCCTCACCCGTCACCGGTGAAAGCCGCGCGGCGTAGAGCCCGCTGTGCCAGTCGCGCGGGATCTCCAAGCTGAAGTCCGTCTTCCAGTGACAGTCGTAGAGATCGTCGTCGTGGAAATGGATGGCGCCGTAGTGCTCGGGCCGATGCTGCCAGTGGTACTCGCTGCCGTCCCAATTCCAGCCCGTCATGGCGCGGGTCGGCAGGTTGATCGTCCGGCCATGGCGGCGATGCGTCGAGCGGTCCACGATCCGGGTGGTCGGAATCTCCTGGCTGAAATCCCACGCAGCAATGGTGGCCGGATCCGAGACGGGATCGCCGCCGGGGCAGGTGCCGTGCGAAAGAACCGCCCCCTGCTCATGCGTGCTCAGGGGGCGCGACAGCACGAGGGGGCCATCGATCTTGCCGTTGTACAAGGCATCGGGCCGGAAGCCGCCGAAGCTCTCGCCGCTGTCCTCCGCCAGCCGGGCGCCGAAAGCGGCGGCGATCCGGAAGCCGCGACCACCGGCGGGCCGCAGGGTTGTCGTGCGCCGCGCATCCGCCGAGCTGTCGCCGCGGTCGTGATATCGGTGCAGTGCATGCTGGCATACCCAGAGCGCTCCGCTCGGGGCATCGAAGCTGGCCACCGCGAGATACCAGTGCCGCTCGAGCAGGGGACGTCCGGTGGAAAGCTCAGCGGTGTCGCCGCTGCCGTCACCCAGCCGGACGGCAAGGCAGCCATCGGCGTCGATACCGAGCAGAAAGCCCACGCGATCCATGACGGACCCGTTGCCCAGAAGGGCTTGCCAGCGTCCGCTGGCCGGCGCGGTGGGCCAGATCCGCGCAGCCAGCGTGAAGCTGGGCAACTCGAAGGCTCGATCGGCATCCGGGATCTCCACCCAGCTGCCACAGACGGCCTCCTGCAAGCGGCCGGGCCGCACGCCATCCGCCGTCGACGGGACCGGCCTGGACTTGAAGCCGACTCCGGCATGGTCGCCGCAACGCAGCCGCTCCATGGCGACCCGGTAGTCGGACGCGGCGCTGATCTTGAATGCGATCGCCTCGCCCGGCCGAACGCTGAATCGGTCCGCATAGCCAAGGATCGGATAGCGACTGGCGGCGGCTTCCAGGTTGCCGACCTCGGCCAACGGAGCCTGGCCGCTGCCATCCTCGGGCAGCTCGAGCGGCACGCCCGTATGGCGCTGCCATCGCCGCCGGAAGATTTCCCACCAGGCATCCTGGGAGGTGGCATAGGCGCCCGTATCGAAGAACTCGATCGGCTGACCCTTGGGCCCGGTTGCCCGCGCAACGCTCCACGGCCCCCCTCGCACGCGCTGCACGACGATGAAGCGGTCCGTCACCGAGTCCCATCTCAGGACCTTGAGCAGCCGCTGCAGGTCGGGACTGTGCGGGCCGAGCGGCCGCTGCCGGAACTCCCGGGCGAGATCGAGGCGGGCTGGGTCTAACGGGTGCATCGGATCAAGGGCTCAGTCCAGGCGAAAGGCTCAGTCCAGGCGTCGCGTCATTGCCGCATGCAGGCGCGCCAGCGGCTCCGGGCCGACGAACACGCCCTCGTCGACCAGGCGCACATCGCCGATCCACAGCGACTGGTCGAAGACGATGCCGTCGGGATGGTTCTCGCCGCCGCCCGGCTCCCACCACGGCAGCCCCATGCCGATCGCGTTGGTTCCCGGCACCCGGATATCCTCGATGAAGTGCTGCCCGGTCAGCATGGTTCCCGGATGGAAACCGCAGGTGAAGTGCACGAACCCGCCATAGCCGCCGGCCTCCCCACCCGCCCGCACCAGCGCACGGTGAAAGCTTGCGCGGTCCTCGGCGCCGCCGCCGCTGAGCCCGGCAATCCGGCCATCCGCCTCGATCGTGATCGGCAGGCGCAGCGTCCGATAGTACTCGTCGAACAGCGCCTGGATGACAATCCGGCCGCGGGTCGTACCCGGCTTCGGATACAGGCTCTGCGTGCCGGGCACGGTGTAGATGCCGGGTTCGACCGCTGAACGCGGCCGCACCAGCTTCATGGCATCCAGCTCGAACCGCAGATCGCTACCGCGGGGGCAGGTGAAGCGGATGGCCTCTCCGACTGCATCGCGGACGAATTCCGACAGGGCGATGTTGAAGTCCATCAGCGCCGGGAAGTCGACGCAGCCATAGACCCGTTCCAGCGAGGCAGTGGAACTGGTCGCGATCAGGCCGTAGCGGCACCGCTTCGCCGCAATGGCGGCACTGTGGCCGGTCGACCCCGCGTGATAGGGAAAGCAGAAGTCCAGCCAGACGTCCGCCGCAGCCATCGCCGACCGCAACGCATCCGGGACGAACGGATCCGACAGGCCGCCCTGGTAAGGCAGCACCGGGCAGATCGTGATCACAGGCTGGGCGCCCGCGCGAATCACCGCTGCGGCGATCGCATCCAGCAAAGGCGCCTCGGTGCGGGTGTCGGCGGTGATCAGGACGCCTTCGCCGGGGCGGACGGCAAAGCTGTCGCGGACAAGGCAGTCGGCTGCGCGGAGAAGTCTGGGCGTGCTCTGAATGGTCATGTTCATGTTCCACCGACCCCGAGATAGGCGTTCTGGACGAAGCTGTTCTCGAGCAGATCCCGGCTCGCCCCTTCCAGGATGATCCGCCCCTTGTCCAGCACGTAGGCACGATCCGAGATCTCGAGCGAGGCCCTCGCATTCTGCTCGATCAGCAGCACCGCTACCCCCTGGGCGGCGACGTCGCGGATCAGCTGGAAGATCTCGCGGACCAGCTTCGGCATGATGCCGAGGGATGGCTCATCGAGGATCAGCAGCGTCGGTTCGGCCATCAGCCCGCGTGCAATGGCGAGCATTTGCTGCTCCCCGCCCGACAAGGATCCGGCCAGCTGCTGCCGGCGCTCGCGAAGACGCGGGAAGCGCTCGTAATTCTGCTCGAGCAGTTGTGCGATCCGCGTCGGCCGCCGCTCCTTGTGCGCACCCAGCTGCAGGTTCTCCTCGATCGTCATCTGCGGAAACACCAGTCGACCTTCGGGCACCAGTACCAGGCCGTGCCGCATCACCACGTGAGACGGCTTGCCGGTCAGGTCCCTGCCCGCGAACGACACGGAACCCTGGCGCGGCACCAGCGCACCGGCGATGACCTTCGCGGTCGTCGACTTGCCGGCGCCGTTGGCGCCGAGAAGGGCCACGATACCTTTGGCGGGCACGGCTAGCGTAACGGAATGCAGGGCGTGAGCGCCGCCGTAGGCGTAGGCAAGCTCCGCGACCGCGAGGCCCTCGGCGGGCGACAGCGAAGCCGCCATCACACAGCCGCTCCGAGGTAAGCGTCGATGACTTCCTGGCGGCATAGCACTTCATCCGCCCCGCCTTCCGCGATCTTGCGGCCGGCTTCGATGACGATCAGGTGGTCGGAAATCCGGCGCACCGCCCGGATGTCATGCTCGACGAGGAGGATCGTCATGCCCTGGCTGCGAATGGAAGACAGCGCGTCGGTGATCTCATGCGTCTCCGTCTCGTTCAATCCGGCGCAGGGCTCGTCGGCCAGCAGCAACAGCGGGCGCGCGGCGATGGCACGCGCGAGCTCGAGCCGGCGCAGATTGCCGATCGACAAGGTCGACGCCGGGGCATGGCGCCACGGATCGAGCCGGCAGATCGAGATCGCGCGATCGACCGTTTCATCCACGTTCCGCGGCCCGCGGCGCCCGAACAGCGCGGCGACCATCACGTTGCGCTCGACCGACAACTCCGGGAACGGCTTGGCGATCTGGAATGCCCGCGCCACGCCGCGCTCGGCAATCCGGTGCGGCGCCTGGCCGGTGATCCGCTCGCCGTCGAGATGGATCTCCCCTGCCGTGGGTTCCAGGTAGCCGGAGATCATGTTGAACAGCGTGGATTTCCCCGCACCGTTGGGCCCGATGATGCTGGTGATGCTGCCGGCCTCGATCTCGAACGACACGCCGTCGATCGCCTTCAGCCCGCGAAACGCCTTGGTCAGGCCGTCGACTGCGAGAAGCGTCATCGCGCCGGCTCCTCCGCCGTCGACGTGATCGGGCTGGCACCCGGTGCAACCGTGGTCGATCCGGCGGAAGTCGGGGAAAAGCGTCCCGCCGCATCCTGCAGCAACCCGACGAGGCCCCTCGGCGCCGCGATGACGATCACGATGAACACCAGGCCGGTCAGCAGCATGTGCATGTCGAGCAGGTTGCCGAGCACCACCTGCGTCAGGACGATCATCACCGCCGCGCCAACCACCGGGCCGGCCATCGTTCCGATGCCACCGAGCATGCTGTAGAGGATCAGGTTGAGGCTGATCTCCGTGCGGAATACCGAGGCCGTCGTGACGAAGCCGAGACTATGGGCGAAGAGTGCCCCGCCGACCGCGGTCAACACGGCGCTCAGCACGAAGGCAAGCAACTTGTAGCGCTCGGTCGGCACCCCCATCATGGCTGCGGTGTCCTCGTCCTGCCCGATGCACACCAGTCCGATACCGAGCTTGGACCGTCGGACCGCGGTGAAGATCAGGGCATTGACGATCAGCAGCGCGAGGAACAGGTAGTAGAAAGTCTGCGCCTTGTTCAAGCCGAACAGCGTGACGTTCGGCAGCATGAAGCCCGTCGAGCCCTGGAAGAAGCCGAAGGCCTTGCTCGATTCCGCGAGGATCTCCGCGAAGGCAAGCATTCCGATCGCGAAGTAGATCCCGCGCAAGCGCAGCATCGGCAATGCGACCAGGACCGCGACCACTGCCGCCACCACCGAGGCGGATGCGATGCCGATGCCCATCCGCAGGGTGGACGTCGTGGCAGGGTCGAGTTGCAGTTCCACGAGACCGGCCGCAAATGCGCCCAGACCGACGAAGCCCGCGTGCCCGAAGCTCCAATAGGTGGTGAAACCACCGAGCAGTCCCCAGGCGACGGCCAGGCCACCGAAGAGGAAGACCTGCTGCAGGATCCTGACATGGAACGGCGCCAGCACCAGGGGCGCCGCGACCAGGACGATCAGCAACACCGCGGTCAGCAGCAGGACGCTCCGTGAAGTCGGTGGCACGAACGACAGCCGCTTCACACCGACCCCTTGAAGGCGTTGCCAAGGAGACCGTTCGGCCGCACCACCAGCATCAGCAGCAAGGTGCAGAAGATGAAGATGTTGGGATAGACCGGCCCGACGTACTGCGACGACAGCGTGCTGATCAGCCCCAGCAGCAGGCCGCCGACCAGGGCGCCAATGGGACTGCCGATGCCGCCCAGGACGACGGTGACGAAGGCATTGAGCGTCCAGTGCGCATCGTCGTAGGGCGTGAACGGATTGACCATCCCGACGATCACCCCCGAGATGGCGGCAAAGCCCGCCGAGACGCCGAACGTCACCATGAAGATCCGCCCGGCGTCGATCCCGCAGAGACCCGCGGCGAAGCGCTGCTGCGCCGTCGCCCTGATCGCCCTTCCGACCCTCGTCCGATACAGCACCGCGGAAAGCAAGGCGAGCAGCACCAGGCTGGCCGCCAGCGCCGTGCCCCGTCCTCCGTCGACCACCACCTCGCCGATCCGGAAGGTGCCGAGCGCCATGTTCGACTGCAACGTCTGGATGTCCGGACCGAAGCCGAGTACGACGAGATCGCGCAGCATCAGGCTCAGCCCGAAGGTGACGAGCAGGCTGGTCATCAGCGACCCGCGCCGTACGGCAAGCGAGATCAGGTGGTGCTGGACAAGACTGCCCACCGCGAAGAAGGCGATGAAGACGATCGGCAGGCTGGCGATCGGATCGATCCCGACGTGCACCTTGAGCGCCAATGCCAGGTAGGCCCCGAGCAGCACGAAGATGCCGTGTGCCAGGTTGACGATGCCGAGCACGCCGAAGATCAGCGAAAAGCCTACCGCCGACAGCGCGAAGACGCCGCCGAGAATGAGGCCGTCCAGCAGCGTCTGCACCAGCAGTGTCAACGACATCGCGATGCGCCCTGGACGGCAGGAAGCAGGTAAGGCCTCATGGCGGTCAGGTCCTGGACCAGGCCGGCATCGGATGGATCAGCTTTGCGGTGGCGACCTGTGCCGGGTAGACGATCTGGGTCTTGCCGTCGACGATCTGCCCGGCGCTGGCTCCCATCGCGATCGGGTCGGCGTCGCCGCCTTCCGCGAACTTGACCCTGCCGAAGGCGGTGGAGAAGTCGATTGCGGCAATTGCATCCCGTACCTTCTTCGGATCGAGGCTGCCGGCCTGCTGCATCGCCTTGACGTAGGTCGCGATGCAGGCGGAAGCCCCGACGGTGTGGTAGCTGTACGCCCGCTTGTTGTGCTTGCTGTAATAGGCGAGATAGGCCTTGGTATCCCCGAAGAAAGGATCCGGGAAGTTGAGGAGATCATCCCAGGGAACGTAATACAGGATACCGGTGGCGTTCGCCCCCAACGACTGCCGGTAGAGAGGCAGTTGCGGCCCGAGGAACTGGAACAGCATCGGCACCGTCGTGCCCGTCGCCACCATCTGGCGGACCACGGCCAGCGAATTCTGGTCGACGGTGGTACACACCAGCAGATCCGGGCGTCGGGCACGCAACGTCGCGAGGGCGCTCGACGCATCGCTGATCTGCTCCGGTAATTGCAGATGATCCAGCAGCTCGATGCCGGCTCCCTTGGTCCCCTTGATGACCGCCTCGGCGTTGAACTTGGAGAACGCATCGTTGGTCGAGATGACCGAGATCGTCTTCAGCTTGGGCTCCACCGTCTGGAAGAACGCCACCGTCGACTCCCACGATCGGCTCGCCCGGGGGAAGAATCCGAAGATGTTCCGGTATCCCTGCGTGAAGATGGTGTCGGCCGAGCCGCCGATCTGGACAGTGACCTTGCCCTGCGCCTCGGTGATACCTGCGCACGGCAGCACGACATTGCTACCGTAGGAACCGAGAAAGAAATCGACGCCGTCGTCCAGTGAACGTTGGACCAGCGCCGTGGCGCGGGCGGGATCGCTCGCGTCATCGACGACCTCGAGGGCAAAGCGGTAGCGACGACCGCCGATGTCCACCCCCTTGAGCTCCTCGTTCAGGAACTTCACGGCCGTTTCGTAGCCGTGCCGGACATTGAGGCCGGTCTCGCCGTAGCGACCGCTCATGCCGAGCGAACCGCCGAAGCGGATGACGTCGTTCTTCTGGGCGCGAACCAGCCCGGGCAGCGCTGTTGCCGCAACGCCCGCGGCGCCGAGCGTCAACAGTGCCTTGCGGCGAGAGATTCCAGTCATGACCGTTTCCTTGGATGTGGGGTGGACGGAATGGCAGTAGCGAACGAAGCGCCGGCCGCTTCAGAGATCGAGGACCAGCAACGGATGGCGGGAGCGCGAGACGCAGATCGCCATCAGTTGGCCTTGCTCCTTGCTGGCGTCGCTGAGGAAATCGTCGCGGTGCTCGGGCTCACCTTCGAGGACCTCGGTGACACACATGCCGCAGACGCCACCGCGGCAGGAGCACAGGACATCCACACCGGCTGCTTCCAGCACCTCGAGGATGGTGCGCTCGGGCGGCACCTCGTACTCGCCGCCGCTGCGCGCCAGCCGCACCCGGAAGGCCGGACTGGCCGGAGATCCTGGCGCATCGCCCTGCCCCGCCGGCGCCGGCTCGCCCGGCGCTGCGGCCGGCGATCGTCCCGAAACGGCAATGCGCTCGGTGGGCAGCTCGGCAGCGAACGACTCCGAATGAACCGCGGCAATGCCGGGAGATTCCGCTGCGATCGCTCTTGCAGCGGACATGAAGCGGGATGGCCCGCAGAGATAGAGTGCCGAACCGGCAGGTTGCGCCGACAGCATCCGCCGAAGCTGCACGGCAACCGCATCCGGCTCCAGCCCGGCATGCACGCAGAGGCGCTCGCCCGCCTCGGCACGCAGCGTCGCCAGGAATGCGGCATGCGATTCACTTCGGACGAAGTAGTGCATCTCGAAGGAGTGGCCGCGCGCGCCCGCATGGCGGGCCATGCTCAGGATCGGCGTGATGCCGATACCGGCAGCCGCCAGGATCAGGTGAGGCCGGGACCAGTCGACCTCGAAATGATTGAAGGGGCCGTCATAGCCGATCTGGTCTCCTGGCCTCAGGGCATGGATGGCGGCCGATCCGCCCCGTGACTGCGCCTCGCGCTTGACCGCAATCCGGTAGACCTCCCGATCCGCCGGTCCGTTGCAAAGCGTGTACTGGCGTACGACACCATCGGCCAGCACCAGTCGCAGGTGCGCACCCGGGGTGGCGAGCCGCAGGGGATCACCCTGGGCGTCCTCCAGCTCGACGGAGACGACGTCGATCGCCTCCGTCCGCACCGTCCGGACCCGCAGCGCACCTGCCATCGTCAGACCTGAGCGGGTGCCGGCCCGAACATGCGGTCCAGGTACGAGATCAGGAAATGATGGATCGGCTTCTCCATGATCGACATCCGTCCCGGATCGTAGAACGGCAGCGCCATCGCCTTCTGCATCGACTCGATCATCGAGCGATCCTCCTCGTAGATCTGCGCCTGGTAGCCCTTGTAGACCGCCAGCTTGGCCTTGAAGTCCGGATCCGCGAAGAATGGCTCGGGGAACAGCAGATAGATCCGCACCTCGCAGGCATCGACCCCGATCGGCCACGCCTGCATCAACTTGACGCAGTCGATCCTGGCGAACAGCGTCAAGTTCGGCGGCAGGTAGCCGGTCATCGCGAACTTGTGCTCCTGCTCCTCGAGCCAGGGTGCCTTGCCGAACAATGCCTTGCCTTCCGGCGTCGACGGCGCGGCATCGTAGCGGATGGTCAGCCCACCGCCCGGCCGCAGGGAAACGTTGTCGTTGCTCCAGGAGAAGAAGCGTCCGAAGGTCTTCGAATGCAGCACCCCGACGTGATAGAAGTCCATGAGGTTTTCATGGAAGAACTTCCAGTTGCAGTTGAGACGGAAGACGGTCTCGTCGGCAAGCCTGCAGCGCTCGCTTTGCAGCACGGCAAAGTCGCCCTCGAACTCGGCGATCGCCTCCGCGAAAGGCCTTGGCTCCTGCGCGAAGCAGATGAAGAGGTTCCCGCGCCAGTTTTCCAGGTGGATCCGCGGCAGCCGGCAATTCGAGGGATCGAATCCCTGGGAGTCCTTCATGTAGGCCGCGCCGGTCAACTGACCGGCGAGATCGTAGGTCCAACCGTGATAAGGACAGCGGAAAAAGCGCGCGTTACCGCTACCCTCGGCCACCTCGACGCCCCGGTGACGACACATGTTGTAGAAGGCGCCGAGCTGGCCCTGCTTGTCGCGGGCGATGATGATCGGGCGGCCCAGGAGCCGCCGCGTCGCGTAGTCGCCCGGATTGGCGAATTGCTCCTCGCGTCCGACGAACAGCCAGTCGCGAAGGAAGTAGGTCTCGAGCTCCCGCGCATGGAGCTCGGCCGAGGCATAGATGTCGCCGGGCAGGTGTCGCGAGGCCAGCAGGTCCGCCCGGGTGATGCGCGCTCCGAGCCCGGAGTCAGCAGGGTTCACAGGGTCGGGCTGAGTGGTTGCCAGTTGGGTCATGTCGATCGGCGCCTCGCGTTGCAACAAGCTTGATGCAACGACTTTATACGATCGTATAGCGTACGTCCAGTGGCGCACAATGATGCCAACCATCCCGGTCCGCGACGACATCGACATGACGGAACACCGCCCGCCCAAGCAACGCGCCACCGCCCAGCGCAGGACTTTCTCGAAGAAGAAACCCGACATCCGGCAACTCGAGCTCATCCGGGCGACCTGCCGCTGCCTGGCGCGCGACGGGGCGTCGGAGACGAGCGTGCGCAACATCGCCGATGAAGCCGGGCTTTCGCTGGGCATGGTGCGCCACCACTTCAATTCCAAGGATGAACTGCTGGCTGCCACGCTCCAGTACCTCTCCGACCAGATCCAGGTGCAGATCCAGCACGCGCTTGCCGGCGCCGGAAGTGATCCGCAGTCGCGACTTCGGGCGTTCGTCACCGCGAGCCTCAATCCCGATGCACGCGAGCCCGACTACGTCATGAACCGGTTCGTGTTCTGGGGACTCGCCCATCGCAACGAAACGGTCAGGCAGGTTCATGACCGCATCTACGAGCGGTTCGAGGCTCAGTTGCGGCGTGTCATCGAGGATGTCGCGCGGGCCAATCGCGCGGAGGCAGACTGCCGCACGCTGACGGTGCTCGTGATGGCCTTGTTCAAGGGGATCTGGGTCGAATTGAGCCTTTCGGCGAGGCGCATCCAGGTGCGCAAGATGATCGAGCACGTCATGGACATGCTGAACCAGAAGCTGACAGGGTGAGCTGCCGATGGTCGGCGGCACATCGAGCCCGGATCGAGCAACCCGCGGCATGTCCGTTGCAGGCAGTTATACGATCGTATAGAGTACCGGGATGCGTTATCGATACTTGGACGTCGACGGCACCGCTTCCCGCGTCATCGAGGCAGGCGATCCGGAGGCACCTCCGCTGCTGATGGTCCACGGCATTGCGCTCACTGCCGAGGTCTGGCTGCGGAACATCGACGCGCTGGCGCGCGATCGGCGGGTCGTCTCGGTGGATCTGCTGGGCCATGGGTTCACCTGCCCTGCGGGAGGCGCCCAGCCGGATGTGCCCGCCAAGATCCGGCACCTGCTGCGCATCGCGGACGTCCTGGAGTTCTCCCGCTTCGCGATCTGCGCGAGCTCCTACGGCGCGCTACTCGCGATCCAATGCTATTTCGCTGCGCGGGACCGGATCAGCCAACTGGTGATCAACGGCAGCGGATCCAGTTTCAACTCCGAAGCCCAGTTTGCCGCGCAGATCTCCAACCCGGGCGCCGTCTTCAATGCCGACGTCACCCGCCTGACGCCGGCCATGTGGCGCGATCGCCTTGCCTTCAACTTCTTCGATCCGTCCCTGATTCCGCCGGAACTCCCGATGATTGCCGCCCACAGCTATGCGCAGCCATGGGCTCGTGCGTGTTGGGACAGCACGATCGCGGAGATGCGCGACCTCGAGCGTTTCCGACGCTATCGCATCCTGCATCGCCTCGCCGAGATCGCCGTGCCGACGCTGGTCTTCTGGGGCGAGCAGGATCCGGGAGGAACCCTTGCGGCAGCCAGCGAGGCCGTCGCACGGATGCCGGCGGCGCGTCTCGTGGCCTATGATCGCTGCGGCCACTACCCGATGATCGAGCACGCGGAAGACTGGAACCGGGAAGTCCTGGCGTTCCTGGCTCTTCCAGATCCAGCCAAGACTCCTGCCTAGCGAACCGCCGCCGCCAACTCATCGGCAGCCGGCCACGCAATCGACACGGATCCTGCAGGGCACGTTGCTTGCGGGGGCTGTCGCTCACGCCGCTCCCGTGCATCACCTGCCGCCCGAAGATCCCCTCGTGACCATCCCCATCGACCATCGTCATTCCACCCCCATTCATCCGCTTCATGCGGTGCTGCTGGCCGGCGCGCTGCCGCTGTTCCTTGGCGCCGCGCTCAGCGACATCGCCTATTCCAGGACCTACGAGATCCAGTGGAACAACTTTGCCTCCTGGCTGGTCGCGGGAGGGCTGGTGCTTGGCGGTCTCGCGCTGGTCTTCGCCATCGTCGACCTGTTCCGCGCCGATCGTCGTGCCCGGGGTGCAGTGCCTTACCTCGCGGTGTTGCTGGTGACCTGGGTGGTCGGGTTCTTCAATGCCCTGCTGCATGCACGGGACGCCTGGGCGAGCATGCCGGCCGGCCTGGCGATGTCGCTGATCGTCGTCGTGCTGGCTTGCGTGGCCACCTGGCTGGGCTTCAGAGCGCCGCGCAGCGCCCGGAGGCTGACATGAGGCGCGGCGGTCTGCTTGCAATGCTCGCGATGGCGACCTTGCTGGGCGCCTGCAACAGCGAACCACGGCCACCGCAATACGGCGCCAATCCCGAGCTTCCGCAGCCGCAGCGCGGCATCCTGCCCAACATGACCATCGCCGAGCCGGCCGAATGGGGCGAGCGGCAGCCGGTGGTCCCGCAAGGCTACGAGATCAAGGCCATCGCCAGGAACTTGAAGATTCCCCGCCAGACGCTGCTGCTGCCCAACGGCGACATCCTGGTGGCCGAGGGCCGCGGCGGCAACGCGCCGAATCTCAAGCCCAAGGATGTGATCGCGGGCCTCATCAAGGCACGCGGAACCAGCCCGGTCAAGGGAGGCAACCGCCTCACGCTGCTACGCGATGCGGACGGCGACGGCGAGTACGAATTGCAGGCCGTCTTCGCCGACAACCTCAACGCCCCCTATGGCCTCGCCTTCGTCGACGGCAGCATCTACGTCGCCAACCAGGACGCGCTGGTCCGGTTCGACTACCAGGACGGCCAGACCACGGCCGGCGGGCCGCCGGTCAAGGTTACCGACCTGCCATCGGCGATCAACCACCACTGGACCAAGGCCATGACCGCCAGTGCCGACGGCAGCGTCCTCTACGTCGGCATCGGCTCGAACAGCAACATCACCGAGCGCGGGATGACGGCGGAGGTCGACCGCGCTTTGGTCTGGCAGGTCGATGCCCGCACCGGCTTCCACAAGCCCTACGCCACCGGCCTGCGCAATCCCACTGCTCTGGCCATCCAGCCCGCCACCGGCCAGCTCTGGGCGGTGGTGAACGAGCGCGACGAGATCGGTCCGGACCTGGTGCCCGACTACCTCACCTCGGTGCGCGAGGGCGGCTTCTACGGCTGGCCATACAGCTACTGGGGCCAGAACGTGGACGACCGCGTCCGGCCGCAAGACCCCGAAAAGGTCGCGTCGGCGATCGTGCCCGACTATTCCCTGGGATCGCATGTGGCAGCGCTCGGCGTCGCCTTTTCCAACGAGAAGATGGGCGAGCAGTTTGCCGACGGCGTCTTCGTCGGCGAGCACGGCAGCTGGAACCGCGCGGATCCGGTAGGCTACAAGGTGGTCTTCGTGCCGTTTCGCGACGGCAAGCCTGCCGGGCCGCCGGTCGATTTCGTGTCGGGCTTTCGCGGCGACGACGGCAAGACCCGTGGCCGTCCGGTCGGCGTGACGGTGGATCCGCGCGGTGCGGTCATCGTCTGCGATGACCTGTCGAACATCGTCTGGCGGGTCACCCCGGCGGCCAAGCGCTAGCTTGTCGCCTCCGACGATACCCCAGCGTCGCGCCAAGCAACAACCCCCACATCAGGTGGTCGGCGAACTGGGGCCAGAACGCCAGTGCGGCAACCGACGGGAAGAACAGCGGTGCGATGAGGCCGAGGTCGAGGACGGCGACCGCTGCGGCGCCGGCCACGGCCCAGGCAGCAACCCGCCGCCTGGGTAGCAATACCCCGAAGATCCCCGCCCAGAACGCCGACACGACGGCATGCACGGTCCCGGCGGCCATCAGGAGGACCGCCGGATCGCTGTCGGCTGCCACCATCATGGCACCGGCGGCGCGGGTCGCCTCGAGCGGGTCGCCGCCGGTCGCAAGGGCATTCAGCGTCGACGGCAGTCCGCTGAAGACGGTGGCCATCAGCCAGGCCCGGAACAATTCGCCTGGCCCGAAGCGCAGTGCCATCGATACTCCACGGTGGACAGGTTGGCGGTGCCGCCGGCGCTACCGCGCGACCAGGCAAGGCGCAGCGCGAGTCTTCCCGGCCGGGTGGCCGAAGGGTCGAAAGGCAACACCCGTACCTCCGTCGAGCCCCGGGCGCGGCAGGGCAACCGGAGTGCCACGCGCCGACCGGTCCGGCAGGCGCTTCGTGATAGGCTCGAGGGCCAGCAACCAGCCCTCGCCGCCACCACGAGGGCACGACAACATGAAGACCTACGACATCGTCACCATCGACGGCGACGGCATCGGACCGGAAGTCTGCCAGTCCGCCGTGGCCGTGCTGCAGGAGGCCTGCGGCGAACGCCTGCGGTTCGAGGCGCACCCCGGCGGCGCCGGCCACTATGCGCGCACGGGCGAAGTGCTGCCGGCGGCGACCTATGAGGCCTGCCGCCGCTCGCACGCCATCCTGCACGGCGCCGCAGGCTTGCCGGGCGTCACCTATCCCGACGGCACGGAGGTGGGCAATGACCTGCACCTGCAATTGCGTTTCCGGCTGGATCTCTACGCCAACGTAAGGCCCGTCCGCCTCTACCGCGGCGTCCGTCCGCCGCTGTCCGGCTTCGAACCGGGGCAGATCGACTACGTGATCGTGCGCGAGAACACCGAAGGGCTCTACGCCAGCCGTGGCGGGGGCGTGAACCTGCGCGGCGAGGTGGCCAGCGACACCCTGCTGATGACTCGCAAGGGTGTCGAACGCGTGGCGCGCTTCTGCTTCGAGCTGACGAGGCGTCGCAACGGCGCGCCGCGCGACGGCAGGCACCGGGTCACCGTCTGCGACAAGGCCAATATCCTGCGCACCTATGCCTTCTTCCGGGCCGTGTGCACCGAGGTGGCGGCCGGCTACCCCGATGTGGAGATCGACTACGCCTATGCCGATGCGATCACCGTCCACATGCTGAAGAAGCCGGATTTCTACGACGTGATCGTGGCCGAGAACATGTTCGGCGACATCATCTCCGATCTCGGCGCGGGCACGGTGGGCGGACTGGGCATCGCGGCATCGGCGGAGCTGGGCAACGATCATGGGCTGTTCCAGGGGGCACACGGTTCCGCGCCGGATATCGCAGGGCAGAACCTGGCGAGTCCGGTTGCCACCATCCTGTCTGCCGCGATGATGCTGCGCTGGCTGGCCGAGCGCCATGACGACCCGGCGCTGCAGGAGGATGGGCAGCGCATCGAGCGCGCCGTCGAGTCGGTGCTTGCCGCCGGCGAAACGGTGCCGCGCGACCTCGGCGGGCGCGCCACCTGCAGCGACATGACCGCGGCAATCTGCCGCCAGCTGCGCTAGAAGCAGCGCCGGCACCCGTCCCGGCATAACGAACTGGAGAATCTCTCGTGAAGAAGATCGGCATGGTGGGCATCGGCATGATGGGCCACGGCATCGCATCGAACCTGCAGAAGCACGGGCATGAGCTCGCGGTCCTGGAGCATCCCGGCAACCAGCCCCTGGATGCCCTGAAGGCGGGCGGCGCGCTGACCTTCAACAGCGCCGACGCGCTCGCCGCGCGTTCGGAGGTCATCATCCTGGTGCTGACCGGATCCCCGCAGGTCGAGGCGGTGCTGACCGGCGCCGGTGGCGTCCTGCAGGGCCTGCGCCCGGGGACCGTCGTGATCGACTGCACCACGGCGATCCCCTCCTCCACGCTGCGCATGGCGGACGCGGTAAGGTCGGCCGGCGGAAGATTCCTGGATGCGCCGATGACGCGCACGCCCAAGGAAGCCGCCGAAGGCCGGCTCAACCTGCTGGTGGGAGGCGACGCCGCGGTGCTCGACGAATGCATGCCGCTGCTGCGCTGCTTCGCCGAGAACATCACCCATGCGGGTGCGGTGGGCGCCGGCCACAGCATGAAGCTGCTGCACAACTACGTCTCCATGGGCATGGTGGCGCTGCTGTCCGAGGCGGCCGCCTGCGCCCGGCGCGGAGGCGTCGCCGCGGATGTCTTCGTCGACGTGCTCGCAAAAGGCGGTGCCGGCGGTACCGCCCTCGAGCGGGTCAAGCCCTACCTGCTCGCGGGCGATCCGTCCGGCCTGCGCTTCACGGTGACGAACGCCTGCAAGGACCTCGGCTACTACAACGAGATGGCGAGTGACCTGCAGGCAGAACGGTCCATCGCCGGCGCCATGCTGGCAAGCTTGCAGGCTGCCGCCGGCAGTGCCGGTGACAAGGCCTTGATGCCCGAGCTGGCAACCATCTTCGCCGGCCAACGCTAGCTGCTCCTCCTCCCTCGCCCCGGGCCGGCCGGTCTCGGCGGGCCCGGGACGCGTCGGCCGCGGTCAGCGCCGGACCTCGAAGATCAGGTTGAACGGCGTCTCGGCAGCGCGCCGGAAATGCGTGAAGCCGGCCTTGCGGAAGACGGTCGCCAGCCGGCCCTGTCCGGCCTGGGCGCCCAGCACGAACTTGCCGCCTTCGGCGATGGCATGCGCGCAGCAGATCGTGCAGGAAGCCGAGTAGTACAGCTGCCCGACCACCGACAGGTTATCCTCGACCCGATCGTTCGCGAACGGCTCCACCAGCAGGACCGTTCCTCCCGAGCCCAGCACCTCGATCGTGCGTCGCGCGGCGCCCACCGGGTCGCCGAGATCGTGCAGCGTATCGAAGAAACAGACCAGGCCGTAGCGCCGGTCGGGATAGTCGGTCGCACCGGCAACGGCAAAGCTCACCCGATCGGCAAGCCCGGCCTGCTCGGCATTCCGCCGTGCCTGCTCGATCGATTCCGGATGAGCATCGAAGCCGTGGAAACGCGATTTCGGGAAGGCCTCGGCCATCAGCAGGGTCGAATGCCCGTAGCCGCAGCCGATGTCGGCTACATCGATCCCGGCCTGCAGTTGCTCCACCACGCCGTCCAGCGCCGGCAGCCACTGGTGCACCAGGCTCGCCCGGTAGCCGTTGCGATAGAACGCCGCCACGCCGCAGGCGAGCCGTGGATCATGCTCGCCCCAGGCAACGCCCCTGCCGGTCCGGAAAGCCACGAGCGCCTTGTCCTCGTCGAACCACATCGATGCCGGGACATTCCATGCCGGCGGGATGTAGTACGGGCTGTCTTCGTCCGCCAGCACCGTCGCCTGCTCGGGCGAGAGCTCATAGGTGTCGCTGGCTGGGTGGTAGCCGACGTAACCGCCGGCAGCCTGGGCGTTGAGCCACTCGCGCACGTACCGCTCGGCGCAGCCGCTGCGTTCGGCCAGCTCGCCGGCGCTCATCGGTCCCGCAAAGGCCATGGCCCGGTAGAGCCCCAGCTTGCTGCCGATGCTGATCATCACTCCCAGGTATCCGGCGGCAATGTCGGTGATGGTGCGCATGGCGAAGGTATCGAGCTTCGCCTGGTCGACCACTATTGCATCCATCGTCCGTTCTCCTTTCCAATGTGAGGGGTGGGTGCATGATCCGGCCGTGTCGCCGGCGACGACAGAGCTAGAATCGCCCGAAACCGGTCTGTTCATGCCACGCCGGCTGGCTGATGTTTCACCCGGGTCCCAGCACATGACCGGACAAGTGAGCTTCAACGGATCGAATACGCTGCACGTCAGCCTGGTCGCCCTGCCCGACGCGGTGGTGTCCACCATCGCCGGCATCCTCGACGTCCTGAACGGCGCGGCGTTGATGAAGCTGGGCGGCGTCGGCTCGCAGCCCCCGTTCCACATCGAGATCGTCGGCGAAGAGAATGGTTCGCTGCGCCTGGCCAGCGGCGTGCCATTCGAAGTTCAGAAATCGATCCGCGACGTCGCCGCCAGCGACATCGTCATCGTGCCGTCGGTGCTGCTCAAGCCCGAGGGTTGGACGAAGGCGCGGTACCCACGCCTGATCGAGTGGTTGCAGCGCATGCACGACGGCGGCGCCATGCTCTGCTCCGCCTGCTCGGGCATCTTCCTGCTGGCCGAAACCGGCATCTTCGACGGCAAGGACGCGACGGTACATTTCGACTACGCGCGCGCCTTTGCCGCGCTCTACCCCGCCATAGCGATCCATCCGGAGCGCGTCCTGGTGATTTCCGGCGCACGGGAAGAACTGGTCTGCTCGGGCGCCTCGAACACCTGGCACGACCTGGTGCTGTACCTGACGGTGCGGCATGCCGGCGCGACCATCGCGCAGGAAGTGGCGCGCAGCTTCGCGCTCCAATGGCATCAGGACGGGCTGACGCCCTACATCGTCTTCGAAGGCCGGACCGACCATGGCGACGGCGAGATCCTCAGCGCCCAGCAATGGTTGAGCCGGAACTTCCCTGTCCCCAACCCGGTCGAGCAGATGATCAGGCGCTCGAAGCTCGCCGAGCGCACCTTCAAGCGCCGGTTCGCCGCCGCCACCGGCATTGCGCCCCTCGACTACGTCCAGCGCCTGCGCGTCGAGGACGCCAAGCGCCGCCTCGAGCGCACCGACAGCCCGGTCGACGAGATCGGGTGGCGGGTGGGCTACGAAGATCCGGCCTTCTTCAGGCGCCTGTTCAAACGCAGCACCGGCATGGCGCCGGGCGCCTATCGCAAGCGCTTCCGGATCCCGGACTTCGCGCGCGGGTAGCTGATCGCGCAGGCATCGGCAACGGACGGCCCGCGTTCGGCTTCGCGAACAATCCTTCAGATTATTTGACTTGTTTCCTGCCGTCGGCCTGCCTACCTTGACCGGCTGCATCCCCAATCCGATCGGAGACGAAATTGATCACCCGCCGACGCTTCGTGGCTTTTTCATTGGCCGCGTCGCTTGCATTCTTCGCCGCACCATCCTTCGCCCAGGATGATTTCCCCAACCGCCCGGTCACCATCGTCGCGCCGTTCCCGGCGGGATCGGTGACGGACGCCGTGACGCGGACGTTGGCTCAGGCGCTGCAGCAGTCGCTCGGCCAGCCGATCGTCGTCGAAAACCGCGCCGGCGCGCAAGGCACCATCGGCGCCGCCCATGTGGCCAATGCCAGGCCCGACGGCTACACCCTGCTGATGGGATCCTCCGTGATGTTCGTCGCAAGGAGCCTGATCAAGACCCTGCCCTACGACCCGGTCAAGAGCTTCGCGGCGGTTTCCGGTATCGGCTCGACGGCAATGATGTTCCTCGTCCAGCAGGTGTCGCCGCTGCAATCGGTTGCCGACCTCACCCGTGCTTCGAAGCAGGCTTCCCCGCCCGTCAGCATGGCCTACGGCTCTCCCAGCGGGCAGGTTGCCGTCGCCCTGTTCTCGACCATCACCGACTCCGCGCCGACGGCCGTGAGCTACCGCGGCATCCCGCAGGCGATCACCGACCTGGTCGGCGGCCAGGTGGACGTCGCGGTGGTGGATCTCGGCAACGGACTGATGCAGGTGAAGTCGGGCAAGGCCCGGGCGCTCGCCATTTCGGCAGCCGCGCGCTACGCAGGTGCGCCGGACATCCCGACGCTGCAGGAATCCTTCCCCGGCGCCAGCGGCAGCCTGGAGACGATCATCGCGGTCATGGCGCCTGCCGGCACTCCGGCCGGAACGGTGGCCAAGCTCGACACCGCGATCCAGCAGGCGCTGGCGACCGACCGGGTCAAGGAGCAGTTCCGGACCTTGAACACGACCGTCCTGCCGCTGTCGACGGCACAGCTGGCGGAGCGCATCGCTGCGGACAATCCTCGTTGGGAGTCGCTCATGAAGAAGGCGGGCATCGAGGCCCAGTAACGCGACGATCGCCTCAAGCGCTCGCCGGCGGCGGGATCAGGACATCGCACATGTCCACGAAGCGGCCTGCCGACGGCGAAAGCGCATGCCCGCGGATGGTCACGATGCCGATGGTCCGGCTGAGCGACGGCCGCACGATCCTCAGCGACTTCAGCGCAGTCTGCCGCGGCACCCCGACGCTCGGCATGATGCTCACGCCGAGCCCGGCCTCGGCCATGGCGACCGCGGTGCTGACGTTCGTGAACTCGTAGTTCAGCTCGGGCTTCAGGCCCTCGTCGTCGAAGGCCTGCATCAGCTGCCGATGGAACTGGGAAGCGCCCATGGTCAGCAGCGGCATCTGCGCCAGCTCCCGCAGGCTCACCGTCGCTTTCGCCGCTGCCGGGTGCGCAGCCGGCAGCAGCGCCACGTAGGCATCCTCGAAAACCGGCTGGAACTTGAGCTCGCCGGGCCGCTCAGGCTGCGGACCGATCCCGAAATCGACCTCGCGCTTGCGCACCGCCTCCAGCAGCCCGGGCTGCGACAACTCGCGCACGCGCACCGAAATCCCCGGAAAGCGCCGGGCGAAGGCGATCATCAGCGCAGGCAGCCGCGTTCCCGCCACCGTCGGCACGCAGGCGATGGCGAGATGGCCCTGCTGCACATTGGCGGCCTGCTGGATGCGCGCCAACGTGCCGTCGAGCTCCGCCATCGCCTTGCGGGCGCTGATCATCAGCCGTTCGCCTTCGCGCGTCAGCTCGACGCGCCGGGTCGTGCGGTGGAACAAACCCACACCCAGCTGTTCTTCCAGCTGCTTGATCTGCATGCTGACCGCCGGCAGCGACAGGTGCGTCTGCTCCGACGCCTTGCGGAAGCTGACGTTCTCTGCGACCGCCAGGAAGGTGTTCAGCAACTTGAAGTTGATTCTCACCGCTGCTGCGTTCCTTGCCGGATACGCCTTGACGGAAGGGGCCTTAACAGTCACTCAGATTATTTGATTTGTATCGTTCCCGACGCAACCTTAGCATGACGGCCACTGCGCAGGAGGGCACCATCGTGGCACGAAAGCAGAATGAGATCCGCACCGACATCGGCTGGAGCGACGCGACCAGCATCACGCTGTTCGGTCGCGACTTTCCAAGCGAGATCCTTGGCCGCCTGAACCTGGGCGACATGGGGTTCCTGGAACTGACCGGCCGACTCCCGAACGAGCGGGAATCCCGGATGTTCAACGCGATGGCCGTGACGCTCGTCGAGCACGGCATCACGCCCAGTGCGCTGGTCGCGCGGCTGACCTACCTCGGTGCGCCGGAGTCGCTCCAGGGGGCGGTGGCAGCCGGATTGAACGGCCTCGGCACCGTCTTCGTCGGCAGCATCGAGGGGACGGCCCGGGTCCTGTACGAAGCCATGCCGCAACCCGATCCCGCGGCCGATCCGGCTACCATCGCCGCCCAGGTGGTCGAGGCCCATCGCCGGGAAAAACGGATCCTGCCCGGCATCGGTCATCCCATCCACAAGCCGATCGACCCCCGCACGCCCCGGCTTCTGGAGCTGGCCCGCGAGACCGGCTTCGATGGCCCCTACCTGAAGCTCATCGGAGCGATTGCCGAGGCGGCTCAAGCGGCAAGCGGCAAGGTCTTGCCGGTGAACGCCACCGGCGCGCTCGGCGCGCTATGCTGCGAGATGGGATTCGACTGGAATATCTGCCGCGGTATAGGCGTCATGGCTCGTGCCGTCGGCCTGGTCGGACACATCCTGGAAGAATCGCGCCGCCCGATGGCCGCCGAGGTCTGGCACCGCATCGATGCCGAGGCTACCGCCCACATGCGGCCCGAGGGGCGGGAGGAAGGGCGATGAACAGCGGATTCGTGCAGGACAAGGTGGTGCTCGTGACCGGCGCCGGCGGCGGCATCGGCCGCGACTTCGCGCTGGCGCTGGCGCGCGAGGGTGCCAAGGTCGTCGTCAACGACCTCGGCGCGTCCATCCAGGGGGAAGGACAGGACGTATCGCGCGCCGCCGCGGTGGTGAAGGAGATCACCGACGCGGGCGGCGTCGCGGTGGCCAACGGCGACAGTGTCGCGGACTGGAATGCGGCTAACCGCATGGTCACGCAGGCAGTCGAGACCTTCGGCCGCATCGACGCCGTCATCAACAACGCCGGCATCCTGCGCGATCGCTTCTTCTTCAACATGTCCGTCGACGAGTGGCGCGCGGTCATCGATGTCCACCTGCACGGCGCCTTCAACGTCTCGCGCGCCGCGGCAACCCACTTCAAGGCCCAGCAGGCCGGCTCGTGCATCCACATGGTGTCAACCTCGGGCCTGATCGGCAACCTCGGGCAGGCGAACTATTCCGCCGCCAAGCTCGGCATGGTGGCGTTGTCCAAGTCGATCGCCATGGACATGGCGAAGTTCAACGTCCGGTCCAACTGCATCTCGCCCTTCGCCTGGAGCCGCATGATCGGCTCGATACCGGCGGACACCGAGGAACAGAAGGCCCGCGTCGAACGCCTGAAGCGGATGGAGACGGCGAAGATCGCCCCGCTCGCCGTCTACCTCGCCAGCGACGCGGCGATCGGCGTGAGCGGGCAGGTTTTCGCGGTGCGAGCCAACGAGGTCTTCCTGATGAGCCAGAGCCGCCCGCTGCGGGGCATGCACACCACCGAGGGCTGGACGCCGCAAACCATAGCCGAGCGCGTCATGCCGGCGCTCAGGTCGAGCTTCTATGCGCTCGACCGCTCGCAGGACGTCTTCGGTTGGGATCCCGTATGACCAGCCCGGCACCTCTACAGCCAGCCTCCGCATTCGATCCGCGTCAGCACCGCCTGTGTCCGACCCGCTACTTCGAAGACTTCGAAGTCGGCGAGCGGTTCGTTCTTCCGTCGCGGACCATGACCGACGCCTTGTTCGCCGCCTTCCAGCTTGCCAGCGGCGACAATCATCCGGTGCACTACGACGTCGAGTATTGCCGGGCCCGCGGCATGCCACACATGCTGGCCCACGGCTTCCAGGTGCTGGCCCAGACTTGCGGCGGTGCCGGGCTGTTCGCCCACATGGTCGAGGACTCGCTGAAGGGATTCATCGAGCAGAGCAGCCGCTTCCTCGGCAAGGTGTTCGTCGGCGATACCCTCTACGCCACGCTGGAGGTCTGCGAGCTGGCCCCGAACCGGACGACCGGCGTGTTGACGCTCAAGTCCACCGTGCACAACCAGCGCGGTGAGCTGGTCATGGACGGCTACCAGAAATACCTGCTGCGCAAGCGACCTGCCTGAGGTCGGGAGCCGGCCGAGGCATGCCGGGCGACGCCATCGCGTCGGCCGGCCGCCGGGGGTGCAGAGGCGCGTGGCCGTCGCAGACGGGCGGTCATTCCGCCGCCGGCCATCCTTGCGCGATCTGCGCGTTCGCTTGCCCCAGGCTCGGGGCGACCCGCGCATCGGCAGGCGGGGTGCGTGACAGGCGGATCGGACTGCCCAGGACCCGCACCTCGCGCCCGCTGGCATCGCGGACGGTGCGTACCATGCCGCGCGCAACCACCTGCGGATCCTCCAGGGCCTGGGCGACGTCGTTGATGCGGCTGGCCGGGACGCCCGCCTCGTCGAGCAGGCGCTGGCACTCGGCCACCGTGCGACTTGCCAGGGCTTGCGAGATCAGCGGCGCAAGCTCGTCCGCATGCCCCAGTCGCGCCGAATTACGCGCGAAACGCGGATCTTCCGCCACCGCCGTCATCCCGAGGGCGCGGCAGAAGCGACGAAACTGCTCGTCGTTGCCAACGATCAGCATGATGTCGCCATCGCGGCAGCGGAAGTTGTCGCTCGGGTAGACCGTCGACAGGCGGTTGCCGAAGCGGCGGGGAGTCCGGCCGGTCGCGAGGAAGTTCATGCCGATGTTGGAGAGCGCCGCCACCTGGACGTCGAGCAGCGACATGTCGATGTGCTGGCCCTGTCCCGAGCGATGACGCTCGTTGACCCCCGCGAGAATGGCCACCGCGGAATAGAGCGCCGTCATCTGGTCGGCGACGGCCACTCCGCACTTGCGCGGTCCGCCACCCGGCTCGTCGTCCGGGTTGCCGGTGATGCTCATCAGCCCGCCCAGCGCCTGCACGATCGTGTCGTAGCCGGGTCGCTCCCGATAGGGCCCGGTCTGCCCGAAGCCGGTGATCGAGCAATAGATCAGCCGCGGATTCACCGCAGCCAGCGTCCGGTAATCGAGCCCGCAGCGTGCCAGCGTTCCGACCTTGAAGTTCTCGATCAGCACATCGGCTTCGGCTGCCAGCCGCGTCACCGCGGCCCGGCCTGCGGAGGTCGCGATGTCGATCTCCACCGACCGCTTGCCGCGATTGCAGGTCCAGAAGTAGACCGACGCGTCGAGGGGCGCCCGCGGCTCGGGCGTCATGTGCGGCGGCGCCCATTCGCGCGAATCGTCGCCGCGGCCGGGCCGCTCGATCTTCAGGACGTCCGCGCCGAGGTCGGCGAGGATCTGCGCCGCCAACGGTCCCGCGAGGACCCGCGAGAGATCGAGCACACGCAACCCGTCCAATGCCCCAGGGGGGCGGCCGGCGCCAGGCGTCGTCATTCGGGCTGGATGCCGGCGGCCTTCATGAGGCCGAGCCACAGTTCATGGTCCTGCTGCATGCGCCGCCCCAGCTCCTGCGGAGCCGCCGGGTCCAGGTCGGTGGCGATGGTGGTGAACTTCTCCTTGAGGTCCGCGCTGGCGATGGCGGTGTCGACGGCGCTGCTGAGCTTGGCGACGACCGCCGGCGGCGTACCGGCCGGTGCCACCAGACCGACCCAGGTCACCAGCTGGACACCAGGCCAGGTCTCCGCCAGCGTGGGTACGTCGGGCGCCGAGGCAGTCCGGGCGGAGCCCGAAATGGCCAGCGCGCGCAGCCTGCCGGTGCGCATCTGCGGCACGCCGTTGGCCACGTCGACGATGGCCGCGGGCACCTGGCCACCGATCAGGTCGGTGATTGCCTGAGGCGTGCCCTTGTACGGCACGCCATTGAACTGGACATCGCTCTGCTTCGACAGCAGCGCCAGCGCAACCTGCGCGCTCGACGATCCGTAGCCGACCGGCAACGGGTTCGGCTGGCTGGCGGCGTGGGCGAGGAACCCCTTCAGGTCCTTGATGGGCGAATCGGATCGCACCATGAACATCATGGACGTGGCGGCGACACCCGCCACCGGCACGAAGTCCTTGCGAGGATCGTAGGGCAGGCTCTTGAACAGGCCGGCATTGGCGGCCAGGGTCGTGGTCGAGCCGGCGAGCAGCGTGTAGCCGTCCGGCCTGGCGCGAGCCGCGTGCTGCGTGCCGATGATGCCGTTGGCACCGGCCCTGTTGTCGATCACGATCGGTTGCCCCAGCACCTTCTGCAGTACTGCGGCAAGCGGACGGATCACGTTGTCGGTGTAGCTGCCGGGCCCATAGGGGACGACGATGGTGACCGGCGCGGAAGGAAACTCCTGCGCGCCAGCCGCACTCGGCATCAGCCCGCACAGGGACGCTGCCAGCGCCGTCGAGATGGACAGGAACTGTCGTCGCTTGGCCAAGATGTCGTCTCCTCCGTCCCTCGGGGGATCTCGTCGGTGTCAGGGTCGGTTGTCAGTGTTCGGGGAGCGCTCGTCGATCATCGCTTCGTCGCTCGTCAGCTGTCGGCTGACCAGCGAGGCCGGCGCTTTTCCGCGAATGCCGCCAGCCCTTCGCGGGAATCGTCGGTGCCGAACACGCTGCTGATCAGGTCCACCGCGCTGCGCGCACCCGCCCGGTAGCCGTTGTCGTTGATGCTGGTGAAGGCGGCCTTGCCCAATCGCACCAGCTGCGGCGACTTGGCCGCCAGCACGGCGGCGAGCTTGCGCGCCTCTTCCAGCACCTGCGCCGGCGGCGCGAGCCGACTCACCAGCCCCAGCTCCAATGCCTCGCGGGCGTCGAAGACGCGGCCGGTGAAGAGCAGGTCGAAGGCGCGGTAGCGACCCACGATGCGCGGCAGGTGGGTGTAATGAATGGCCGGCACCAGACCGATCTCGAGCTCCGGATAGCCGAAGGTCGCGTCATCCGCCGCGACCAGCATGTCGCAGGTGATGGCCACCGACATGCCGCCGCCGCGCACCGAACCACTGACCGCGGCAATCGTCGGCTTGGGCAGGCTCGACTGCAGCTCGTGCAGCCGGACGTAGAGCCTCTCCACCACCGCATGCACTTCGGCTTGCGAATACCGGCGGAACTGCGGCAGGTCGAGCCCGCCGCAGAAACGCCCAGGCACGGCGCTGCCCAGGACGATCGCCCGCACCTGCGGGTTGTCGCCCATCTCGCGCAGCGCCGACAGCAACGCGTCGAGCAACTCCGGCGTGAGCCCATTGACTGGCGGCCGGTTCAGCAGGATCTCCCCGATCCCGTCGCCGACCTGGATATGCAGAGGGGTGTTCATGGGTAGAGGATGCTAGGAACGCGGGAGACGTTGCGCAAGTCAAATAATTGGAATGATTGTTCAATGGATCAGATTGCGCAGCGGCATTGCTCCTGGCGCTTCCAGGCCAGCAAGAGCTCACTCCCCTTGCCTCCGCTTCGAGCGTCACATCGATCTTCCCGGGGAGGCTCCCTGACCTGATCGTGACGCCTGCAGAGCGACCGCGGCCTCTCCTCCGATGAGCCGGTTCAACCTCTCGGCTGCATGAAGCAGCAGGCTTGCGAGCCGCTCCTCATTGAACCGCTCGACTGGCGCCGCAACGGAGAGCGCGAACACGCACGCGCCGCTCGCATCAAATATTGGCGCAGCGACCGACCGAACGCCAGGGAAATCCGTCCCGGCAGAGACTGCGTAGCCGGCGCGCAAGACGCGCCTCAGCATGACTGGAGGCGCAAGCGCTGCGCCGCTGCGATTCAGCGCCTCACGCGCCTCCGGCGCTGCGAACGCAGTCAATACCCGCCCGGACGAGCTGCTGTCGAGTGACATCCGTGCACCGACGCTAACTCGTGCCTGAACCGCAACCCCATCGGCCTCGACTCTTTGAATCAGTTCAGCACGATTCCGGCTGAGGATTGCAAGCGAGGCTGTCTCCGCCGCCTCATCGGCAAGATCACGCAAGACCGCAGTGGACCGGGCATCGAGACTCGCCTGCTCGAGCGCGATCGAGCCTACCCGCGCAGCATGCAGGCTCAGTCGGTACCGCCCGCTAGCGTCCACCTCGACCCAGCCGGCATGCATCAGCGTCACCAGCTTCTGGTAGGTCGTCGACCTGCTCTCGGTGAGCGAGCGGCTCAATTCCACCAGTCGCCGCGGCTCGCGGGACCTGCCCAGTTCGTCAAGCAGTGCCAACGTCTTCAGTACGGAGCCGAGCGGGCGTACGCCTTTCGGGTGCTCAGCGTTCACCACTATCAAGCCTCCTTGGCATCCAAACGCAGGATTGCATGAGCCAACAGCCAATGCTAGACTGATTCCATACGTATCTCTTGTATTCTACTAGAAGACGGACTGTCTCCCGATACCTAGCCAGCCCGACCGGGAGGTTCTTACACCCCCCGACTCATAGCTCAGCGATTGAGGAGCTTTCGCCATGCAATCACCCCTTGAAGTTCGTCATGCCTGAGGCAGCACCCACATTACGCAGCGCAGCGTTCCTCATGAAACCTGAGCGCCTCAGCATGCTTCAGACCAGTCGGCTGAGCGCCACGCGGTTGTTGATGGCCAAGGCTCTGCGCGAGCGCTGGCGAATCCGGCGGATTCACTGGTCGATCGATGAGCGGGCGCGAGGCACCGCGCTCTACCGGATCGACACACCGACCATGCCCTTCGACTTCACCGTCCACTCCTTCGAACCCCGCCAGGAAGGACGCATGGGGCGCATCATCGGCCGTGCCTGGGACATGAAGGCTGCATTGATCGAAGGACCAGTATCACCTGATGACATCCGGATCACCGGTGAAGAGATTCTGAAGCTATACGCCGGACGTGCCACCCCGGGCACCTTGATCTGGGCCCGCTCCAACCGCAGCGGTCGGGTCTTCGATCATACGGTCGAGGCCTTGGCGGCGGGCCGACAGCCCGACATTGCTACCGTGGCGGAGGCTTGCTACCTGATGCGAAACACGGGCCTGGATGGCAACGGGACCTTCGGCACTCGCAGTTTCCGTTCGCTTGAGGACACGCACCCGTTGCGCCGCCCGCTCGACGCCCAGATGCTCTGCGCGTACATGATGAGAGTGTTCTCGATAGACCTGGTGGAGCACCTGGCGCGCAGTCGAAACCCCGCCGCGGCAAGGCTGGCGCCGGAGATCCAGCGCTTTCTTGGAGTAGGCAACGGGTCTGCTCTAGGCCTCAATCTTTTCGTGAACAACCACCCTCAACTGCTGAACGCATGGTTGCAGGCACGCGAGCAGGCTGTAGTAGCCGCAAAGTCGATACAGGTAGGCGCGAAGCATCCAGTATTGGCCCGTCTGGCTGTGCTGGTGGAGAAGGCGGCCGTCTTCCGTCGCGAGGACCGGATGGAGTACGAACGCTTCGCCGACAGCGCGGAGGTCGCGAGCTCACTTGACAAGGTTCACTCCTTCATTCGGCGCCTCTACGATACCGGTAACCTGATCGAGCACGGTCAGGAATCGAGCTCACCGGACGCAGGCGGAATGACCTTCTCACTGGCGGCAGTAGCCGACCGGCTCGAGCGGCACGTCCATCCGGAGGCCTTCGAAACCCTCCTCGCGCTGATGACTGAGCTGGTGCCGGATCTGTGCGACAGGCTTGCCGAGACACTGCGGGTCGATGAGGAGTACTGCACCGAGCCGGACATGTCGGTTGGAAGGCTAAGATCCATCCTGCGCGCCGAATATTCGTGGGCGTTCGAGATGGACCTGGACTCGCCGGGATCGAACCGCTACGTCTGGTACAAGTCCGAAACTGCCGAAGAGCCCCGGCGGGGGGACCGAACCGAAGCAGGTGAAGTGTTCAACCTCGGCCTGGACTTGCCTCGCCTGGTGCGCGATCTGGACCGGCAGCTCGCGTCGCAGCAGCCGTCGATGAGCGTCGCACGCTACCTGCTAGCACACCCCGCTGATCGTTTCATCGTCAGCAGAATCCAGACGCTCAGCGGGACGGAGTATCACTCGCCTCACATGAACATGATGGGCGAAGAATTGGTGCCTGGCGACATTACACGGCTGATCAACATTGCGATCCATGGCCTGGACAAGACCAGAGACTACCTGCAGCGCAGTCTGCGCGGCGTAATCTATCAGGGAGCCCCGACAGTCGAGGATATCGCGGCAGGTGTGGGGTGCGACTGGTTCTATCCCAAGGAGCCTGTGCTGTGACTTCAGCCGATAGAGCCGGCGATCGTTCAATCGCCATGTCCGTGCGCGAAGCGCGGATGTACGTTGGGCGGATCCTGCTTACCTGTGGTTTGCCATCCGGCATGGTCCACGCAGTGACGGAATGCATCCTCACCTCCCAGTCGGCAGGCTATGGCGGCTTCGCCAGCCTGCTCCGTTCCTACGGCGACTTGAGAATGGATGGCTTCGCGAGATTACGGCTCGTCGACGTTGATCCATGCACGCTGGATGTCGAGGCAGGTGATGTCCATGCTTGGATTCTTGCTCCTACTCTGATCGACCTCGCGGTGGACACGGCCCGTCGACAAGGCTCCGCGACTCTGCACGTGCGCGACGTCCTCGAAGCCGGCGAACTACGGATCCTGTCGCATCTGGCGCGGCGCCACGGCGCCCTTGCTGATGTCGCGGCCGACGGGGGAGAGCGAGGAATGACCGTGACGGTGTGCAATGGCTCGCCTCCACGTCACGCTGAGCAATGGGACCCACTGCTGATGCAGGCGTTGAAACACGGCTATCCGATCACTGAGGCTCTGTGGCGCGATCTGCATTCGCTGTCGAACAATGCCCTCGCCACGGACTCGGTGCTCTCTCGGCGGCATGCCGGCCCGGTAATCCTGCTGGATGACGGAACGATAGTCGGTAGGCAACCATCTGACGATGACTTCGACCCAAACATGCTGAAGTCAGTTACCTCGCCGCCAAACTCCGCTGCAACTTCCCCCGCCCAATCGAGGTAGTGTCATGACAAAGAGTTGCTTCCATCGGGCCAAGATCGCCCTCCAACTGCTGCTGGCAGTGACGCTTGCGGGCATGCTACAGCCAAGCCACACGCACGCGCAGGGTAGCGACCGTGCTTCGCGCCTTGTGGTTGGCTTCGCTCCGGGCGGCGGCACTGATATCGTTGCCCGCTTGCTCGCCGCCAAGATCTCGGAAGACACGGGCCACGCGATGGTCGTGGAGAATCGCCCAGGAGGCAGCGGCGTAGTTGCGGCCACGCAGGTGGCTCGTGCGACGCCTGATGGAAGCTACTTGATGATGGGTGTCGTCTCGCTGAACACGATTCAGCCCCACCTGACGAAGCTGCCCTATGACCCGCTCAAGGCGTTCAAGCCAGTGACATTGACTGCTTCGGTCCCCCACATCATCGTCGTCCACCCGTCATTGCCTGTTAAGACCATCCGGGAACTTATCGATTACCTCAGGGCGAATCCTGACAAGGGCAGCTTTCCATCGGCGGGGAATGGAACTACTCCCCATATTGCCGGCGAGATGTTCAAACACATGGCCGGCATCCAGATGCTGCATGTCCCCTACAAGAGCAGCGGACAGTCAATCCCGGATCTGGTTTCTGGCCGAGTGACCGTGGGCTTCGATACCTATCCGGCCGCCGCGCCCCTCGTCCGCGCGGGCCAGCTGCGACCGATCGCGGTGACAAGCAACAAGCGACTCCAGGAGTTTCCTGATATCCCAACGGTCGCAGAATCCGGTCTACCGGGCTACGAGTTTTCCACCTGGTATGGCGTCTTCGCTCCCGCCGACACGCCGGAGCCGATAGTGAAAAGGCTCCACGCCGACTTCGCGCGTGCACTGAAGGCGCCGGCGGTCCGCAGCAAACTCGTCGAGATGGGAATCGACGACCGCGAAACCCCCACACCGGAAGATTTCGCGAAGGTCGTTGAGACTGACCTCTCCAGATTCGAGAAGGTCGTCAGGGAGGCCAACATCCGGATCGACTAGATTGAAGCAGCAGTCAGAGCGCCTGCTGGGCGCAGCTATGCCGACCCGTAGCCCTGGACCCCCTTGATCTCCAGGTATTCCATCAGGCCGTACTCGCCCCATTCCCGGCCGTTGCCGGACTGCTTGTAGCCTCCGAAGGGTGCGCCGCGATCGACTGGCGGATAGTTGATCTGGACATTGCCGGCACGCAGGCGGCGGGCGATGGCCCTTGCCCGCGCGACACTGCCGGATTGCACATAGGCCGCCAGGCCGTATGGCGTGTCGTTGGCGATCCTGATCGCGTCTTCCTCGTCGTCGTAGCCCATGATCGCAAGCACCGGCCCGAAGATCTCCTCCCGGGCGATGGTCATGTGGGACTCGACGCCGGCGAAGATCGTCGGCTTCACGTAGAAGCCGGTGTCCAGACCCTCGGGGCGGCCC
>JAEZQX010000140.1 GCA_023441105.1 Pseudomonadota bacterium | reverse complement strand
GCCGGGTGGCGGCTCTCGCGGGCCAGCGCCGCCGCCAGCTGCAACGCCTGCTCGCAGTCCAGCTCCGCCGTCAGGACCCGCACCCGCTCGAGCGTCAAGCGTCGGTCGGTCAAGGTGCCGGTCTTGTCGAAGACGACGTGGCCGGCGCCGGCCAGCGCCTCGATCGCATCCGGCCGGACCACCAGCACCCCGCGCCGGGCCAGCACCGCCAGGCAGCGGGTGATCGCCGCCGGCACCGCCAGCGCGAACGCGCACGGGCAGGACACCACCAGCACCGCGATGGCGGCATCGAATGCGCGCGACGGGTCGAAGTACAGCCAGAGGATGGCGGTGAGCGCCGTCAGCACCAGGATCCTCGCCACGAACAGCCCGGCCGCGCGGTCGCCCGCCTGCGCCAGCCGCGGCCGCGTCACCTGTGCGCGGGTCACCAGCGCGACGATGGCAGCGAGCGTGGTCTCCGATCCCGTGCGCGTCACCACGATGTCGGCCGGACCTTCGGCGACCAGGCTGCCGGCCACGAGGACATCGCCCCGGGCACGCGCCACCGGCGTCGACTCACCGCTCAGCAGCGATTCGTCGACCAGGCATCGTTCGCTTTCCAGGCGACCATCCGCCGGCACGGCGTCGCCATCGGCCACGCGGATCCGCATGCCGGCTGCGAGATCGGCGATGGCAACCCGCGCCAGGCTGCCATCGTCCAGGCGGCGATCGGCGAACGCCGGCATGAGTCGCGCCACGGCATCGCTCAGGTCGCCGGCACGATGCCGCGCGCGCATCTCGACGTAGCGGCCGCAGAGCAGGAAGAACACGAACATGCTGACCGATTCGAAGTAGACCTCGGCCCCGCCCTGCAAGGCGACGACCAGGCTGGCGCCATAGATGGCCGCGACGGCGATGGCCACCGGCACGTCCATTCCCATCCGTCGCGCGCGCAGCGAACGCAGCGCGCCGGCGAAGAACGGACGGCCCGAATAGAGTACGACCGGGGTGGCGACCAGGAACCCGATCCAGCGGAAAAAGGACCGCGTCGCCTCGTCCATCGTGTCGACGGCGCCGAAGTACAGCGCGCTGGCGTACATCATCGACTGCATGGCGCCGAAGCCCGCCACCAGCAGGCGCTTGAGCGCGTCGCGCGATTCGCGGCGGCGCGCATCGTCGAGCGCCGAACCGTCGAGCGGCAGCGGCCGGTAGCCGGCCCGGGCGATCGTCTCCAGCAGGCGAGGCAGGCTGGCCTGGCGGGGATCGAAGACGATGCGCGCGCGCCGGGCCGTGGCATTGACCTGGACCGTGACCACGCCGGCGACCGTGCCCAGTGCCCGTTCGATGAGCCAGACGCAGGCGGCGCAGCGCATCCCGTCCACCAGCAGCATGACCTCCTGGTGATTGCCGCCGGCGGGGCGCACCACATGGCGCAGCAGGGCCTGATCCGACCAGGCTTCGCTGTCGGCCGCGGCGGGCGTCAACGGCCCCCAGCCGGCGCCTTCACCGCCCGCCGGCTGCGATCCGGCGCCGCTGCCCGCTCTCGCCGTTGCGGCATCGCGCAGTCGGTAATAGTCGCCAAGACCGAGCTGCTCGATCCAGAGCGCGGCGGCCCGGCACCCGCCGCAGCACATCGGGCGTTCGAGTCCGGCGATCAGCGCGCTGGTGCCGCCATCCGCGGGCATCGGCTCGCCGCAATGCCAGCAACCCGCCGCCGCCATCGTCATCCGGCCTTCCTCATCGGGCCTGCGGCGCGGCGGAGGCCGGCACCCGATCGAGCGGCACCTTCATCAGGTACTCCACGCCCTGCCCTAGCGCGGGATCGTCGTGCCGGCTGGCGAGCACGATCGTCAGGATGCAGCCGATCAACGATGCCAGGAAGATGAACGCGCCGAGCCAGACCACCGGCTGGCGCCACGCCGTTCGCGACGCGGGCGTAACGGTTGGCACCTGCCGTTCCGGCGACTCATTGCGCCGGGCGGATGGAGTGGGCATTGCCATAGATCCAGGCGGCGACGAGCCGCGCGCCGTCCTCGCCGAGCCGGTCGCGCCAGGCAGGCATCACGCCGCCGCGGTCGTCGCGGATGGTCCGCTCGATGTCGGCGAGCGAGCCGCCGTAAAGCCAGGTGTGGTCGGTCAGGTCGGGCGCCCCCAGGGCGGGATTGCCCTTGCCGGCCGCGCCGTGGCAGGCCGCGCAGGACTGGAACAGCGGCTTGCCCAGCGCAGCCTTGACCGCATCGCGCGGCTCGCCCGAAAGACTGGCGACATAGTGGGCGAGATTGCCGATGTCGTTGGCGCTCATGGTCGCCCCGAAAGGCGGCATCACACCCCGGCGCCCGTCGAGAATGCTGGCCAGGATGGCCTTCGCATCGCCGCCGTAGAGCCAGTCGTCGTCGATGAGGTTCGGCGCACCGAGTGCCGGCATGCCGCGGGCATCGTTGCCATGGCAGGCGGCGCAGTTGTCGGCGAACAGCCGCCGCCCGCTCCGGGCCGCATCGCCGTCGGCGGCGAGTTGCTCGATCGATTGCTCCCGGACCCGCTGCACCAGCGTCGCCATCTGCTGGTCGTTGCGGGCAGCCGCTTCCTGCAGCGCCTCGGTGGAGGTCCAGTTGAGCAGGCCGCGGTAGTTGCCCAGGCCCGGAAACAGGAGCACGTAGAGCGCGGCTGCGAAGAACGCCAGGAACGATACCGCCAGCCACCAGCGTGGCAGGTCCTTGACGCCTTCGCGCAGCACGCCGTGGGCCCACACGTGGGTGGTGGTGCCGTCCGGCTGGGTGGGGATCTTGACCCACGGCGCCCAGCACAGCAGCACGAAGCTGATGCCGAAGGTCAACACCGCCAGCACGATGACCCAGGTTGACCAGAAGGTGCTCACTT
>JAEZQX010000134.1 GCA_023441105.1 Pseudomonadota bacterium | reverse complement strand
ACCCTCTCCGCCGCCGTCCTTCGCCCCGCCGCCGACCACGTCGGTGGTGCCGTCGCTGGTGCCCGATGCCAGCCCGGTGCCGGGCCCGCTGGCCAGCGCGCCGCCCACCTTCGACAGCGGCGGCATGCTGCCGGCCGGCCAGATCATCGACATGCTGCATCAGCAGCGCGATCCCGCGTGGAACGTCGACGTGCAGTTGACCTCGGATCGCGTCAAGATCGGCAAGGACCGGCTGCGCTTCCGCTTGCGCTCGGATCGCGACGGCTACGTCTACCTGCTGATGCAGGGCACGGACCGGTCGCACTTCTACCAGCTGTTCCCCAACGGACTCGACAAGAACAACCGCATGCGCGCCAAGAGCGACCTGGCGCTGCCGCGATCCAACTGGGAAATGGTGGCGGGCGGGCCGCCGGGCGTGAACCGCTTCATCGCGCTGGTGACGCCGACACCGAGGAATTTCAGCGGCGTCGGCCTCGACGGCGCGCAACCCTTCAGCGAGTTCGACATGCAGCTCGCCAGCCGGGTCTTCACCGAGAAAGGCGCGGCGCCCTTCGCCGGGGAGCCCACCGGCTGCAAGCAGAACGAAGCCGCCTGCGCCGCCTACGGCGCGGTGCTGTTCGAGATCGAGGAGTACTGAGGGGCCGGTGTTTCCCTCGAGCCGCCGTACCACACGCCGATCGCAGAATAGTTGTCCTGCCCGGCCTGCGCGCGACGTGCGACCGACTGCTCGAGCGCGTCGATCCACGACTGCACGTCGGCCGTCTCCTGCAGCGTCGCGGTCATGATCTCTTCTTCCAGCGGCTCCCAGAAGCCGTCGCTGCAGAGCAGGAAGGCGTCCCCCGGGTGCAAGGCATGATTGGCGCCGACCACGTCGGCCTCGAACTGCTCGCTGCTGCCGAGGCATGCGGTCAGGATGTTGCGTTGCGGGTTGCCGCGCAGGTTGCCGCTGTGGGCCAGCCCGGCATCGATCATCGACTGGTAAAGGCTGTGGTCGCGGGTGCGCGCGAGCAGCCGGCCGCCGCGAAAGCAGTAGAGGCGGGAGTCGCCGCTGTGCCCCCAGGCGGCCGCCCCCTGTGCGGGGTCGCCCAGCCACACGACCAGGGTCGAGCGCATGTCGCGGGTTGCCTCGGATGCGGACTGCCCTGCCACCACCGCCTGGTTGGCGAGGTCGATCAGCTCGCGAACGCGGCGTGGATCGCAGGCCGGCCGTTCCGCGAAGGACTGCAGCACCGTCGACACCGCCGCCTGGGAGGCGACGTCCCCCCCTCCATGACCGCCGGCGCCATCGGCGAGCACGCAGCACACCGGGCCGCTCGTCGCCGGCCGCCCCCAGCCCCAGTGGCCGCAGGCGTCCTCGTTGCGCGCGCGGCCGCCGCGCCGCGAAACCATGGCGACGGCCAGCGCGGTGCCGGCCGGCTCAGCGGCGGGCTGCCTCACCGCCTTCCTGCGCGTGACGACCCGCCTCGATGCGCGCGATCTGCTCCTCGTACGCCTTGACGAACGCCCGGCCGAACAACCGGTCGAAATCGTCTTCCGCCTCGCGCGAAACCTCCGCATAGAGCGTGTTGAACAGCTCCCACAGGCGCGCCTTGCGCGCCGCGGGCAGCATGGCGTCGAGCACCGACTTGCCGGCCAGGCGCTGCTCCAGCGCCTGCGGGTCGAAGCGCCCGACCAGGCCCTGCATGGCCGCGCGCATCCCGGCCACGAAGCCGATCTGGTGCGCGAGCAGGTCGTCGTAGGCGTCGCGCATGGCCCGACCCGGCTCCATGAAGCCGCGCACCGGCTGCGCCGCGAGCAGCTGCGCCAGCGCCGTCGGGCCGTCCGGCACGAACTTCAGCGGGTTGTTGTCGCGCGAGCCGATCATCGTCAGGTCGGCCCGCAGCTCCTGCTTCAACGTCGCCCTCGCCTGCAGCAGCTCGACCGTGCCCTGGCAGGCGCCGGCAATCAGCTCGCCGATCCGCTGCAGCAACTCCGGCGTCAGCGTCCGCGCGGCGGCACTGCGCGCCCCGGCGGCCTGCGGCAACTCGGCAAGACCAAGGCCGTCCAGCAATGCCCGCAGCAGGACGGATGCGTCCTCGAGCTGCGGCGGCCGCGCCGGCTGGGCAATGCGACGCCCGGCCTCGGGCTCCGTGAACGCAGGATGCGGCGCCGCGGCGCGAGTCGGCGGCGCCGGCTTCTGCCGCGGTGATTCGAAGAACTGCTCGGTCAATGCCGCGATCTCCGCTGCGTTGCCGGCCGGCGCCGGCGGCAGGATCGCCTCCTGCGCCGCCTCGCTCTCCGTCCACGACAGCACCGGGTCCTCCGCCAGGCCGAACTCCGTCGGCGGGATGGCCTGCGGCAGCCGGAAGCTGCCCGACAGCACCGGCGCATGGTCCGCCACCGGATCCGCTCGACGCTGCGCGGCCTCTTCCGCCGCCCGCTCCTGCGCGCTCTTCGGAATCTCGCCCGGCGGCAGTCCCAGCGGCGAGCCGGGAGCCAGCGCATCCAGGCCAGGCTCGAGGTTGAACAGGGCGTCGATGCTGTCGGCGCGCCCCGCGGGCAGCTCCGCCTGAGGTTGCAGTTGCAGGCCGAGCCCGAGCGGATCGGTACCCGAGGCCGGGGACCCGCCGGCCGCATGCAGCGGCGGGACCGGTGGCGGATCGGCGAACGGATCGAAGGCGCCCGGGCGAGCGGCCGCGGGTCCCGTCGGCGCGACATCCGGGAGGGCGAACGGGTCGTCCGGAATCAGCAGCCCGGCCGTGCCGCCCGCGGCTGCCGTGTCCCCGTCCTCGAAGCGCAACTCGTACCCTGCCACGTGGATGCGGTCGCCATGCGCCAGCCGCCGCGCCTGGCCCTGCCGCAGCTCCTGGCCGTTGACGATGAGCGGATTGGCCGCGCTCAGGCAGGTGATGGCAGCGACATTGCCGGCCACCTCCACGCGGGCCTGCTGCCGCGAGATGTGGCGCGCCTCGTCCGGCAGCGCCAGCGTGCAGTCCGGCGAGCGGCCGAGCGTCCCGACGCCGGGGCCGAAGACGGCCTGCATCGGAACCGCCGGCGGCCTTCCCATCCGACTGACTACCCGAATCAATGGCATAGGCTATCCGGTTGGCTGCGCCTGTCTCCGAAGGCGCGGCGGGTGCAGTCAACTGAAGTCCAACTATAGCGCCTGCACCCGGCCGCTGCATCATCCATCGGTATGAACCGGGCGGACGGTCCGCGCGACCCACGGTTCGATCCGCCGCACCTTGTCGGACCCCGATCACGCGGCTATGCTTTTCCACGGCGGTCCGGCAACGGGCTGCCGGTTCCTTTCACAGGCAATCGCATCGGACAGTAAGAGGCATCGAGATGAACCGTATCGCCGCACAACTGCTGTTGCTCGCCGCCGGCACCGGCGCCCTCGTCGTCGCCGGCATGCCGCGGGAGGCCCATGCCCAGGGCGTCATCTTCAGGCTCAACGAGGTCAACGAAGCGGCACTGATCGATGCCTTGACGCCGCCCCCGTCCGGCGTCAGGACCCGCAGCATCATGGTCCAGCCCAAGGCGAAAGGTGCGCCTGGCGAGAATCCGCGCGCCGGAGCAGCCTCGATCACCATCACCTTCGCCACCGGATCGGCCGAGATCACGCCGGATTCGCAGGCGGCGCTCGACGTGATCGCCCGCGCGCTGACATCGGATCGGCTCACCGACTTCGACTTCGCCGTCGAAGGCCATGCCGACCCGCGCGGCGACGACGACTACAACCTGCGCCTATCGCAGGCGCGCGCCGAAAGCGTGGTCGCCTATCTGGTCAACAAGCACAGCCTGCCGATGCAGCGCCTGCATCCGATCGGCAAGGGCGAGACCGAGCTGGCGAGGCCGGACGTGCCGACGGCGCCGGAGAATCGGCGCGTGACCTTCAAGACGGAGCGGCGGTGAGAGGGGCTGCGCCCTATCGGCTCTCCTTGACCTCCACCAGGTCGATGGTCCCGCCGCCGAACGCGCCGCCGCTGTAGATGTCGATGCGCGGGAAGCGCCCGCGCAGCCGCA
This sequence comes from Pseudomonadota bacterium, assembly GCA_023441105.1. The sequence goes on along the minus strand of JAEZQX010000134.1, from coordinate 2,980 downwards.
ACGAGCCCGGTATCGCGCCGCTGCACCAGGCACTGACGTTGTACTGTTCATCCAGGTCGATGGTGTTGCTGAACGCGCCGCAGCGCAGCTCGGTGCCGCTGAAGCGCCCGGTCGTCATCCGGAAGACCTTCACCGCCAGCGCTCCGTTCTGCGCCTCGACCGTCAGGTCGAACTGGCCATCCATGCCGCGGTACCGCCTGCCGACGACCGGCGCGGCGGGTGACGCCTTCGCTGTCGCCACCGGAGCCTCGGCCGCGCGCGGCTCCGCCGCGGCCGGCGGTGGGACGGCAGCAGGCGGCGGCGCAGGACGATCCACCTGCCCCAGCACCTCCAGCTGCACCCGCGCTGCCGCGGCATAGCGCCCGTTCGGATACTCGCGCAGGTAGGCGGCATAGCCGGTCCGCGAATTACTGCTGGAGAAGGTGGTCCACAGCTCGTCCTCGATCTGCTCCGCCGACTTACCGCGAGCGGCACCCGCCGGAGGCGCTTGCGGTGCCGCCGCCGCGATGCCCGCAGGTGGCTGCGGAGCAGCGGGCGCGGCAGACTCGGGCGTCGTGGACGCGGGCGGCTTGGATGCGGGCGGCGCGGATGCGGTCGCGGACGCCGCCTCGTGGAAGACGAACCGGCCGCGCGACTCGTCGTAGATCGCAGGGCGCTGCGCATGATTGACCGACGCCGCCAGGCGTTCTACCGATTCGCGCACCGTGAGCATCATCTCCCGCACGTCGATGCCCGGCGTGCGCATCTCGCGCGCGAACTCGCGCGCGAAGACGCCGTTCCTGCTCGGATCCCGATCTCCCAGCCCGTCGAGCGCAACCTGTCCGCTGCCCGCTGCATAGACCACCATCTGGCCGGTTGCCGGCGACATCGGCGCCAACCCGGGACCGGTGCGCAGGTTGCGCCCGCGCCGGCCGGGCAGCGGATTGTTCCTGCAGGCGTCGATGATGAGCAGGCTGAAGCGCGTCTTCGCATCGAGCAGCTGGTTGCCGATGTCGTTCAGGCTCACCGCCTCGAACGGCAGCATCGCCTCGTCGGCACCATCGAAGTCCACCGGCAGCAGGTAATTGGTATTGGCGATCTGCACGCCGTGCCCGGCGAAATACACCAGGGCCTCGCCGCCGGCCTCGGCGCGCCGCGCCAGCTCGATCACCTCGCGCAGCATCGTGCGGCGGTCGGCGTTGCGGATCGCGGCGACGTCGAATCCGGCGCGCCTGAGCTCGCCGGCGATCAGGTTCGCATCGGCGATCGCGTTGCGCAACGGCTCGACCTTGGCATAGGCGTCGTTGCCGATCACCAGTGCCCAACGTCCGGGAGCGGCGAAGGCTGATGGCAGCGACAACGCCGCCAGCGACGCGGCGGCAAGCAGCGCCCGCAGCAGGCGCGTCCCCTTCCGAAGCCCCATCATTCCAGGCAGTACTCCGCGTCCCGCATCACGCATTCCGCCGGCGCCGGGCCGCCGATGCCACGCGTGCGCGTGGCCGACGCCGGCGGCGAGAAGTCCCTCGGCAGCAGCACCCACATCGCCAGGTCGTCGCGCGTCTTCAGCGCCTGCGCCCCGGCGCGGGGTCCGGTCCCCCAGAAGAAGTCCGCTCGCACCGCGCCGCGGATGGCGCCGCCAGTATCCTGCGCGATCACCAGCCGGCGCAGGGGTTCCGGGCTGTCGTCGCGCTCGGCTTCGATGAACACCGGTGACCCGAGCGGCGTCGAGCGCGGGTCGACGGCGATCGACCGCGTGGCCGTCAGCGGCACACCCAAGGCACCCACCGGTCCGCTGCCGTCTCCGCTGGCGGTCTGGAAGAACACGTAGCTCGGATCGTTCTCGCGGGCCGCCACCAGGTAACCGAGGTTCATGGCGGCGCGCGCATCCCCGTCACCGCCTGCGCCGGCCTTGCCGCCGCCACTGCTGGCGCTGCCGAGGTCACCGCCACTGCCGGCCGACGCCCGCCGGCCATCCGCGGCGGCGCGCCCGGCCTTCGCCGCTGGCGGCTGTGCGAGCAGCGCATCGACCACGCGATCGACCTCCTGACCGGTCGCAACCGGCTTGGCACGGGTGCGCGTCGCACCAGCCACCTCGAGCGTGCGCAGCGACACCGGCGTGGCGATCGCCACCGGCTCGTCGGCGGCGGCCCCCGGCAGGCTGCGCGTCCTGCTCGGCGCCGTGCCGCGGGGACGGAACGGATGGCCGTTCTGGTCGGCGTAGGCGAGGCGGAGGGTCCTGCCGTCGGGCATGCGGATGCGCCCGGATCCCTGGACCTGCATCAGGTACAGCGCCTGGGCGTCATCGACCCAGGCGATCGGCCGCAAGCCTGGTGCCCTGCCGGCTTCGATCTCCTGGCGCGTCCAGTACGGCACGATGCGATCGCCGTCGCGGCGCACGCGATAGCGACGATCGAGGGGCTCGCTGTCGAAGACCGCCGCATCGACCGCGACCACGTCGGACGATTGCGCGGCCGAGGCCGAGGCGCCCGCCGCCATGCCTGCCGGCACCACCTGATTGGCGTCGAGCACGGCACGGTGCGGCGCGCGACGCAAGTCGATGCCCTGCCAGCGCCGCGCGTCGAGGTAGAGCAGATCCGGTGGGGCACCGTAGACCGGTACGGTGAAGGCACCGCGACTGACCGGCGATCCCTGCAGCACCGGCTCGAAGTAGCCGGTCAGCAAGCCGTCCTTGTCGCGGTCGGCGGCGCTCACGAGGTAGGGGACGAACTCGCGCTCGAAGAACGCACGGGCGGCAGCCGGCTCGTCGCGCACCGCCCGCACCGCTGCGCAGGCCGCCCGCCAGGTCGCTCGCTTCTCCAGGCTGGGGCAGGTGCGGCGAAAGACCACCAGCGCCTCCGCATGATCGTCCCGCTCCCAACCGGTGACGGCAGACCAGGCCTGTGGCGTGAAGGTACCGGAGCGCGTGGTGAAGCCGGCCGCTCCGTTGGCGGGTCGAACGCTTGCCGAGGCACCGTTCGACGTGTCTGCGGCCGCGCCGGCC
>JAEZQX010000051.1 GCA_023441105.1 Pseudomonadota bacterium | reverse complement strand
GACCTCTTCGGTTGCGCGATCAGCGTCATTCGTAGAAACGCGACTTTCGGCAACGCCCAGACGACGCTCAAGAAGTATGCTTCCAAAGAAGTAGGCTACCGTTACCTGGTTGGCGTCGCTGCGCTTTCGAACACCAGCGGAAGGTCCTTCTACGAGCTGACGATCGCAGCCTACATCGCTCAGGTTCCTGGAGGGACAGTGCTCGGCGAAGCCTTGCAGGTGCAGACCACTCCTGAGAGCAGGCATTACGTGTTCCCATACTTGGCGCTGCCCGAGACGCGGCGGTCGGCTATCGACGCGAGGTCACTGACGCTGCAAGCGGATGACGACGTGGTGATCATGTCAGATGATCAGGGGGAGTTGGACAGGGGCTCGCAGACGTGGGCGTCAGGACCCTGGTTCGTGCAGTTCCAAGTCGGCAGCGTAGACGCGAGCCACTTCCGCGACTGTTGCCATGTCTTGCTGCCTTCAATTGTGCGCCTAGGCTGCTACATCCACCCCAAGAACGCCAGCGGCAGTCTGCAGCATTTGAGTGATGACTCGTTGGCCGCGCGTGAAGGAATGGCGAGACAAAAGTCAGTCCACTCGAAGTGGGGACGGGTCAACAAGCACCGGAAAACGGCCTGAGATTCCCATGAGAACGTTAGCCCCAACACTCTTCGAACGACGGACATCGCGATGGATCCTGTGAGCATCCTGCCGGTGCTCTTGCTGTCAGCGATCGCGGTCGCTTGCGCTGGCTTCCTTGGCGATCACATCGTCATGCCAGTCAAACCGGGGCGCTTTTCCTCAATCGATGGCCTCCGCGGCTACTTAGCCCTGTTCGTCTTCATGCACCACGCGAGCATCTGGTACTTCTATCTGCATACAGGAAACTGGGGGCTCGAGACTACGCATTTGTACGCGCACCTTGGCAAAGGCAGCGTCGGCGTGTTCTTCATGATCACCGGCTTCCTATTCATGTCGAAACTCATCGAAGGCAGGAAGAATGGGGTTGACTGGCTGCGCCTCTATGTCTCGCGCTTCATGAGGCTAACGCCGCTGTACTTGGTAGCGCTAGCGATCTTCCTAATCGTAGTCTTCTCTCTTACGGGCTGGGCCCTCAGAACTTCCACCTCCCAGCTGATCCGGCAGCTCCTCTACTGGCTGACGTTCACCATTCCTGGAGCGCCAGATGTCAATGGGCTGAAAGACAGTTGGATGATCGTGGCGGGGGTCACATGGTCTCTCAGGTACGAGTGGATCTTCTACCTGTGCCTTCCGCTTTTGGCGCTGTCGATCGGCAACATGCCGCCAACTGTGTACTTACTTCTCGCTGTCTGCGCCCTCGCGGCCGGGATTAAGTTCGCACAGCCGATGCTGACATACCCGTTCCTCGGCGGGATTGCCGCGGCCTTCCTGTCCACGATACCGCTATTCCGGGCCTTTGCGCGCTCCACTTCGGCGTCATTCCTCATCGTCCTATGTGTGACGGCCAGCGTTTGCTTCTTCCCAGGGCCTGAGGCGCTTGTTCCGCTCACTCTCTTGGCTCTGGCTTTCTCGTTGATCTCCTGCGGCAACAGCTTCTTCGGACTCTTGACTCACCGATTCTCAAGGGCCCTAGGCGAGATGGCGTATGGTATCTACCTGCTGCATGGCCTGTTGCTCTTCATTACCTTCCGTGCGATTGTTGGCCTTGACGTCGCTCGCTCGTTCACACCGCTCCAGCATTGGCTCCTCGTTGCATGCCTGGTGCCGGTGCTCGTGGGTTGCTGCTTCGCAACCCTTAGACTCATTGAGCAGCCCGCGATGAATAAAGTCCAGATGATTACGGATGGAGTTCGACGCGTGGGCTTCTGGCGCAAGACGTATACCAGCTCGTTGGGGAGTCGCCGCAATGAGACTTAGCCAACGCATCGCCAACTTACATGAACTGCAGCGACGGCACGGCGACCTAACCTGCGCCGAGGGAAGCCGCTCACTTCTTCGCGATCCGCTACGTGAAGACCAAGGAGGTGCCGCAGCACTTCGCGTGCTGGGTTTGCAGTAGGGTGCACCGGTGGTGCTGATCAGGGGCCAGGAGTGGGAAGCAGACGCTCCATAGTGGAGACTGTCGGCACCAATTATCCTAAGATGCCGCAGACCACCCCGAAGCAAGCCATTCCCTCAAGCTTGAGGACTTCTCGCCCCGGGAAGGACGATGCCGATCGCTGCTGCGCGAGGCAGGCTGACGATGGCGATCATACCGTGCTGATAAACGAGCGCAACGGCCTGGCCGTGGATGTCCGGGCGTTGAGGACCCAGCGGCCCAGCGGCGACATGATCCAGTTGCCTGCCTACCGCAGCCGCGTCATCGACCGGCTCTTCGCCTGGTGGCGAAAGCACCAAACCAACCCGAGGGCAACCCGCTGATGGTGCTGCCGACAGCGGCAGGCAAGTTGATAGTCCTGACACAAGCGGATCGCCCGGTGTAAGCGTCCGACAACGGACCGGCCTCCTTCCACTCCCGCAACTACGCCAAGGCCTGCCTGAACTGGGCGTTCGCCACATGTTCACTCGGGCCTACCGGCCATAGGGTCGGTGACAGCTAGTAGATATGCTTACTGAGGCGAAGGCGCTTGGAGTCCGACACCACCAGCTTCCCCGACCGCGCGCTGATCGAAGAATTCACTGAAGCCGTTGACGATGTGGTAAAGCGTTGTGGCAGGCACGTCGGAAACCTCGAAGGAGCCATCCGCCGCCTGCCACTCATACCAGAGTCCCGGGGTAGGAACGGTGAGGAAACTCCTCACACATGCAAAAGCAGTTCTAACATCCGACGATCTGGAAGCGTTCCGCTTGAATCTGAGCGATGCCCGTAGCCGTTCCGTCTGCGCCCACAGTCGGGCACGCGCATTGACTACACCGCCCTCAGAATCCATGGAGAAGTGCACGACATTCCGTGACGGATTGATTCCTCTCGTACCGAAGCTGTAAAGACGCTGCTGCAAACCGGTCGTGAACGACCCCACTAGACGATCGGCCTCCGACAGCAAAAATGCCCATTCAAACTGATGGCCCGGCTCACGAGGGGCGTCAGTTTCGGCGGAAACACGCCAATCCTGATCAAAGTTCTCTGCTATAGAACCTCCGACGACGAACCTACTCTCAGCCAAGAGCAAAATATCAATTGCCAGAGCTCGGAAGCATTCGTCAACACCTACAGCGACCCAAGCAAGCGCGGCCTCAAACAGGTGCATATGCGGATTGGAGCGCAGGGGAAGACTTGGCGGGATGCTCTCTTCAAATCCGCCGTGATGATTTGCGTACTCACGGCGAAGGTTCCGCACAATCCCCATTGCAGCCGATGCCAGTTTCCTATCAAAACCAAGTTGTTCATACGCGCTTGCGAGGGCTAGCAAAACGAACGCTTGGTCATACAGATCGAACTCGCAAGAACTCTTCGTCAGCGAACTCATGTAGAGACCATCGTCTCTCTTGAACAGTCGAAGGAAATGCAGACCCTTCAAGACGGCCTCCAGCCAGTCGCCTCCCCACCCAAGCTTGCCGGCAAGCGAGAACGCATAGATCTGTCGCGTTTGAACGCGAAGCCTGTTGGGTACTGCCGCCCGAGCGCCGTTCATGCTGAGAGCATCATGGAATCCGCCAGTTTGCCGATCCCATCCTTTCTCCAGCCAAAGAGGGAAGGCTGCTTCGAAAAGCCATTTTCGAGCCCATGCATACTCCGGCCCTAGGCATCGCTCCGAGAACACTACGCTCACTCCCTCTATCCTATAGAGCTGAGGACCTCTGCCACGTCTTGGATACTGCGACAGATCGTCCAATCCATTCGTCGTGTGGTGGATACGTCGGAAGGCCTGCTTCCGGTAACCAGAAAGCCCTTCGCCCCAACCGCACTTGCAGCCTGTAGATCGCTCACCTTATCACCGATGACGATTGAGCGGGTTAGGTCGATTCCTAACTCTGAACTAGCCTTAAGAAGCAGCCCCGGCTTCGGCTTTCGACAACTGCACCCGTCCCGCGGAGAATGGGGGCAGACATAGATGCCATCGAGTGACACGCCAACTTCTTTGAGCATCATTCCGAGCTTCGCATGTACACGGTCTACGGCATCCATCCCGAACATACCTCGCCCGACTCCCGATTGATTGGTGATAAGAACTGGCACATATCCCATCGCTGCGAGAGATCGAAGTCCTTCCGCCGCAAGAGTCTCAAGAACTACTAAACTAGGATCATGCAAATAGTTCCTCTCCACGATCACAGTTCCGTCGCGATCCAAGAAGGCTGCTTTTCGACCCAATCCTTTCATATTCGGCGAACGGACATTACGAAGAAGTTTTATCAAACATCTCGCTAGCCCTAACGGTACTGATCCTTCTCCAGGAGGTATTGTTGAACATACTCCTGGACACCCTCTTCAAGGGAAAGTGGTTCGGCGTCATATCCACATCCGATTAGTTTTCCCATGTTGGCCTCTGTGAAATACTGATACCGGTCACGCAGTGCTTCTGGCATCTCAACGAACTTCACCTCTAGCGGAGCACCAAAGGACGCGCTGACGGCTCTGGCAACTTCTAGAAAACTCCTTGCGCACCCGGATCCAAAGTTGAAGATGCCGCTCACTGAGGAGTTCCTTAAGAACCAACATACCGCTCGGGCACAATCCTTCACGTAGACAAAGTCCCGCCGCTGACCACCATCCTCCACATCATCTCGATAACTCTTGAACAGAGCTACCTTCTTACTGGCAGTGGCCTGCTCGAACAACTTAAGTACGACGCTCCTCATTTCTCCTTTATGGTATTCGTTCGGACCGAATACGTTGAAGAACTTGATGCCGACCCATTGCGGCGGAGCCTTACCTGCAGCAGCGCGTCTCGCCAAAATAATATCGGTTGCGTACTTGCTCCAGCCATAGGGATTCAGGGGGCGAAGGCTGGCGAGATTGGCGAGCGAATGATCATCATGGAAGCCACTTTCCGCGCTGCCGTAAGTTGCCGCCGAAGACGCATACACGAATGGCACCTGATGCTCCGCGCACCAGTCCCACAGCGCCACTGTCGCGTTGATGTTGTTTGAAATTAGGGCGTCAACATCTCGTTCAGTAGTCGCCGATAGAGCGCCCATATGAACGACCCCCGAGACAGCCCTGCGGTTTCGCCGGAGAAATTCATTCAAATCGGTCGGTGAAACGAATCCCGAAAGGCGGCGCTTGCTGATATTTCGCCATTTCTCCTCGGTACCGAACCAATCGACTGCCACCACCTCGTCGCACCCGCCCTCTTCTAGTTCGGCGACGATATTTGAGCCGATGAACCCAGCAGCACCCGTAACCACTATCATAACCGCGTCCTATGGCAAACCCGCATCAACCGCACGTGGCCTCCACAATCCGAGTCGTACTACGACCTTCGACCATCTCTGATATCAGTACGCTCCCCCCGCTCTCCCGGACATACTCCGCTCCGACGATGCTTTCACTGCTATAGTCCCCCCCCTTCACCAGCACGTCAGGTCTGATTTCCTGGATTAGCGATAGCGGGGTGTCGTCGTCGAATACCACCACGGCGTCCACGTGTTCCATGCTGGCTAGCAGAGCTGCGCGCTCCGCGCTCGGATTTATTGGCCGAGAGGCACCTTTTAGGCGGCGAATCGAGCCATCACCATTAAGGCCGACGACCAATCTGTCACATGAACGGCGTGCGAATTGGATCGTGCTTAGATGACCAATATGCAAGACGTCGAAGCACCCGTTCGTGAAGCCTACCTTCAAGCCTTGACGGCGCCAATCGGCAGACACTCTCGCAGCCTTGCTTGCTGATAGAACCTTGCTACTTGGCGCCCTAAGTTGCACTTGGTTCAGCCCTAGTTCCTCAGACAGTTCGCTTGGGCTAACGGTTGCAGTTCCTTGCTTAGCTACTACGATGCCGGCCGCTACATTAGCGACTCGCGCCGACTGCTCATAGTCTAGCCCGCTTCCAAGGCACAGCGACAGCGCAGCAACAACGGTGTCTCCGGCCCCTACCACGTCCGCCACCTCTCGCGCATGCGAGCGAATATGAACGGATGGATGTTCGTTTTGTACTAGAGACATACCGTGATTAGCCCGGGTGATGAGCGCCGCATCAATACGATGAGCATTCACGATCCTATTTCCCGCAATTTCCGCGTCGCTGTCGGAGGTTATGCCTACCGTCGCTGCCACGGCAGCCTCTTTTGCATTCGGCGTGATGAGGTTAGCCCCTGCATATTTTTCAAAACTTGATGACTTTGGATCAACGATAACAACCTTCCCCAGCGCTCGACTCATTTCAATCGTGACGCGAAGGACCGTATCAGTGAGGGCGCCCTTTCCGTAGTCAGAGAGAACGATGACTTGATGATCCGAAAAACTCGATTGAATCTTAGCGAGTAGATCTTGTTCGGCAGCACAATCGAGAGGCCCCAAAGTCTCGGAATCGGCCCGGAGCAGGTGGTGGCCATCGGCCACAAAGCGAGTTTTTTCGGTTGAGACTCGACTCTCCGAGATGGTCAGCTTTGGAGCCATTCTCGCGCAGGCACCAAGGAGCCTCGTGATAGTACGCCCGACTTCATCGGCTCCGATGACACCCAGCAACGTGCATGAACCTCCCAACGCAACGATGTTTCGCGCCACATTCGCCGCGCCCCCCAGCACCTCCTCAACGTTATAGGAGGTTATGACGGGCACGGGACTCTCCGGGGATATCCGAGAAACGCTCCCCTTGACGTATCGGTCCAGCATGATGTCGCCGATGCAAAGAATTGAAGTGCCAACAAAGTTTGGGGTATTCATCGTCAATAGGGTTTCGAGTTCGGCGATCGGGTTAGCGCTGGACGTTACACTGCGGCGCTCGTTCTCCCGCCCATGCACAGAAGAGAAGAGGGCGGCAGGATTCGCATTGAAGAGAGAGCCTTGCGTTGACAGCAACAGGTCGCGTCACAATGCCTTCGGCTCTCTTCGATATCAGACTATAGCTTGATGAGACTTGTAAGGGTCATGTAGGGGAGGCCATATCTTCATGGCAACGGGAGCGAGCTATTTCGCCGACATGATGTTATAGCCTTTGCTGAGAGCTTTGGCTTGATCAAAAGGATCACGCAAAGAGGAACCGCGCGCACGACATTACGGGCGGTCACGGCCAACTCGCTTCGAAGACTACTATCTACATAGCGATATCCCGCGAGACCGTTCGAGGTCTTTAGGGTGAGCGCCCGTGAGACCGGTCATCCGTCCAAGCATTCGTACGCCCAGTATTTTGTGGGGTCGTGGCGTCAACGCAGAGGACGTTTGTCACCGTTCCCGAGAGTCGTCTGATCGCCTTAGTGAATGGAACCCTGCTTCACCAACTGGAGCATCGACATAGCCTTGCGATATGGCAAGGAGTCCTATTTCACGCACTGGATCGAGATGAGAGATCAGAATCTCTCGACTCATGCTGATCCATGAGTTCAGTCGGTGGCGGCCAGCTAGAGGCGAGCGGAATCATGGGCATCCTGATCTGGTCAGAGCGTGACTTCGGCTACCGACTGTGGCATGTTCGATACCCTGCTGGATTGTTTCAACGTCGAGCTACTTGAGATGAAAATCGTAGACCTTTCGCTGGCTGGCCCCGGGAACTTTTCTCATGATCGGTCGATAGGGACTAGAGCGCTTTGGCACCTATGTGAAACGCTTATTCTTGCCAATCGTCTCATCACGTCTACTGCGGTTCGGCGTAGTCTGCTAGTAGTGTTCGGGGCGCGAGTTGGGAGAGGATGCAGCCTAAAGCACTCAATCAGGGTGAAAGCTCCTTGGAAGCTCGAGATCGGAGCGAATACTTGGCTAGGAGAGTCGGTTTGGATCTCAAACCATGCAAGCGTTCACATTGGTTCGAACGTTTGTTTGTCCCAGGGAGTTTTCATTACCTCGGGCTCACATGACATCAGCAATGATATGAGCTTGCGCGTTTCAGACGTGACTATCGAGGATGGGGTTTGGGTGTGCTCGTTTGCAATTGTGCAGAAAGGAGTAACGATTGGGCAATCAGCCGTCGTTACGCCCGGATCTGTAGTCCACAAGTCTATTGGTCCTGGTATGGTCGCAGCGGGGAACCCTGCGAAAGCCATACGTCATCGATTCCTAGATGGATCAGCATGAGCGTCATCGCGGTACCCGTTCGTGGCTAGGCCACCGTGATCGATCGGAAAGCGCTCCTGACTTGACATGGCGGACGATGTCGTCGTGGAAAATGTGAAGGTATCAGCACCCGGGACCGATCGCGAATGATCAGGTGACTGCGTTGACCCATCGATCAAAGTGGGCACATTGACAACCCAGTAGTGAACCTCGGGGTTGCAGCGCAAGCGTCGGAGTATTGGGGGAAGAGAGAAGAAGTCGAGAATCATACCGGCGCGGCGGTAACCGGCCTCAGACTCACGGCGCGCCCGGCTGATCAGTCGGTGGCGGTTATCTACCGCGTTGGCCACCCGCGGCAGCCTGCAGGATCCTCAGCACCAGAACGGCCAGCAACGCGCCGCTCAGGTCAGCAACGATGTCCCGGAAGTCGGCCGAGCGCCCGGGCGAGTAGTACTGCATCGTCTCGTCCATGAGGCCGATCAATGCGACCACCGCCACCGGGCCGAGGGTCGATCGGCCACCGAGGAAGATCCAGGCGAGGGTCGCAAAGCCGCCGTAGGCGATGAGATGGGCCACCTTGTCCCACGGGGGGTTGGGGACGATGACCTCGACGCCTGGCCGGGAGCCGATGAACAGCATCACCGTCACCAGCGACAACAGGAGCAGCAGGCTGTACCAGCGGATCCGCTCCGTCGGTTTCAGGAACGGGTCGAGCAAGGCCAGCAGGGACTGGGACATCGGACCGTGGACGAAGGGAGGTAAGGGGTTGACCGAAAGCCGTTCGCTATCGCGCCCGGCCTGCCGATTCCGGCAGCGAGGGCGATTCACCCTGCGACCGCGCCTGCCTGGCCAGCCGCAGCAGCCGAAGGATGTGCGGACCGGCCGCCACGCCGATCGCCGGCCAAAGCATGGTGTTGACGACGTCCTTGGCGCTGCCGAGCCAGTTGAAGGGGATGTTCCGGCGCGCCGCATAGGAGAAATCGGCCATCTCGCCGACCAGGCAGGCGGCGAGCAGCACCAGGAAGGACAGCACGAAGCGGCGCTCGCCTCGCAGGATGGCGGCCACGGCGATGAACATGACCAGGCCGATATGGATGTGCAGGGCGTCACGCGACAGGTGCAGCGTGGCCTCGAGGACGTCCTTGAAGTCGGAGATTGCGGCAAACAGCATGCAGGATGAACCGAAAGCGGTCGAAGGCCCAAATGCTAAGGCAGTTTTCGAGACGCAACGAGGAACTATGGTCAAAACTGACCCTCGCTTACGGCTTGTCACGACAAACGGTCGGACCCAGGCTCCGGCGGCTGCCGGCCGCGGAAAGCCGTTGGCGGTGGAATACAGCCCCTTCCGACGAAACAGGCCCCCGGATCTCTAACCTCGTTGCCTGAAGCCATGCTGAAGACCCGCGCCCCCTTCGCCCGGCACTGACCGCCGGCCTGCCCGCTTCCTGCACAATCCACTACCGCTCTTCAACGGGATACCCCATGTTCAGAAGCTTCTTCCTGAGCCGCCGCTGGCTGCACTGGTCCCTGATCGGCACCCTGTTCATCATCGGCGTGACCTATTTCCGGGTGCAGCTGGATGTCATGATCAATGAATGGTTCGGCGGCTTCTACGACACCATCCAGAAGGCATTGGGCACGCCGGGGGCGGTGACGTTCGAGCAGATCCTGGGCTACCTGTGGACCTTCGCCGGCATTGCCGGCGTGGCCATCATCACGGCGGTGATCCTGGAGTTCTTCCTGCGCCACTACGTGTTCCGCTGGCGCACGGCGATGAACGACTACTACACCAGCCGCTGGACGGAAGTCCGGCATATCGAGGGCGCCTCGCAGCGGATCCAGGAAGACACGATGCGCTTCTCGACGATCATGCAGACCCTGGGCACTGCCCTGCTGCAGTCGCTGATGACGCTGTTCGCCTTCCTGCCCATGCTCTGGGTGATGTCGGACAAGGTCTCCGAGCTGCCCTGGATCGGCGCGGTGCCGCATTCGCTGGTCTGGGTGGCCCTGTTGTGGTCGCTGTTCGGCACCGGCCTGCTGGCGGTGGTGGGCATCAAGCTGCCGGGGCTGGAGTTCAACAACCAGAAGGTGGAGGCCGCCTACCGCAAGGAGCTGGTGTACGGCGAGGACCACGCGGATCGCGCACAGCCGCCGACGCTGGCCGAGCTCTTCCGCCACGTCCGGGCCAACTATTTCACGCTCTACAAGCACTACCTCTATTTCGACATCGCCAAATGGAGCTACCTGCAGTTCGGCGTGCTGATCCCTTACATCGCCATGGGACCGACACTGGCGGCGGGCGCCGTCACCTTGGGCGTGATGCAGCAGATCATGCGCGCGTTCGACCGGGTCGAAGTTTCCTTCCAGTTCCTGGTCAACAGCTGGAGCACCATCGTCGAACTGATCAGCATCTACAAGCGCCTCAACGCCTTCGAGAAGCAGTTCAAGGGCCTGGCGGCCAGCGGCAACCTGCCGGGCGGCGGAGGTGGCGACGGTGGTGGCGGGCATGGCGGCCCGCGGGATCAACCGCCGTCGTCGCCGCAGGGCGTCCTCGGACCGAGCGCCGGCCCTGAGCTGGCGGGTGCACCCACGCGCGGACTGGAAGGCGGCCTGGGTGCCAGCGCCTGAGGCGACGCGCCCCGGCCTGACGCTCGGCGTCACCCTGCTGGCGCAGATCACCGGCACCCTGTGCCTGTCGGTGCCGTCGGTGCTTGCCCCCGCGGTCGCGCCCACGCTCGGCTTCGCCGCTGACCGGGTCGGCCTCTTCATCGGCATCGCCTATCTCGCCGCCATGACGTCGGGCCTGATGAGCGGCCGCTGGGTGGCCCGCATCGGGGCGGTTGCCGTGACCCAGCTCGCCCTGCTCGCCTTTGGCGTCGGCATGCTGGCCATCACGGCCGGCCACGCGCTAGGCCTGATCGGCGCCGCGCTGGTGGTTGGTACCGGCTATGGGGTGCTCAATCCGTCGGCGGCCAGCCTGCTCAACCATCACTCGCCCAAGGCCCGGCGCGGGCTGTTCTTCTCGATGAAGCAGGCCGGCGTGCCGATCGGCGTCGCGGCGGCTGGGCTGCTGATGCCGTGGGGGCTGGCGACGATCGGCTGGCGGCCGAGCCTGACCGCCCTGGCCGTCGTCTGCGGTGCCTATGGCGTGTCGCTGCTGGCGGCACGACGGCAGCTCGAACCGCGCTCGGCGCCCGCCGGCTCGTTTGCCTCCGACCGCACGCCGGCGCTGTGGCGGGTGCTCAAGGATCCGGGCCTGCGCCGGCTGAGCACCGCCTCCTTCGCCTTCGCCTTCTCGCAGCTGACCTTCATGACCTTCCTGGTGTCGTACCTCAACCTGCAGCTGGGGCAATCGCTTGCACTTGCTGCGGGGGTGCTGGCGGCGTCGCAGGTGGTAAGCACCGCGGCGCGGGTCGGCTGGGGCTATGCCGGAGATCGCTGGTTCGACCCGGGCGTGCTGCTCGGATGGCTGGGCGTTGCAGCCGGCGGTTCGTTCGTCGCGCTGGGGCTCTTGGGCTGGCTGCCTGGGATCGGCTCATCGACGGCGGCGGCTCATGATGCCTGGGGGGTCGTGCTGCCGGTGACCGCCGCGATGGCCTGCGCCTTGACGGTGATGGGCTGGAACGGCGTGTTCTTCGCCGAGCTCGCGCGGCGCGCGGCCCCCGGCGAGATGGCGACGGTGGCGGGCGCCACCCAGTTCATCACCTTCTTCGGGAGCATGACCGGGCCGGTGATCTACGGCGAGTTCATCCGGCACGGGCTCTCGTACAGCACGACGTACCTAGTGCTGGCGGCGCTGCCGGCGGTGGCGGGGGTGATGATGCTGCGCGGATCCCGGATCCCCCGGTCGGGGATAGCCTGAGGCGCCTTTCACGCGGGCGCAGACGCTCAAGCGAGGCGCGGCGCCAGCAGATCGACCAGGCGCAAGGCGTGAACATTGAGTGGACGCATCCAGGACGACTATGTGAAGTGGGGCAAGGTAGTGGAGGCGTCCGGCGCGAAGCTGGAGTGAAACCCGCCAAGGCGCTCGGAGTCAGGAAAGACCCCGTACCGGGATCGCGGCCCCGTGTACCGCTACGGCGTCCTCCGAAGCAAGAAAGCCGATGACGCGCGCGAGGTCTGAGGGAGCGACCCAGCGCGCAGCGTCTGCGTCTGGCATTGCGGCCCGGTTTTCGGGCGTATCGATGATCGAGGGCAGGACGCAGTTCACGTTGATCCTGCGCTGGCGCAGTTCCATGGCCATGGCTTCGGTGAGTCGAACGACCGCACTTTTCGCCGCGGAGTAGGCAGCCATTCCCGCTGCCCCGGCTTCGGCAGCGCCGGCAGCGACGTTGACGATCTTTCCGCCACCCGCTTCGACCATTCGGGGCACGACCGCACGGGCGGTATTGAGGATGCTTCTGGTGTTGAGGTCGAACAGGTAGTCCCAGTCGGCATCGGAGGTCTCGTGCAGCGGCGACCCCGACCGGAATCCGCCGGCGAGATTGCAAAGGAAGTGGATCCGGCCAAACTGCGCCAACCCGAGCCGGACCGCCTCTTCGACCTTGGCCGCATTTCGCAGGTCGGCCTGCAGCGTCAGTGACTCCTGGCCGCACGCGCTGGGGAGGAGCTCGGCCGACGCAGCAGCCTTGTCGATCAGGATCAGATTGCATCCGCGTTCGGCGAAGAACCTGGACACAGCCCTGCCCAGGTTTCCGGCAGCACCCGTGATCATCACCACCTCAGGCATCGGTTGCCCTCCTTTGCTTCCGCTCGTTCCGGCTTGCGCTGCAGTCAGAGCGCTGCAAACCAGAGCGGTAGTCAGTTGATGACCCTGATCGGCTTTCCGTCCAGGAAAGCGGCCAGGTTCTCCACCGACTGCGAGAAGAATATCTGGAAGTTTTCCTGCGTGGCATAGCCGATGTGCGGGGTAGCCACCACGTTCGGCAGATGCCGGAAAGGATCCAGCAGCGGCAGGGGCTCTTCCGGATGGACGTCTGCTCCGAAGCCCCCGATGCGACCGGCCTGGAGCGCATCCAGCAGCGCCTCCTGGTCGAGAAGCCCGGCCCGGGATGTATTGATGAGGATTGCGTCCGGCTTCATGAGGGCGATGTCCTCCCGACCGATCAGCCCGGCGGAAGAGGGACTCAACGGCATGTGCAAGCTGATCACATCCGACGTCTTGAAGAGCTCCGCCTTGCTGACGGCGCGGACGCCATGCTCGGCAGCTTTCGCCGAAGAGAGGTTGGGGCTCCAAGCCTGCACGATCATCTCGAAGGAACGGGCCACCAGGGAGACGGGAACTCCAAGCTTTCCCAGGCCGACGATCCCAAGCGTCTTCCCGCTCAACCGGCGCCCGAGCCCGAATTGCCAACCGCCGCTTCTGACCAAAGCCGCCTCCCGCTCCAGCCCCCGGAGAAGCGACAGGATCAGCCACCAGGTGACCTCCACCGTTTCGCGCTGCAGCGAATCGGTACTGCAGACCGTGATGTTGCGCTTCCTGGCGGTTTCGAGATCGATGGAATCTGCGTTCCGGGTGCCGGTGGCGAGGACGATCTGCAGATCAGGCAGGCCTTCCAGCACTCTTCTCGATAGCGCCGTCCGCTCCCTGATCCTGCAGATACCCTGGAAGCCTTGCAGCCGGGCAACCAATTCTTCTTCATCGGCGACATGGTCCCCGAACGACACGACCGAGACCTGAGGCAGGCTTCGCCACCCCGGGAACCGGCCGCCGAAATGCTGGTAGTCGTCGAGAATCGCAATCCTCACCGGCTGCTCCGTCCTACTGGCCTTACTGGACCTTGATCCCCGAGCGGTCGGCGAAGGCCTTCCAGCTGTTGAAATCGCTCTCGATGCTGCGTGCGAAGTCCGTCGGCGACCCCCCGGCGGGCGCGGCGAATCGGGCGGTGAACGCCTCCACCACCTCCGGCTTGCGCAAGGCCGCGTTGACCTCCTTGTTCAGGAGCGCGACGATCTCCTTGGGAGTTCCCTGGGGGGCCAGGAGACCGTACCAGATTCCAAACTTGGCCTCAGGGAAACCGGCCTCCGCCGCCGTGGGAACCGTCGGGAGCAGCTTCGAGCGCGCCTCGCTGCCGATGGCCAATGCCTTCACCCTGCCGCCGCGCACGAGTTCCGCAACCGCACCGATATCCCCCACGTTGACCTGTATCTCGCCGCCGACCAAGGCGATGTTGGCGGGTCCCGTACCCTTGTAGGGAACATGGACCATGCGAGCGCCGGTACTCAGGAGGAACTCTTCGGTGGCGAGATGGGAGATTCCCCCGATGCCGCTCGAACCGAAGGAGAGTTGGTTGGGGTTCGCCTTCGCATACGCCACCAAGCCCTTCAAGTCATCCGCCGGCACCGAAGGATGAACGCCAACGACCATGGAGGTGTCCACCACACGCGCGATGGGCGTGAAATCCTTCAGCGGGTCATAGGCGACCTTCGAGACCGCAGGGCTGACGGCGAAGCCGTTGGACACGAAAACCAGCGTGTAGCCATCCGGCGCGGCTCGCGCCGCCACTTCGGCGCCCACGGCACCGCCTGCCCCGCCACGGTTCTCCACCACGAACGGCTTGCCGAGCTGCGCGCTCAGCCGCTCGGCGATGATCCGGCCGAAGTAGTCGGCACCGCCCCCGGGGGCGAACGGAACGATCAGCTTGACCGCCCTGGCCGGGTATCCCTGTGCGTCGTCCGCAGCCGCCGGCTGCGCGGACATGAGCACGGAAGCCATCCCCAGGAGCATCACCGCCCTTCTCGTCACCGATTTCATGTTCTCCTCCTCGTCGCGTTGTCTACGCACTCTCGTTCAAGGCCTTCCTGCCACACAATTCCGTCCGGTGGTCCCAGCCACCGACGAGGCGGGCGCCGATCAGTTCGAAACGCGTCCCGTCGGAAGCTTCGATTCAGCCGAAAGAAGTCCGGCGCCCGCCATGCCCGACAGCTTCACTGCACCGAGCATGTCCATGGCCGCCTGGTTCAGCAGATGCTTGTTCAAGGCCATCACCTGTGAGTTGCGACTGCAGAACTCCGCAGCCAGCGCCTCCAGCGATTGATCCCATTGCTCGTCCTCGACCACTGCGTTGCAGAAGCCATCGGCAAGCGCCTGTTCCGGTGAGTATTTGCCGCCTCGCAGGTAGATTGCCTTTGCACGCTTGAGCCCCACTGTCATCGGAAGGAGCAGCGTGCCCAACATGGGGGATGGAATCGACTTCGCGATTCCCGTGAAATGAAAAGCGGCGGACCGCTTCACCACGCAGTAGTCGCTGCAGATCGCCAGATGGTTCCCGAAGCCGGCCGATGTCCCGTTTACCGCCGCGATGACGAGCTTTGGCATCATGACGATCCGCGACAGGATGTCCACGTCCCGCTCGAACAACCTCGCCAGTTGCGCGCCTTCGAAGGCATTGATGTCGTTGACATCCTGTCCGGAGGTGAATGCTTCCCCCGAGCCGGTAATGATGATGACCTTCGTCTCGGGATCATGATGAAGAGCATTCAACCGGTCGCTCAGCGCGACCATGTCCGCCTCCCTGAGCGCGTTTCGCTTCTCGCCGCGGGCGAACGTCAGGACAACGGCCGCTGGCTGACTTTCAAGGCGCCGGACCTGGATAAAGGAGTTGCCCATTGTCGCTGCTCCGTGACTGACTGCTACACCCTGCGGGACTGCCCTTCCCAGAACCGCTCCCGGATCTCCTTTCTCAGCACCTTGCCGACGGAGCTCTTGGGCAGCCTGGGCCAGACCTCGACGCGCTTCGGCGTCTTCATCCCGCCGAGCCGCTCACGGCAGAAGGCCTGCAATGCGCTTCCTTCCGCGACCGCGCCGGGCTTGAGCTCCACCACGGCCGTGACTGCCTCCCCCCACTTCTCGTCCGGAACGCCGACGACGGCGCAATCGAGCACCGCCGGATGAGCCCAGAGCACCTGCTCGATCTCGCTGGGAAAGATGTTGAATCCGCCACTGATGATCATGTCCTTCTTTCGGTCCACGATGTAGAAGTAGCCGTCAGCGTCGCGCATGCCGACATCGCCCGTGTGATGCCATCCGAACTGCGAGACCTTGGCTGTCTCCTCCGGATCACCTCGATAGCCCTTCATCACCAGCTCGCTGCGCACCACGACCTCCCCCACCTCTCCCGGGCCGAGAATCCTTCCCTCGTCATCCATCAATTCCACCTGGGCGAAGGGCGTGGCCCGGCCGCAGCTGGTCAGCCGCTTGCGGAACTGAGCTTCGTCGGACACGACGTGATCTGCCGGACTCAGGAAGGTCAGCATCATCGGCGCCTCCGTCTGTCCATAGACTTGCGCCAGCACCGGACCGAAAATGTCGAGGGCTTCCCGCAAGCGGTCCGCAGCGATCGGCGCCGCCGAGTAGATGAGGTAGCGAAGATGTGGGAACTTCCTGGACCTGATGTCCGGGAGGGCCAGGATTGCATAGATGACGGTTGGTGGCAGGAACAAGGTGGTGATGTCATGGTCCACGAGCGCATCCAGCACCTCCGTCGCCTCGGCCCGCTCGATCAGGACGAGTGTTCCCCCGTTGCACAGCGCGCATAGCGCAACCGTTCCCGCACCGTGCGAGATCGGCGCGGCAGCAAGGGTCACATGGCCCTCGGGCAGCGGCAGGCACCAGTGGAAGGTCTGGAACAGGGTCACCGCACTTCTGTTGCTGATGAGTACGCTCTTGGGCCGCCCGGTCGTCCCGCCGGTGCCCTTGATCCAGGCGATATCCTCCGGCGTGCTCCGATCATCGTCGAACCGGTTCGGGTATCCGGATGCCCATGAAACCAGGCCTTCGCCGCCTTCGTGCTCGTCAAGCCGGATGATCGCCTTGAGCGAGGGGACGGCAGACGCGAAGTGCCTGGCTTCGGCCTCCGTCCTGCCGTGGTAGAAGAGCAGCTCGCATCGGTTGTCCGCGAGGAACTCGCTGTTCTCCCCGATCATGTTGCGCGGGTGGACCGGCAACCAGACGGCGCCGGCCCTGAACACGCCGATCATCGCAACCATGGCCAGCGCGCAGTTGGGCGTGAAAAAGCCCACGCGTGCCCCGCGGCTCAGGCCGGCGGCCCGAAGCGCATGCGCGATGCGATGTGAGAGGTCCCGGACTTCCTCATGCGTGAAGGATTGGTTCCGGTCCTTGACGCAGATGCGGTGCGGCTCGCGCGCAAGCCCATAGTCCAGGAGATCGATGACCAGCGTCATCACTGCCCCCCGGGCTCGCCAGGCGGCTGTTCCTTGAAACGAGCCACCTCCTCGACCAGCACGGGGAGCATCGAAGTCAACGCATGGATCTTCTGGATGCCGACGACCTCGAGCGCCTCCAGGATCTCCTCCTCGGTCGCCCCGCACTTGAGCGCGCTGCGGACGTGCACGCGAAAGCCGAATTCGTAGTAGTCGAAGGCATTCAGGCTGATGAGGATCAACTCCTTGACCTTCTGCGGCAGGCTGCCGCTTCGGTGCAGCGCATGCATCGTGAGGTTGTGCACGCACTCCATGTAGTCGGGGTCGCGCTCCGCCAGCAGCTTCGGCCAAAGCCTGACGAAGCCACGGTCCCGATTCACGCGCTGCAGGATCGCTTCCGCCTTCCTGGCCTTCTCCCCCTCTGTCATGCTCGCTGCTCCGCTTCCTCGCGCTGCCGAAGCGCCGGGCTCTTCAGGTGATAGATCCCGGCGGCGTTGCCATGGAGGACCTTGCTGAGCAGCTGGTCCGGCACGCCTGCAAGCGCCGACTCGATCATCTCCGCCGGCGTGCCCGAGGATGAGGCAGGTCCCGGTGACAGACTGGTGGGATGCGGAAAGTCGGTCTCGAACATGATGTTGTCGGGGAAGAGCTCGATGGTCTGCTTGAGCAGCGCACTCTCGAACCAGAACGAGCCGTATACCTGGCGCCGGAAATACTCGCTCGGAAGTCGGCGGGCCGGGAAGGTGGCAGAGGCACCGGAATTCATCCATTGCCAGTCGAGCGCCTCGATGAGAAAAGGCAACCAGCTGGCACCGCTCTCGACGGAGACGAACTTGAGCGACGGGAAGCGATCGCAGACGCCCGACAGGACCACGTCGGAGATGGCCTGAGCGTTCCCCATGAACATCAGCGTGCTCTCCTTCACGAAGGCCTGCTTCTCGAGAGCAACCTTGCGCTGGTACAACCGCTGTTCCTCGGTCGACTTGGCCGCGAAGCCGATATGGAAGTTGAGCGAAAGATCCTTGTCCTGTATTTCCGCCATCAGCGGATCCCAATGCTCATGCCCTATCGAGGGTAGCTTCACCGCCGAGAAATCGCTCCCGAAGATGACGCCTCGATGTCCCAGCTTGGCAGCGCGTCCCACCTCCTTGATGGAGGCCTCCAGATCCCAGAACGGCAGCCACATGACCGGGACGAGACGCTCGGGTGCAATACTGCAGAAGTCCGCCAGGAAGTCGTTGTAGGCACTCACGCAGTCCAGGCCGAGTTGCCTGTCGCTCATCCTCATGAAGGACTCGCACTGGAAGCCGAGGAGATTCGGATAGAGCACCTGGGCGTAGATGCCGTACTGGTCCATGCGCTCCAGGCGGTCCACCGCCTTCCATGCCGCGGGATCCGCCTGGGCCAGCGTAGCGGGGAAGGAAGGTGGATAGTCCTTCCAACCGGCCTGCGCAACAGCCCCCGCGGCCGGAAGTCTTTCCTCTCCCATATACCAGCGCTCGACACCGTTCCGGTCCGGCTTCACGTGAGGCACCAGGTCCCCCCATCGCTTCGAGACCCGCGAAGTCCAGAGGTCCGGCGGCTCGACAATATGGGTATCGACGTCAATGACGTTGAATCTTTCGGCAATCTTCACTGTTCATCCTCGCAATGGGCCCGGCGATTCCGCAGGCGATGAATCGGACGATCAACCGCCGCCGCGTTCTCCGGCTCGCCAGCGTTCCTGTCTCTGTGCGCCGAAGCATGGCGACGTTCGGCAGGGGTGTCCATTGCCACCTTTGACTTCAACGATTCCTCCGGGGAATCGTTCTCACGGACCGGCGCGGGCGCCCCTTCCGGAGTGCTCGCGGGGACGATTCGACCTCAATAGAATGCGGGGCGAGTGGCGCCGCTCCTGCAGAAGATCTTCCTTGGCTTTTTGGCATCGGCAATGCAGGGAGACGGCGAACCACCACAAGGAGACGCGATGAGAGAGCCCGATGTGGAGCTCAGGAACCTGCGGCAGTTTGTGGTGCTGGCGGAAGAGCTGCACTTCGGCCGCGCCGCGGAAAGGCTTCACATGACGCAGCCGCCCCTCAGCAAGGCGATCAAGCATCTCGAGCAGGAGTTCGGCGTGCGGCTGTTTGAACGTGACAGCAAGCATGTCGAGTTGACACCGCTCGGGCATGTCCTGCTTGCGAAGGCGAAGGAGACGCTACTGCACGCCCAGGGCACCGCCGCGTTCGCCAGGGCGGTGGCAGCCGGGCTGGCCGGGCGAATCGATGTCGGCTTCACGGCCGTGATGCTCTATCGTGGCCTCTCGGCAGTCATCGGTCGCTTCGGCGCAACCCATCCCGAGATCGAGGTCTGCTTCCAGGAAGTCTTCTCGCAGCGGCAGATCGAGCTCATCAAGACGGGCAGTCTCGATGCAGGCTTCATCAACTCGCCGCTGCCTCCACAAGGCCTTGAGAGCCTGATGGTATGCAAGGAGCGATACGTCGCGTGCGTTCCCGCGAGGCATCCGCTGGCGCGATGCAAGAGCATCCAGCTCAGCGCCCTGAAGGACGAGCCGTTTCTCCTGTTCGCACGGGATGCATCACGTGCCTATCACGACCAGATGATGGCCATGTGCGCCACGGCAGGCTTTCAGCCAAACACCAGGCAGTTCGGTGGCCAGATCCTTACCCTGGTGGCACTCGTTGCGGGCGGCTTCGGGGTAACGGTCATTCCCGAGTCCGTGGGGGCCGCAGGGCTGAAGGGCGTCGCCTTCGTGCCGCTGGCCGGAGTCAAGCCTCAGCCTACGGCGTTTCTCGTGTGGAGCGGCAAGAGAAGCACACCGGGCCTGCTCGCCTTCGTCGCCACTGTTCGAGCGGTTCTTTCACCTCCGGCCAGGCAGTCGTGATGGGGACGGAACGCTGGCTCACCGTACCGGGGCACGGCTCATCGCCGGACCCGAATGCCGCTGCCGCGCGCAGCCGCGCGCCATGGCGGTGCAGCGCGCTGGCCCGGTGCGGTCTGGACCGCCGCGCGCCCCATCAAAGACCAGAAAAGTATACCGTCGCAGCCGACGAAGGCCTCCGAGCGGCAGAAACGTTGTCTTTGACTGATCCAAGGTATACATTAGCCGCAGAGTTCACCGACCAATGAGGAACATCATGCGGAAGACGCTGGCGGGTTGCTTGATTGCGGGACTGGGGATGATGTCGACCGCCTGGTCGGCCGAGACGCTGCGCGTCGGCGGGGTGATCTTCGGGAACCACTCGTCGGTGCGGGCGATGAAGGAGATCTTCATCCCGGGGGTGGAGAAGGCGACCGAGGGCCGCTACAAGGTCCAGCTGTTCATCAACGGAGAGCTGGGCGGCAACGCGGAGATGGTCCAGCAGGTCCGCAACGGCACCATCTTCGGCACGCTGATCTCATCGGCCTGGGTGACGAGCTACGTGCCCGAGATCGGCGTGACCGGCCTGCCCTTCCTGTTCCCGGATCGTGCCTCGGTTGCCAAGGTCATGGACGGCCCGCTGGGCAAGGAGCTCGACAAGGCGCTGCTCGACAAGGGCTTCTGGAACCTCGGCTTCATGGAGCTCGGCTTTCGCCACCTGACGAACAGCAAGCGGCCGGTGACTACGCCCGATGACATCAAGGGCCTCAAGATCCGCCTGCAGGCCAACCCGGTGCACATCGAGACCTTCAAGCTGCTCGGCGCGAGCACCGCACAGGTCGACGGCAAGGAGCTTTTCCCCGCCTTGAGCCAGGGCGTCATCGACGGGCAGGAGAACCCGTACTCCGTGATCAGCATGTTCAAGATCCCGGATGCCGGGCAGAAGTTCCTGACCGAGACTGGCCACTTCTACGACCTCATGCTCTTTGCCGGCAGCAAGCGCCTGCTGGAGAAGATGCCGGAGAAGGACCGCAACGCCATCCTCGAGCTCGCCGCGCAGACGACCCGGAAGCAGCTCGAGTACGCGGTGGAGGAAGAAGCCACGTTCAAGAAGGACGTGGCGGCGAAGGGCGTGCATATCACCAGCCTGTCGGAGGCCCAGCGCGACGCCTTCCGCAAGGCAACCCTGCCGATGTACGAGCAGACCAAGAAGACCTTGGACCCCGCCCTGGTGGATCGGTTTGCGAACGCCGCCAGGAAGTAGCCCGCACGCGAGCTACCTCGTGGAAGCAGCACCGCCGGCAAGTCCGTCACGCCTGCTGGGGGCGTTCGTGGCTCTGGACAGGTTGGCAGCGATAGCCGCGTGCACGGCAGCTGCCGGGATGACCATCCTGGTGATCGCGGAGGTCTTCGCCCGCTACCTCTTGAACAGTTCCATGGGGTTCTCCAACGAGCTCTCGCGCGTGCTGTTCGTCTGGACGATCTTCCTCGGCATGCCGCTGGCGCTCAGTCGCGGGCGTCACGTCGGCATCACCATCCTCGACCGGATCCTGCCCCCGCCCAGCGCGCAAGGCGCGATCCGGATCAGCGCCGTGGCTTCGCTCCTGGCGCTGGCGGTGGTCTTCTACAAGAGCATCGAGCTCGCCGTGGGGAACTGGGACCAGACGCTCAACACCATGCCGGTGACTGCCGGCTTGTACTACCTGCCGATCCCGATCGGCGTCGGCCTGACCATCATCTTCCTGGCGTACATGACCTTGTCGGGGACCCGCCAGTTCATCGAAGACGAAGAGGAAACCGACTGATGAGCGCCCTGGTTGGCCTTGCCTTCGTCGGTTTCGCCATATTGGGCGTCCCGATCGCATTCGCCCTGGGACTGGCGGCGCTGGTCGGATTGATGATCGCGGACCTCCCGCTGAACATGCTGGCCGAGAAGATGTTCTTCTCGGTCGACTCGTTCCCGCTGATGGCGATTCCGTTCTTCATGCTCGCCGGCGACCTGATGGTGAGCGGCGGCATCATCAGGCAGCTGGTCGCCGTGGCGAACTCGATTGTCGGACATGTGAGGGGCGGGCTCGCGCATACCTCGGTGCTGGCCGGCGCGGGTCTCGCCTGCGTGTCCGGCACCGCGGTGGCAGACGCTGCGGCGCTGAGCTCGGCTCTGAACCGGTCGATGAGCAAGACCTATTCGGTGCCTTTCTCGAGCGCCGTGATCGCCGGGGCGGCGAACCTGGGCCCCATTCTCCCGCCCAGCACGCCGATGATCATCTATGCGACGCTGGCGAGCGGTGCGGTCACCATCCCGGCGCTTTTCGCCGCCGGCGTCATGCCGGGCCTGTTGATCGCCATCGGGATGATGGTCATCATCTCGGTCGTCGCCAAACGCCGCGGCTATCCCGTCACGGGAGAATCGTTCAGCCTGGCCCGCGTCTGGCGCGAAGTTTCCCGCTCCCTCATCGTGCTGCTGATGCCGGTGGTAGTGATCGGCGGCATCATGGGCGGCGCCTTCACGCCTACCGAAGGCGGCGCCATCGCGGTGCTCTACGCGTTCCTCGCCGGCATGTTCGTGACGCGCGAGCTGAAGCTTTCGATGCTGCCTCGCGCCCTCCTCCGGGCGGTGGTGACCACCGCCGTGGTCGGCGCCCTCATCGCCTTCGCGTCGACGGTGACCTTCCTGTTCACGGTCGACATGCTGCCGGTCAAGCTGAACGAGCTGATCTCGAGCCTCACCACCGACAAGACCATGTTCCTGCTGATCATCATGGTGATCATGATGGTGGTCGGGATGTTCATCGAGCCGGCGTCGGCCTATGTGATGTTCGTGCCGATCCTGGCGCCACTCGCCCTGACCTTTGGCGTCGATCCGCTGCAGTTCGCCATGGTGTTCATCCTCACGCTCATCGTCGGCATGCTGACGCCGCCGGTGGGTACCCTGCTGTTCGTGATGTGCGGCATCAATCGGATCAGCCTTTGGGACCTGTCGAAGGAACTGCTGCCGTTCATCGTGCTGCAGCAGGGCATCGTCGTGGTCATCATCTTCTTCCCGGCGCTGATCCTCTGGCTGCCGCGGGCACTCGGCTTCTGACGACACACTCGGCTTCTGACAACACTGGAGACTGCGCAGGTGAGCTCACCCGATCTGGTCATCAACCGGCGCAGCGCGTTCGCGCGCGTCGACCCTGAACATCTCCGCCAGCTCGCGGCCATCCCCAGCAGCATGCTCGGCGACGGCATGGGCCGGCGGCGGGGACTGGGTCCCAAGGTCCAGGCGCTGGCAGGTGGTGATGCGTTCGTCGGGTCCGCCCTGACCATCCGGTGCCGCGGCGGAGACAACCTGGCGGCGCTGGTGGCGCTGTCATCGATCCAGCCAGGAGACGTCGTCGTCATCGCCACCGGTGGCAATGTCGAGGCGGCCGTGGTGGGCGGCAACTACGTCCACATGGCGAAGGCGCGCGGCGCGGTGGCCGTCATCACTGACGGCCTGGTGCGCGATCTCGACGAGCTCGATGAGATCGGCTTGCCGGTGTATGGCGCCGGCATCACGCCCAACGGCCCCTTCAAGACCGGACCCGGCGAGATCGGCGTCGCGGTGACGCTGGGAGAGCTTCCGATCCTGCCCGGGGATGCGCTGGTGGGGGATCGCGATGGGGTGGTTGCCATCCCCGCCGCCAGGATCCAGGAGGCGATCGAGAAAGGCCGGGCGGTGCAGGCGCGTGAAGCGTCGATGGCCGACAGCAACGCCAAGGGCGAGATACCGGCCTGGCTCGTCCAGCTCATCGAGGCCGTGCCGGTGCGCGACCTCGATTGAGCCTCGGGAAGATCGTCGGGAACTGCCGCTTCAGCTGACCAGGCCGTACCGATCCCCGGCGGCCTTAAGCGACACGAATCCGGCCTCCACGTCCGCCAGGACCTTCTCGCGGGGGCGCCTGCGCGGGTCGCCGTAGCCGCCGCCGCCCGAATCCTCGATGACGATCTTCTCGCCCGGCTGCAGCACATAGCGGCCCTTGGGATGCACCGTCTTGCCGTTGAGGATGAAGCGGCGCGGAGCGGCATCGCCGCCACCGGCATAGCCCTTGGCGGGAAATTCGGTGCGCGAGCCTAGCAAGGCGATATAGGCAGGCGAGGCGGTGTCGTTGCGCAGGACCAGCGTCTGGCCCAGCCCGCCGCGATACTCGCCGGGACCGCCGGAATCGGGACGCAGGCGACGCTCGACGAGCGTCAGGTGCGTCAGGCCTTCCCAGATCTCCGCCGGCATGGTCTTCATGTTCGCCGGCGCGGCGGCGGCCGACTGGCCGTCCAGCCCCTTCATGCCGCCGAGCGCACCGGACGAGAAGAACAGCGTGGAGAACGAGCGGTCGTCATTGCGGCGACCGACGACGTTCATCCCGTTGAGCATGCCGGGATCCGCCTGGATGCGATCGGGCAGCGCCTCGGCGAAGGCACCGAAGATGAGCGGCGCCACGAAATGGCCCACCAGCAAGCGGGCGCCGGTCGCGGCGGGATACTGGGCATTGAGGATGCAGCCCTCCGGAGCGATCAGCTCCACCGGCGTGACCGACCCCTCGTTGTTCGGGATGTTCGGAATCGTGAGGCACTTGACCGCGTAGCAGCTCATGGCCCGCGTGTAGCACAGCGGCACGTTCACGCCGGCGCGAATCTGCCCGCTGGTCCCGGCATAGTCGATCAGCAGCCGGTCGCCGGCGATGGTGACCTTGGCCGCGAGCGTGACGGGTGCGCCGAACGCCTCCACCTGGATGCGGTTGGAATAGATCCCGTCGGGGATGGCGGCGATCTGCGCCCGCATCGCCTGCTCCGACTGCCCGAGGATGGCCTGGGCAAGCGGCCGCAGGTCATCGAGCCCGTATTCCTGCATGAACTCGAGCAACAGCCGGGCGCCGACATCGGTGCAGGCGACGTTGGCCATCAGGTCTCCGAGCACCTGCTCGCTGACGCGCACGTTCTGGCGGATCAGGTCGATGAGCTCCTCGTTGCGCACACCCTCGCGAAAGAGCTTGCAGATCGGGATCTGCAGGCCTTCCTCGTAGATGTCGGCGTTCTCGGCCGACATGCCGCGGCCGCCGATATCCGGCAGGTGGCTGATGCTCAAGGTGTAGCCGACGATGCTGTCGCCCCGGAACACGGGCTTGACCACGTTGACGTCCCACAGGTGACCGGTGCCGATCCAGGCGTCGTTGGTGAACAGCACGTCGCCGGGCCGCAGCGTTTCCGGCGGGAACTTCTCGAGGATCTTGCGCATCGTCTGCGGCCCGGTGCCGATGAACACCGGCTGGCTGAAGGTTCCCTGCGCGAGGATCCTGCCGTCGGCGTCGAACAGCATGCAGGCCAGGTCGTAGTTCTCCCGCACGATGGTGGAGAAGGAGGTCCTGACCAGCACCTCGACGACCTCGTTCGCGATGGACACCAGGCGGTCCCACATGATTCCGAGGCTGACGGCGTCGAAGCCGCCCTGCTGGCGGGCTGGCGCTGAAACGGGTGAGTTGGCATTCATGCTTTGGCTTCGTCCATGTTGATGCGAGCGAACAGGTTGCCGCGTTCGTCGAGCGACACGACATCGCCCACGCCGACCACGCAGGTGGATTCGCGCTCCTCGATAATCGCCGGCCCGGTGATCGGCGCGCCGGCCGCGAGCGAATAGCGGTCGTAGACGGGACAGTCCACATAGCCACCCGCCTCGGGGAAATAGGCTCGCCGCGAGCCTTTCCGGGCATTGCCCGAGTCGGCGATACCGGTAAGCCGGTAGTTCTCCGTCTTCGGGTTCGGTCCCCAGACCTCCACCTTCCAGTTGACGATCTCGACCGGCTCGTTGAGATAGCTGAGCGAGAAGATCGCCGAATACTGCTCGGCAAAGCGCTTCGGCAGCTCCTGGAACACCTGCTCGAGCGTCCCCGTCGAAGGCAGCGTCACCTCGATCTCGTAGCCCTGCCCGTAGTAACGCAAGTCGAGTCGCCGCACCACGCGGATGTCGTCGCGCGCGACACCGGCATCGAGCAGGAAGGAGGAAGCCTCCTTCTCGAGCTTCTCGAAACCGCGGCGGAACTCCTCGCTGCCGATGTCGGTCAGCAGCGCGAGATGGCTGCGCGCCAGCTGGAACGACAGCGGGCTGACCAGCATCCCGAGCGCCGACATCACCCCGGAGGCGACCGGCAGCACGACGCGCGGAATGCGCAGCTTCCGGGCGATGCGCAAGGCGTGGGCGGGACCCGAGCCGCCGAACCCGATCATCGTGCCCGAGCGGTAGTCGAAGCCGATCTCGCTGGCATGCACCCTGAAGGCGCGGGCCACGTCCTCGTTGATGATCTCGTGGATGCCCCAGGCCGCCCGGGCCACGTCGAGCCCCAGTGGCTCGGCAATGGTCTTGCGGATCGCATTGGCGGCGGCGTCGGTATCGAGCGACATCTTGCCGCCCAGGAAGAACGCCGGATCGTAGTAGCCAAGCACCAGCGTCGCATCGGTCAAGGTGGGCTTCTCGCCGCCGCGGCCGTAGCAGGCGGGGCCGGGCGCGGCGCCGGCACTGCGGGGGCCGACACGGATCAGGCCGCGCTCGTCGATCTCGGCGATGCTGCCGCCGCCCGCGCCGATCTCGATCATGTCGACCACCGGAACCCTGACCGGAAGGCCGCTGCCGGCGCGGAACTCATGGACCCGCGCCACTTCGATCTCGTAGGACCGCTCCGGCTCGCCGTTGCGGATGATCGCGCCCTTGGCGGTGGTGCCACCCATGTCGAAGGACAGGATGTTCTGGATCTGCAGCGTCCGGCCGTGATGGGCGGACATCAGCACGCCGGCAGCAGGACCCGACTCGAGCATCCTGACCGGATAGCGCCGGGCCGTGGCCGGCGTCACCGTGCCGCCGCTGGACGTCATGATCAGCAGCGAGCCCTTGAAGCCGCGCCTGGCGACACCCGCCTCCAGGTTGCTGAGGTAGCGATCCACCATCGGCTGGGTGAAGCAATTGATCGCGGTGGTCGTCCAGCGTTCGTATTCGCGCGCGTACGGCAGCACGTCGGCAGACGTCGAGATGTAGAGCCCGGGGTAGGCCTGTGCGACGATCTGCCGCGCCTTGTCCTCGTGCGCGGCATTCACGAACGACTGCAGGAAGCAGATCGCCAGCGCCTCGATCTTGTGCTCGTTGACGAGGACATCCACGGCGCGACGGACCGACTTCTCGTCGAGCGCGGTTTCCACGGATCCGTCATGCCGGATCCGCTCCGGGATCTCGAAACGGTTGGCCCGCGAGACCATCGGCTGCGGATAACGGATGTCGAGCTGGTACAGGTCGTAGCGCTGCTCCCTGGCGACATCCAGGACGTCCTTGAAGCCCTGGGTTACCAGCATGCCGATCGGCGCGCCCTTGCGTTCGATGACTGCGTTGGTGACCAGGGTCGAACCGTGGATGATGCCGTCTAGGGCAGCGATCTTGACGCCGGACTCCAGCAGCAACTGGTCGATCCCCTCCAGCACTGCGACGGAAGGATCCGACGGCGTCGTCAGGCGCTTGTGGACTGCGATCGTCCTCTGGTCGTCGTCGATCAGCACGAAGTCCGTGAACGTGCCTCCGATGTCTACACCAACTCGATAACTCATCCCTTCTCCCGGTATACAACATCGCCAGCAAAGGCCCTGCGCAGGCGTCTTTGACGGACAATAGTATACAATTCCGGTGCTGTCAAAGGTGCGTGCTAGCGTTCCGGCTGAGACGTCTCGCCGCCTGGCGGGATTCGAAAGGGGGACTGTTCAGCATGGCGAAGCGACGCAGGACATCCGATGAAGGTGACGGCGCGGGGGCGGCCGCGCCGGAGAGCACGGCGGGCAACGGCACGAGCCTCGCGAAATCGGCAGCCAAGGCCTACGACTACATCCGCGCCCGGATCCTCGCGGGTGCGTTGCCGCCCTCCAGCCACCTGGTCGAGCACATCCTGGCGTCGGAGATCAGCGTCAGCCGGACGCCTATCCGCGAGGCGCTACGCCGCCTGGCCGCGGACGGGTTCGTCACCTTCGTCCCCAACCAGGGCGCGAAGGTGGTGGAGTGGTCGGAGGAAGCCTTGTCGGATTTGATCGACGTCCGCAGCGAACTCGCCGGAATGGCGGCACGGCTCGCTGCTGCTCGGATCAGCAAGGACGAGATCGAAGAGCTGAGGGCATTGATCAGGCAACTTGCCAAGGTCGCCGAGCAGCGCGATGACGATGGACTGACCGAGGCCGCGCGGGTGAACAACGCGTTTCACCGGGTCATCTTCAACGCCTCGGGCAATACCTGGCTGATGCAACTGCTGGAGCAGACGGCCTACCTGCCGATGATCCACCGCGCCCACTTCGCCTTCGATCCGCTGGCCTGGCGACATGGCATCGCGCGCTATGAAGATCTGATCGATGCATTCACCGCTCGCGACGCCACCTGGGCCGAGTCATTGATCCAGACGCACTTCCTCGCCGCGAAGTTCATGATCCGGCACCGCCGGCGCTAGCGCACCATTATCTCCCCTGATCCGCCCTCGCATAGGCCGGTCCCGGCACCACGCCCCGTTCTTCCCCGGCTGTCGCCGCAAACTCATCGCTGCGCTTTGCCAGGTATTCCCAAAGCGCCTGCGCGGCCAGCGACAAGCTCCGGTCGCGGCGCTTCACCAGGTAGACCGGACGGATCACCGCACGTTCCTTGATCGGCACCGCCATGACACCCGGCCGCACGCACAGCGGCAGGGCCAGCCGCGGCACGACGCCGATACCGAATCCCCCCAGCACCAGGCCGGCCACCGTCCCGAACTGTTCGACCTGGAGACCGGTGTCTCTCACGCCTGCGCGTGTCAGCAGCCCCTGCAGTTGGCGCCAGACGCTGCACGTCTTGATGTAGTCGCGGCCCTTGAGCCGGCGGAGGCTCACCTCGCGCTCGGAAGCAAGCGGATCGTCGCTGCGGCAGATCAGGTAGTACCGCTCGTAGAACAGCAGGGACGATTCGAATTCGAGCTCGTTCCCCGGCTGGCTGTTGACGCAGAAATCCGCCTGCCCATTCAGGACGAAATCCAGGCACCGGTCGGGAAGGACGTCGTGCAGCTTGAGGACGAGGTTTGGATGCTGCGCTCGGAATTGACCCAGCAGTTCCGGCAACCAGGCGGAGGACAGCGACGCCGGCGCTGCAAGGGTGACACTGCCCATGCGCAGCGCGGTCCGGTCGCGGATCTGACTGATGGAGGCCGCCATCTCCGCAGCGATTCTCCGCGCGCCGGCTGCGAACAATTCTCCTTCGGCGGTCAGCAGGACCTGCCGCGCGCTCCGGTCGAACAATCGCGCGCCCACTTCCTTCTCCAGGCGACCGATCATCTGACTGAACGCTGACGGCGACACATGGCAGCGGCTTGCCGCCACGACGAATCGCCGCGTTTCCTCCAACGCCAGGAACGCCTCCAACAGGCGAGCAGATAGCTTCATGAAGGAGAAGTGAACGGTGGATTGAAAGAATGGAGTGTACGAACCCGGCGATGCATTGTTACGCTTTCATAATAACGGGAGAAGGCTCAAATGACATCGAAGCTTCAATACCCGAATCACCACAGTCTGTCGTCGGATGCGAAGTTGCTGCTGGCCGCACGCCCGCAGCGCAACATGTACCGCATGCTTTCGCATGCGCCCTCCACGCTTCCAGGCGTGTTGGAGCTCACGCGCGCCCTGCTGCACGAGAGCAGCCTGCCGCCGAAGCTGCGCGAGCTGGCCATCCTGCGCGTCGGCCATCTGTGCGGTTCCGCCTACGAGGTTCATCAGCACCGCAAGATCGGCGCGGCGGTCGGGCTCGATGCGGCTCGCATGGACGCCACCGCGGTCGACGCGGAAGCAGCCACCGATGCCGGCTTCTCGGCGACGGAGGTCCTGGTGCTCCGGTTCGTCGAGCAGGTCGTCCGGCAGACCCAGGCCGAGACGGAGCTTCGGGACCGGGTCGTCGATTCGCTGGGAATGGAGCAGACGATGGAGCTCCTGGTGCTCGTCGGCACCTACGCCATGCTTGCCCGGGTGCTGGAGAACACCGGCGTCGAGATCGAGGATGGCGGAGGCCCGTGCCCCATGGAGGTGGCGCAGCTCTATGGCCCCCAGGCCTCGGGCTGGCCGCGACGCCGGCGCCCGGCGGCAGCCGGCGCTACAACGCCCGGATTCCTGCCCGCTCCATCGCCCCAATCAACGCGATCTCGCCGTTCCGCCGCTGCTCGGAGTGGCGCTTTCTAGCGGCCTCGACCTTGCCGGCGGCGATCAGGTCGAGCAGCTCCCCGTGCGCCTGCTCGGACGCCGCCGGAATGGGGCGCAGCCTCGACGCGACGATGTGCGCCCGCTGCGCGTAGTCCCGTAGTCCCAGCCCCACCTGCTCGATGCGGCGGTTGCCCGACAGGGTCAGCAGCCCGCGGTGAAAGCGCTCGTCGCACTTGATCCAGCGCGTCGGATCCGCGCCGGGTCGCGCCCCGATCATGTCGCTGACCGCCTTGCGCAGCGGCGCGAGCTCCTGCTCGCTCGGCTTGCGCGCAGCGGCCAGGACCACCGACTCCACCTCCAGCGCGGTGATCGCCTGGTAGACCTCGCGCAGGTCCTCGAGCGTGATCTGCGCGACCCGCGTACCTCTGCGGGGCATGACCTCGACGAAGCCTTCGACGCGCAGCATCTGGATCGCTTCGCGGACCGGCGTGCGGCTCAGGCCAAGCTGCGCCGCGATCTCGCGGTCATCGATGGTCTGGCCGGCCGCCAGGCGGTCGGACATGATCTCGTCCTTGAGCCAGTCGTAGGCCCGCGCCACCAGCGAACCGGCCTGCGGCTTGCCGACGGCTTCCACCGCAGCATCCTGGCTCGCCGCGTCGCGCACGGTCTTGCGCTTCGCCGGACCCCTTGCGGAAGTCGCGGCCGCAGCCCTGCCCGTCCTGGCGGCCAGCGGAGCCGTCTCAGCCCCCCGCACCGTCAGGCACCGGCGCATCCGCCCGCAGCAGCCCGGCCTGCTTGAGCTCCGCCCAGAGGTCGGCGGGAATCGGCGTGCGCATCCAGGCGAGGTTGCTGCGAACCTGCCCTGCCGAATTGGGGCCGGGGATCACCATCCGCACGCTCGGGTGCCCGAACGGAAACTGCAGCGCCGCGGCGCCGAGCGGCACCTGGTGGCGCTCGCAGATGTCGCGGATGGCGCGCACCTTGGTCGTGACCCGCTCGTCCGGCGGCTGGTAACCGTAGCGGGCCGGCGGCGCGGCGGCGGGCGCACGATTCGCTCCGCCCATCCCTGCCGCCAGGATCCCGCTCGCGAACGGCGCGCCGATCACCACCGACGCGCCCTTCTCCTCGCAAAGCGGCAGCTCCTCGTCGAGCGCGTCCTGGTCGACCAGGCTGTACGGCATGGCCACCAGGAAGAAGTCCACCTCGAAGCGCGCCAGGAAGCGCGGGATCATGCCGACATGGTTGATGCCGACGCCGATCGCATCGATGTCGCCGTTGCGCTTGAGCTCCTGCAGCGCCGCATGGCCGCCGCCCTCATCAAGCCGCGACAGGTGCTGCGCCACCGTCTCCTCGACCTTGTGATGCTTGAAGTCGAGGTCGTGGACCACCAGCGCATCGACCTTGTTGAGGCCCAGGCGCAGCAGGCTCTGCTCGTACGAGCGGAAGATGCCGTCGCGGCTGTAGTCGAAGCGCAGGTCGAACGGCAGCCCGCCCAGCCAGCGCGACTGGCTGAAGGTGCGGACGTCGTCGGGCCGGCGGTAGACGCGGCCGACCTTGGTCGACACCTTGAACGCGTTGCGGTCCTTGGTCTGCAGCACCCGCCCCACCCGCTGCTCGCTCTTGCCGTTGCCGTACCACGGCGCGGTGTCGAAGTAGTCGATGCCGGCGGCAAAGGCCGACTCCAGCGTCAGGTCGGCCTGGTGCTCGGGAATGACGTCGAACGGATCGCCGAGGGTGCCGGCGCCGAAGCCGAGGCGCGGCGCCATCAGCCGGGTGCGGGCGATCGGCCGCTTCTCGAATGGATCCATGTGTGCTTCCGGTTGCCGGCCGTCGGTGAATTGCTCGGTGAATTGCTCGGTGAATCGTTCAATGAATCGCTTAGTGAATGGTCAGTGCCGGGAGATAACTCATCATCGCCAGCACCAGCAGCCCGACGGCGTAGAACGGCAGCAGCTCGCGCACCGTATGGCCGATCGGCGCCCGCGAGATCATGCTGCCGATGATCAGCGTTGCGCCCACCGGCGGCGTGTAGAGCCCGATCGCGAGGTTGACCACCATCACGATGCCGAGCTGGACCAGGTCGATGCCGTAGGCCTGCGCCAACGGCACGAACAGCGGCCCCAGCAGCAGGATCGCCGCCGGCAGGTCGATGAACATGCCGACCACCAGCATCACGATGTTCATCAGCATCAGGATCGAGAACTGGGTCGTGAAGCTGCCCTGCGCCCATTCGAGGAAGCGCGCCGGCACCTGCTCCAGCGTCAGCATCCAGCCGACCGCGGTCGATGCCATGATCAGCAGCATCACCACGCCGGTCGCCATGCCGGCAGAGCGCAGCGACGACTTGACCCTGGCCCAGTTGAGGTCGCGGTAGACCAGGGCGGATGCCAGTAGCGCGTAGATCACCGCCAGGGTGCTGATCTCGGTCGGCGTCGCGACGCCGAAGCGCAACCCGATCAGCACGAACACCGGCATCAGCAGCGCCGGCATCGCATACAGCGCCCGACTCGCCAGCTTGGCCCACGACATCGGCTGCCGGTCGTAGGGAAAGCCGCGCAGCCGCGCGCTGATGTTGCACACCGCCAGGAAGCCGACTGCCAGCAGCAGCCCCGGCACGATGCCGGCCAGGAACAACGCACCGATGGAGGCGTCCGACACCAGCGCGAACAGGATCAGCGGGATCGACGGCGGGATCAGGATGTCGATGGTGGAGGCGGCGGCGATGGTGGCGCCGCAGAAGGCACGCGGATAGCCCATCCGGATCTGCCACGGGATCAGCACTCCGCCGAGCGCGGTGGCATCGGCGACTGCCGAGCCCGAGACGCCGCCGAACAGCGTCGAGCCGAGCACGCTCACCTGCGCGTGCCCGCCCCTGAATCGCGACACCAGGTCGGTGGCGAACTCGATCAGATAGTTGCCGAGCTTGCCGCTCATCATCAGGTGGCCGGCGATCACGAACATCGGGATCGCGATCATCGGGTAGCTCTGGGTGGGCAGGTAGAGCTGCTGGATGATGCCGAACGGCGACAGATGGTCCGAGCTCAGCACGCCGACGGTCGCGCCGATGATCAGCGCATGCGCCACCGGAAACGACAGCGCCAGCAGCAGCGCGAAGACGACGCCGACGACGAGGCTCATGTTGCGCTTCCTTCCAGTTCGGCGGCTTCCAGCGGCACCTCCGCCCCGCCCAGGGTCAGCTTGACGATCGCCACCAGGCTGCTGAGGCTGATCAGCACCAGGCCGATGGCGAGCGTCCCGTAGCCGACGCTGTAGGGGATCTCCAGCACCGGCGTGTGCTGGTCATGGGCGATGAGCGCGTTCTGCCACGTGTACCAGGCCAGGAGCAGGTAGACCGCCACGGTCGCCACGTGGATGATCAGCGCCAGTGCCAGCCGCGCCCGCCCCTGCAGCAAGGTGAGGGACAAGCGGGTGGTGACGTGCGCGCCGTGCCGCGCGGCCAGCGCGATGCCCGCCATCACGAAGACCGCGAACGACAGCTCGGTGATCTCGACGCTGGCCGCGATGCCGGATTCGAAGCCGTAGCGCAGCACCACCACCGTGGCCAGGATCACAGTCAGGCCGATGCCGCCGGCGGCGACCAGGAAGTCGCAGACTGCCTCGACGCCGCGCTCGAGAGCCTCCGCAGCTCTCACCACCATCGCTTTCATCAAGCCCGGCTAGCACGCAGGCGCTTGACGAACTCGCCCACCGGCTTCTTCTCCCAGGCGTCCCACACGCCTTCGGTCGCCTTGCGGAACGGCTCGAGGTCGACCTCGTTCAGCGCCACCGACGGCATCTTCTTGAACTCCTCGAGGAACTTCTGCTCCGAATCGAAGCTCACCTTGCGCTGGTACTCGGTGGCTTCCTTGGCCGCCGCCCGCAGGATCTCGTGGTCCGCCGGCTTGAGCCGTTTCCAGGAGGTCGCGCTCATGATCAGGCCGGTGGGCTCGTACTTGTGGTTGGTGAAGGAGATGAACTTCTGCACCTCGTAGAGCTTCGCGGTGTAGATGTTGGCGAGCGGATTCTCCTGGCCGTCGACCACGCCCTGCTGCAGGGCCATGTAGAGCTCGCCGTAGCTGATCTGCTGCGGGCTCGCGCCCATGGCGGCGAAGGTGTCCACGGTGGTCGGGTCGAGCGGCGTGCGGATCTTCAGGCCCTTGAAGTCCTCCGGCTTGGTGATCGGCCGCTTGCTGTTGCTGGTCTGGCGGATGCCGTTGCACCACCAGGCGAGGAACACCAGGCCCTTGTCGTCCATCTTCTTGGCGAGCTCCTGGCCGATCGGGCCGTCGAGCGCCTCCCAGGCCTTGGGCATCGTCGAATACAGGAACGGCAGGCCCAGCGTGGCCACTTCCGGCACGATCGACAGCATGGCGCCCTGGCCGAGGCTGCCGAGATCCTGCGAGCCCACGCGCAGCGCGCCCATCTGCGAGTTCTCGTTGCCGAGCTGCTCCGACGGCGACACCTGGATGTTGATCCGGCCGTCCGACTTGGCGCCGACCAGCTCGGCGAACTTGCTCGCGCCGAGACCCTTCGGGCTCGACGGCGGCGAGTTGTGCCCGAGGCTCAGCTTGATCGGCGCCTGCGCGCGGGCGAAGGGAACCCCGGCGATGCTGGCCGCACCGACGGTTCCGGCCGCGGCCATGCCGAGGGTGATGCGGCGACGTTTGTGGTCCATGAGGCTGTCTCCTGTGGTTGAGTGGGTCTGCATCTACTGCGTGCCGATGCGGTAGGTGCGGGCGGCGGTGTCGTGGAACAGGGCTGCCCGCTCGGCCGCACTGAAGGAAGCGGTGATGTCGTCGTAGGCCTGCCAGAGCGCGGCATAGCTGCGCATCAGCTTGTCGACCGGGAAGTTGCTGGCAAACATACAGCGCGACGGCCCGAAGCAATCGATGGCGGGCAGGACCAGGCGCCGCAGGCTGGCCAGCGTCCAGTCGGTATCGAACATGCCGAAGCCGGACAGCTTGATCGAGACGTTGGGCAGCTGCGCCAGGCGGCGCAAGGCGCCATGCCACGCCTCGAAGCCGGCCGGGCTCTGGTCGCGCGGCTGCCCGATATGGACCAGCACGAACGACAGGTCGGGATGCTGCCCGGCCAGCCGGGCCGCCGCCTCGGCCTGCGGCGCCAGGATCTGCAGGTCGAAGGACAGCCGATGGCGGGCGAGCAGCCCGACGTTGGCACACCACTGCGCGTCGGCCAGGTAGTCGGTGGGCAGGCCCATCGCCGGCACCAGGCATTGGTGCACCATCTGGCGGATGCCGCGCAGGTTGCTTGATTGCGCATGCGCATCGATCCGCGCGGCGACCGCCTGCGGCGGACCGGTCAGGTCCTCGAAGGCGACGATCGCATGCGGGAAACCGCCGCTGCCGGGCGCATCCGCCACCGACTGCAGCCAGCGCGTCTCGCGCAGCGGATCGGTATGGTCGTGCTCGGCCTGCACATGGACCGAGGCGACCACCGGCAGCTCACCGATGTCGGCCTTGAAATCGTCGAGCAGGTAGTCCTTGCGGATGGCGGCGTAGTCGCCGTACATCCGCGGACCCACCTTGTCGCTCAACCACGGGTAGTAGTTGAGCTTCAGGTCCCACAGGTGGTGGTGCGCATCGATGATGCGCGTGATTGGAACGGCCATTCCGGCTCCTCAGCGCTTCCCGGTCCTGC
This sequence comes from Pseudomonadota bacterium, assembly GCA_023441105.1. Next base: position 1,746 of record JAEZQX010000051.1, on the reverse strand, counting down.
TTCCGCAGCGCAGCCTGCGCGCACCGCCTGCAGCAAGCCAAGTCCAGCAGCCGCGGCGGAACGGGCTTTGCCCGGCCGCTCGCGGCGCCCCCCTTGTTGAAGCGCGCAGCGCTTCGATAAGGGGGGTAGGCGCGCGAAGCGCGCCAAGGGGGGTTTTCTCAATCAACTTTCGCCCCGGACTGCTTCACGATCTTGGCCCAGCGGCCAAGATCCTCTTCCAGCAGTTTCGCCAGCTCCGCCGGCGTCCCGTTGGCGATCTCGACACCGGCGGTGGTCAGCTTCTCGCGCGCATCCGGCGATTCCAGCACCTGCTTCATCGCCGCCTGGAGCTTCTGGTCGATCTCCGGCGGCAGTCCCTTCGGCGCGAAGAGCGCAAGCCAGAGCGTGCCGCCGAAGCCGGGCAGCGTATTGGCGATCGGCGGCACGTCCGGCAGGCTCGGCGTGGGAGTGGCACTGCTCACGCCCAGCGGCACCAGGCGGTTCAGCTTGATGTGCCCGAGAACGGCCGCCGGCGTGGCGAACGCCATCGAGATCTCGCCGCCGATCACGTCGGTGAGCGCCGCGGCGATGGCGCGATAAGGAATGTGCTGCAGCTCGATGTCGGCGTACGAGTTGAGCATCTCGCCCATCAGGTGCGGCAGCGTGCCGTTGCCGGCCGAGCCGAACTGGTAGGCATGGGGCTTGGCCTTGGCCAGGGCGATCAGCTCCGGCAGGGTCTTTGCCGGGAACGACGGACTGACCACCAGGACGTTCGGCACCGAGCCGACCAGCCAGATGGGCGTGAAGTCCTTCACCGGGTCGAATCCCGCCGACTTGTAGAGCGCCGGATTGATCGCCATCGTGCTGGAGATGTTCAGCACCAGCGTGTGGCCATCGGCCGGCCCCTTGGCGGCGGCGCCCGTGCCGATGTTGCCGCCGGCGCCGGGCCGGTTCTCGACCACCACCGTGCCCTGCAGCACCTCGGCCAGCTTTGCGCCCACGATCCGCGCCACGGCGTCGTTGGTGCCGCCGGCACCGGCCGGGACCAGCATGGTGATCGGCCGCGTCGGATAGTCGTTGGCGAAGGCACCGGGTGCCCAAGCCGCCGTGAATGCCACTGCCAGGGCGCCTGCGATCAGGCCGCGCCGAACTTCTGAAACCATGTCTCCTCCACCCTACCTTCGATTCGAAAAGCGAGCCGATAGCGGCTCACGCAATGGCGGCGTCTGGGGCCGCCTCAGGGCCTGTCATCAGGCCCCTGGATCCAGGCCCTTCAAGATCCAGGCCCTTGATCCAGGCCCTTGATCCAGGCCTTCAGTCCGGACCACTCAACTCAGTGCGTTGCAGATCGCCTTGGTGATCTCGGTCGTCGACGACTTGCCGCCGACGTCGCGCGGCAGCACCCGGCCTTCGGCCATCACCGCCTCCACTGCCCGCTCGATGCGGGTCGACGCCTCCGTCAGCGCGTTGTCGCCCTTGCGGTCGCCCAGCCACTTCAGCATCATGGCGCCCGCGAGGATGGTGCCGATCGGGTTGGCGACGTTCTGGCCGGCGATGTCGGGCGCCGAGCCGTGCGCGGCCTGGAAGAAGCCGTTGTTGTCGCCCAGCTCCGCCGACGGCGACATGCCCATGCCGCCGACGCTCACCGCACCGAGGTCGGAGATGATGTCGCCGAACATGTTCTCGGTCACGATCACGTCGTAGAAGTCCGGCCGCTTGACCATGTGCACCATGATCGCGTCGGCGTAGGCGTAGTCGGTCTCGATG
>JAEZQX010000539.1 GCA_023441105.1 Pseudomonadota bacterium | reverse complement strand
TTGCTCTGCGCCCAGACCAGCATCGGGCCGGCGGCACCGAGGGTAAGTGCAGCCACGGCAATACTGTTCTTGATCAGGCGCATCGGATGTCTCGTCTTCGGACGGTTGTTCATTTCTTTGCCTCTTGCAGCGCAAGCGACGTATCGCGCTCCACCCAGTCGCCGGCGGCGTCCTGGACGAGCTCCTTGAGAGCGACTTCGGTTTCCGAGATCTTCGTGATACGACCGAAGTGCTGGCCGAGATAGCTGCCCACCTTGACCTGGAAGATGACCTTGTCGGCCTCCAGCAGCGCGACCGGACCGGTACTCGCGCGGTTCAGGTGGCCCACCAGGCGGATCGTATCGAGCGGGAACGACTCCAGCGGCTCGCGGCGGCGGTTGAGGTCGGGCGTGATGCCGCCCTTGTTGCGGTCGGAAAAACGCGCCAGCGCCACCTGCAGCTTGGCATTGGAAAACGGATCGATGTCGCTGCGTGCCTCGTAGCGGAAGGGCACGAAGCGCTTCGGCTCGGGGATCTTGCCGTTGCGGCGCGGCGTGTTGGCGCGGGTCTCGTCCATCCAGGCCTGGATCTCGGAGACGTCGTCGGCACATCCAGCGAGCATCATCGCGGCCAGCGCCACCCCGGTGGCGGCGGCCAGTCGACGCAGCTTCGCGGCGCTACCCTTGTCGAAAGTCTTCATCACTTCCTCGCTCCCGGCTTCTTGGCGGCGGCGGCAGCCTGGCGCTGGGCATCGATCTCTTCCTTGTCCAGGTAGCGGAAGGTCTTCGCCGTCGCATCCATCTCGAGGAGGTTGGTCTTGCTCTGGCGCATGATGGTCAAGTTGTTCAGGGTCACGATGCGGGGCAGGTTCGCGATGTCGCTGCTGAAGGAGCCGAGGTCGTGGTAGTTGCCCACCACCTTGACGGTGATCGGCAGCTCGGCGTAGTAGTCCTTGATCTGGACCTGGCCCGGCTTGAAGAGCTGCAGCTGGGCGCCGCGGCCGACGCCGGCCTGGTTGATGTCGGTCAGCAAGGCATCCATCTCCGCCCGGCTCGGCAGCTGCTTCTCCAGCACGCCGACGTACTGCTCGACCTGGACCTTCTGCTTGCGCAGGTCATCGAGGTTCACCGCCTTCTTGACCTTGTCGGTATATTCGGCGCGCAGTTGCAGCTCCTGCTGCTGGCCGGTCTCGAGCTCCTCGAGCAGGCCGCGCCAGTACACCAGCCAGCCGACGAACAGCAGCGACGCCAGCACGCCCAGCAGCAGCAGCGTCTTGGGCAGGGCCGGCCACAGGCCGGGATGGCGGCCTTGCAGGCCTTCGAACTGGCGCGTGATCGCGCCGAAATCGATCGTGATGTTCTTCATCGTGCGCTCCCGCCGGCGGCGCCCGCGGCGGCTACGTTGACGGCGCCGCGGCTGGCACCACTGGACGCGCTGCGGATGGCGGCCGCGCCGGGCGCATCCTGGCCCTCGGGGGTGCGGCGCTTGATCAGCACGTTGAGCTTGAACTCATAGGCCCGACGGATGTCGTTCTTGGCCGCCGGCCCGGCAGGCGCCGGATCCTTGACCATGACTTCCTTGATCTCGTCGAGCTGCGGCTTCTCCAGCCAGTCGCTGTGATCCGAGAGATTGCGCAGCAGCTCGGCCACCCGCTCGTTGGACTGGGCGAAGCCGGCCAGGGTCACCTTGAGCTCCTGCTGCTGCAGCTTCTCGAGGAACACGCCTTCCGGCATCAGCTTGACCAGCTCGTCGAACAGGTGCACCGGGATCGTGCGGTCGCTCTGCAGGTCCTCGACCGCCTTCTGCCGTGCCTGCAGCGAGGCGATCGCCTCCTCCAGGTTCTTGATCTCGGCGATCTCGATGTCGAGCTTGGCGATGGCGGCCTTGACATAGGCATTGCGCGCCGACTGGTTCTCGATCTGCTGGTTGATGATGAACCCGCCGGCGAAGGCGAGCGCGCCACCGGCCAGCGCCGTGATGGCGATGCTGCCGACGAAGTCCTTCTTGCGGCGTTCACGCCGCATCTCGCGATGCGGCAGCAGGTTGATCCTGATCATGCGTCGAACCTCCGCATCGCCAGGCCGCAGCTCACCAGCATGGCCGGCGCATCCAGGCGCATCTGCTTCTCACGGACGTTGCCGGAGATCTCCATGCCCTGGAACGGGCTGAACACCTCGGTCGGCACCTGGGTACGCTGCGCCACCGCCTCCATGAGCCCGGGCGTCACCGCGCCCCCGCCGGCCAGGAAGATCCGGTCGACGCGGGTGTAGGGCGTCGAGGTGAAGAAAAACTGCAGCGAGCGGCTGATGTCGGTCGAGCCCTGCTCGACGAAAGGCGTCAGCAACTCCTTCTCGTAGTTGTCCGGCAGGTCCCCGGTGCGCTTCTTGAGCTCGGCCTCCTCCGGTGTCAGGCCGTAGAGGCGCACGATGTCCTGGGTCAGCTGGTTGCCGCCGAAGGCCTGCTCGCGCTCGAAGATGGTCTGACCGTTGAGCACCACCGTCAGGCTGGTCGACATCTGGCCGACGTCGAAGACCGCCAGGATCAGGCCTTCGCCATGGTTGGGCAGGTAGCTGACGATGTGGTCGATGGAGCTGCGCGCGGCGTATGGCTCGACGTCGACGATCATCGGCTTGAGGCCGGCCATCTCGGCAACGACCACACGGTCGTCGACCTTCTCCTTGCGGGAGGCGGCCAGCAGCACGTCGACGTCGTCGGCCGAGGTGGCCGACGGGCCGAGGATCTGGAAGTCGAGATTGACCTCCTCGATCGCGAACGGGATGTACTGGCTGGCCTCGGACTCCACCTGCATCTCGTAGTCGTCGTCACGCATGCCGGCCGGCAACGTGATGCGCTTGGTGATGACCGAGGACGACGGCAGCGCGAGGGCCGCCGCCTTGGTCTTGGTACCCGCCTTGCGCAGGGCTCGCAGCAGGGCGTCGGCGACGACCTCGGGTTTCTCGACGTTGCCGTCGACGATGGCGCCGCGCTCGATCGGCTCGATCGCGTAGCGCTCCAGCCTCATGGCGGACTGGCGGCCGGGGCCAAGTTCGACGACCTTCACGCTGGAGGCACTAAAATCGATGCCAAGCAGCGGAGCGGGTCCACGTGCGAAAAGTGATGGAAGACCTAGTGCCACAAACGACCCCTCAGAAGAGGAAAAACGCCTTTAGAATTAGTGCTTTAGGTCAACTTCGCAGGACCGCTGCGAGTACCATTTACTTCTCGTCTCCACTGTAAAGTTTTTTGCCAATTTAGGAACTCCCTGCAACAACCGCTGATCGTCGACCTTTGTCCACTGGTCGCGCCGGCCGGAAAGACAGTCGAAAACGCACGTCGAACGGCGCATTCCTGCCCTCCGGGAGTGTCTGCCGTCAACCACCCCGAGGTGCGCGGCGTATAGTGCGTATTCACGCCGCCAGCGCGGGCCCGAGGCCCGGAAGATGCCCCTGAAGATATGAAGGCAGACACGCCCCCTCCGGGTCCCCACAGCTACCGAAAAGAGAAGAGCAAACCAGCGGCAGCCGCCGCGAAGTCCGGTGCCACTCGCTCAGCGTCGGCCAGGTCCGCGTCCGCGTCCAGAAGGTCTCCGACTGCCGGACGCAAGCGGTGGTCCGCCGGCCGCATCGTCGCCTGGCTGGTCGCAGTGCCGCTGGGCCTGGTGGCGATCGGCATCCTGACGGCGCTGCTCGCGGCGGTGCTGACCGCTGACCGGCTGCCGTCGCTTGCCGTCCTGACTGACTACCGGCCGAAGGTGCCGATGCACGTCTATACCGCCGACGGTCTGCTGATCGGCGAGTTCGGCGAGGAGCGCCGCAGCGTGGTGCGCATCGCCGACTTTCCCGAGCCGATGACGCAGGCGATCCTGGCGGCGGAAGACGACAGCTTCTATGAGCATTCCGGGGTGGATGTCTCCGGCATCCTGCGCGCCGCCATCGCCAACCTGCGGGCCGGCGGCCGCGCCCAGGGGGCCAGCACCATCACCATGCAGCTGGCCCGCAACTTCTTCCTGACCCGTGAGCGCAGCTACGTCCGCAAGATCTACGAGGTGCTGCTCACCTGGAAGATCGAGCAGGCGCTCAGCAAGGACCAGATCCTGGAGATCTACGCCAACCAGATCTTCCTCGGCCAGCGCTCCTATGGTTTTGGCGCGGCGGCCGAGACCTACTTCGGCAAGCCGCTCAAGCAGCTGAGTGTCGCGCAGATGGCGATGCTCGCCGGCCTGCCCAAGGCGCCGGCACGCGACAACCCCATCGTCAATCCGAAGCGCGCCAAGGAGCGCCAGCTCTACGTGCTGTCGCGGATGCACCAGCTGGGTTATCTGGACGACCAGGCCTACGAGGCCGCCAAGGAAGAGGACCTGCAGGTGATGCCGGAGCGGCGGTCGCTGCCGCTGCGGGCGCAATGGGCCTCGGAGATGGCGCGCCAGCTGACCTACGAGATGTTCAAGGACGAGGCCTACTCGACCGGCCTCAACGTCTACACCACCATTCGATCCAAGGACCAGCGAGCGGCCAACGCCGCCGTGCGCAAGGCCGTCATCGACTACGACCGCAAGCAGGGCTATCGCGGCCCGGAAGCCTACATCGAGATGACCAGCAACGCCGCGGTGCTGGAGCAGCGCATCGAGGACGCCATCGGCCAGGCAGGCGACCTGGAAGACCAGCTCGCCGCGGTCGTCCTCAAGTCGGATCCCAAGTCGGTCACCGTCACCCGCGGCCGTGGCGTCACCTTCGACATCGGCGGCGACGGGCTCAAGTTCGTGGCCCGCTGGCTGAACCCCAAGGCGGCGTCCGACCGGCAGATCCGGCCCGGCGCCATCGTGCGCATCGCCGAAGGCAGCGACGGCTGGGAGATCACCCAGGCGCCGGAGGTGGAGGCGGCGTTCGTCGGCATGGACACCCAGGATGGCGCCGTGCGCGCCCTGGTGGGCGGCTTCGACTACAACCGCAGCAAGTTCAACCGCGTGACGCAGTCCATCCGCCAGCCCGGCTCGGCGTTCAAGCCGTTCATCTATTCGGCGGCGCTGGAGAAAGGCTTCATGGCCAGCACCATCGTCAACGACGCCCCCATCATCCTCGATCCCGCCACCACCGGCGGCCAGCTCTGGGAGCCGAAGAACTACGACGGCAAGTACGAAGGTCCGATGACCATCAGGACCGCGCTGGCGCGCTCGAAGAACATGGTGTCGATCCGGCTGCTGCAAAGCATTGGCGTCGACTACGCGCAGGACTACCTCAGCCGCTTCGGCTTCCAGCCGGAGAAGAACCCGGCCTATCTCACGATGGCGCTCGGCGCCGGCAACGTGACGCCCTGGCAGCTCGCCAGCGGCATCTCGGTGTTCGCCAACGGCGGCTATCGGGTCCAGCCCTACCTGATCGAGAAGATCACCGACGGCAACGGCAAGGTCATCGCGTCGGCGGACCCGGCCCGGGCAGGCGACGAGGAGAACCGCGCGATCGACGCGCGCAACGCCTTCATCATGGACTCACTGCTGCGCGAAGTCGTGCGCCGCGGCACCGCCACCGCCGCAGCCAGGACGTTGAAGCGCGCCGACCTGGCCGGCAAGACCGGGACCACCAACGATGCGCACGATGCCTGGTTCGCGGGCTACGCCACGGGCATCGCCGGCATCGCCTGGATGGGATACGACCAGCCGCGGTCTCTCGGCGAGCGCGAAACCGGCGGCGGGCTTTCGCTGCCGATGTGGATCAACTACATGAAAGAGGTGCTGCCGGAGGTGCCGGAGAAGCCGCGGCCGGTACCCGACGGCGTCATGCAGGTGAACGGCGAGTACTACCTGGACGAGACCGGACCGGGCCAGGGCATCGGTTCGCTGGGCGTCACCGAGGACGGCCTGTCCACGGATCCGAAATCGCAAAGCGTGCGCGACCAGATCTTCTGAGGCCTGCCACTCCCTGGCGCCCGCGACGGGACGCGCCCGGCTCAGTCGAGAGCCAACGGGGTGCCGGCCTGTGCCGACAGCAGCTCCGCCAACAGCGGCCGTAGCTCGCGGCCGCTGCGGCCATCGATCCAGGCGCCGGTTGCCGTCGGCTTGAAGTGATAGCCGCCGGCACGGGCCGCAACCCAGAGCTCGCCTGCCGCCTCATGGCTGTTGATGACCATCTTGGAGCCGTCCTCGAATTCAATGTCGATGACATTGCCCTGCCTGGACAATTCCAGGTCCACGTCCGCGGCCAGGGCCGACTGTTCGATGTCCGCCTCGAGGCGGTCGAGCGCCTCCGCCGCCAGCTTCGTGAAGCCCTGCTCGCCCATGCTAGACTGCTCCGCCTGAGAACATGCGCCTCATTCTAATCACCGCCTTCGCCGTCGCTGGCATCGCCCTTGGTGGATGCGGGCAGAAGGGTCCCC
>JAEZQX010000468.1 GCA_023441105.1 Pseudomonadota bacterium | reverse complement strand
CATAGGCCAGCTCGGCATCGCCAGGACGCGCGTCGAGACCGGTGAAGCCTTCCACCTCGATGCGCTGGATCGGCCGCTTGATGAGGCGCTCGATGGCGGTGAGCAGCTTGGTTTCCTCGCCGTCGACCAGCGAGATGGCGAATCCCTCCCGCCCGGCCCGGCCGGTCCGGCCAATGCGGTGGACATAGTCTTCGGGCACGTGCGGCAGCTCGTAGTTGACGACGTGCGGCAGCTCGTCGATGTCGAGCCCGCGCGCCGCGATGTCGGTCGCCACCAGCACCGGCAGCGAGCCGTCCTTGAACTGCGACAGCGCCCGGGTGCGCGCGCCCTGGCTCTTGTTGCCGTGGATCGCCATCGCCTCGATGCCGTCCTTGCCGAGCTGCTCGGCGAGCCGGTTGGCGCCATGCTTGGTCTTGGTGAAGACCAGCACCTGGCGCCAGCGGTTGGTGCCGATCAGGTACGACAGCAGCGCCCGCTTGCGCGCCTTCGCGACCAGGTGCACCGACTGCGTCACCAGCTCGGACGCGGTGTTGCGCGGCGCCACCTCGACCTCCGCCGGGTTGTCGAGCATGCTCTTCGCCAGCGTCCGGATCTCGCCGGAGAAGGTGGCCGAGAAGAGCAGGTTCTGGCGCTTCTGCGGCAGCAGCTTGATCACCCGCCGGATGTCGTGGATGAAGCCCATGTCCAGCATGCGGTCGGCCTCGTCGAGCACGAAGATCTCGACCGCCGACAGGTCGACGGTGCGCTGCGAGACGTGGTCGAGCAGGCGGCCGGGCGTGGCGACCAGGATGTCCAGCGGCGAGCGCAGGGCCTGGATCTGAGGATTGATGTTGACGCCGCCGAACACCACCAGCGAGCGGATGCGGCTGCCCTTGCCGTACTTTTCGACCGACTCCGCCACCTGGGCAGTGAGCTCGCGGGTGGGCGTGAGGATCAGGCAGCGTGGTTGGCCCGGCTTGCGGGTGGCCGGCTGGCGGCTCATCAGGAGTTGCAGGATCGGCAGCGTGAAGCCGGCGGTCTTGCCGGTGCCGGTCTGGGCGGCAGCCAGCAGGTCACGCCCGGTCAGCACCACCGGGATGGCTTTCTCCTGGATCGGCGTCGGTGTGCTGTAACCGGCGGCGGCGATGGCGCGCAGCAGGCTGTCGGCGAGGCCGAGGCCGGCGAAGCGGGAGACCTCGCGGGGAACTTCACGGGAAACGTCGCGAGTCGACTCGCGGGAAACTTCGGGATTCAAGTGGGAATGCTCCAGCGACGGCCCGTCCCCCGATCGCATGGCCGAACGGCCGCGATCAAGCAGAGTGACACCAATCATGGCAGTCGAAACAGGGAGGGAGGGTGGTGCGCCGGGTGTGGCGGGGACCAGGAGACTCTTTGAGGAGACCCGCGAAAGTGCTTCGCGACCGGAACCGAACACAAGGCAACGCAGTCCGGACCGATTGGCAGTGTCCGGAACCGACGATTATAGCGCGGCGAGGCTAGCGGCGGGGGCCTGTGGTCAGGAAGACGATGGCGCCGATCACCAGCAGGGCACCGGCGATCTGGATCGCCTGTACCTCCTGGCCGAGGATCTGCGACGCCAGCACCAGCGCGGCAATCGGCTCGAAGTTGAGGACTGGGGCGTTGTTCACCGCGCCAAGCCGCGGCAGCAGCGCGAACAGCGTGGTGAAGGCGGTGGTGTAGAGCAGGCTCAGCAAGACCAGTCCGAGCCAGCCGCGCGGCCCGGTCGGCAGGGCGAAGGCGGCGCCGGCACCGCCCTCGCCGGCCAGGCCGAGAAGCCCCGCCAGCAACCCTGCCAGCAGCACCACCGCGCCGACCGTTGCCATCGTCAGCATCGCCCGCAGCCGGCCGTCGACGCCGCCGAGCCAGCGGGTCGTGAGATAGAGCGCCAGCGCGAAACTGCTCGATGCGCAGAGGGCGAAACCGACGCCTGCCGAAATCTCCGACCAGCGCTCGCCGAGGCCGGCGCTGCCGCCGGTCGCCGCCGGCGTGCCGATGCCCATCACGTTCAGCGCCAGGGTGAGGCCGAGCAGGATCACCGGCATCGCGATCAAGGTTCGCCGCCCGGGCGCTGGGCCGCCGAGCAGCCACGAAATCGCCGCCAGCAGGATTGGGAAGGTATTGAAGGTCAGCAGCGCGAGCGCCACCGGCAGCCGGGCCACGGCCGCATACAGGCAGTAGCTCTGCACGCTCAGCAGCAGGCCGATCAGGATGCCCCGACCGAGCGTCTTGCGCGGCAGACGCAGCGAGGAGCCGGTGGCGCGCAGCAGGCACAGCACCACCACGACCGTCGTCACCGAGCGGATGGCCACCGCGGCGGCGACGCTGGTGCCATCGTCGAAGGCCAGCCGGGCGGCGACGTGATTGCTGGCAAAGACGGTCGCGACCAGGAGCAGCAGCAGGACGCCGGCGAGCGGCGGCAGCGGCGCCGGTTTCGCGGCGGGATGGGAGGGTCGGTTGTCCAGGTGACGCAGGCTCGATGACAGGCCACTATGCTAACCGGCCCCGCGGGCACAGCCGTTGCGGACGGAGGCTTTCGCCAACGCGAGCCTCTGGAGGAATCGATGAAACCCTGGGATCAGGCACTGAAGGATGCCGTCGTGAGCGGCGGTGCGGCGAGCTTCCTGTCGACCCTGGCGCTGGGCGTCGCCTCCAAGGTCGAGGCCGGCCATGCGCCCGCGGCCCTCAACAGCACCAGTCACTGGTTGTGGGGCGACCAGCGGGCCATCACCGACGAGGTGTCGTTGCGGCATACCGGGGTCGGCTTCGCCACCCATCATGCATCGGCGTTCTTCTGGGCGGTGCTCTACGAGCGTCTGGCCGGCGACTGGGCAGAAAGCTCGCCGTCGGCCGCGCTCGCGGCCGGCCTGGGCACGGCCGCGGCGGCCTGCGCCATCGACTACACCATCACGCCGCGGCGGCTGACGCCGGGTTTCGAACTGCGGCTGTCGCGCCCGGCGATGGCGGCGGGCTTCGTCGCCTTCGGCCTCGGCCTGGCTGCAGCGGCCATCGCCCGCTCGCGGCGGCGGGACGACGAGGTTGCGGCGCCCTTCTATCCGGCCGGCTGATCAGCCGCGCGCGGCCGCCATCGGCGCCGCCGCGGTGGCCTTCTGCATCCCGAAAACCATTTCGCGCAGCCAGTTGAAGAGCAGCGCGGTGTAGGCCTGGCGCATCGGCTCCTCGGTCAGTCCATGGTCGGCACCGCGCATCATGCGGTAGGTGAGCGAGCGTGCATGGACACAGGCCTCGCGATAGTTGGATATGACTGCGGGCGGGATCAGGTGGTCCGATTCTGACTGCACCAGCAGCACGTCGCCGGCGAATTGCGAGCAGGCCAGCAGTGCACGGTTCTTCTCCGCGGCGATGATCGTCTGCCGGTAGGCATCGAGATCCTGCTCCTTGCGCAGTTGCAGTTTCGGGATTTCCCAGCCGGAGTCGACATAAAGCGCCGGCACGCGCAGCGCCAGCCATTGCACCGGCCGTATGGCGGTCAGCAGGGCTGCCAGGTAGCCGCCATAGCTGCTGCCCACCACCGCGATCTGGCCGGGATCGACGTTCGGCTGCGCGACCAGCAGGTCGTAGGCGGCGAGCGCGTCCTGCAGGTTGTTGTCGCGGGTGACGGTCTCGAAGCGGGTGGCGGTGCCGGCGTGACCGGTGAGGTCGAACGTCAGGCAGACGCAGCCGAGCTCCGCGATCTCCCGGGCCCGTTCCAGGTAGCGCGCCTGGCTGCCCCCCCAGCCGTGCACGAACAGGATGCCGGGCAGCAGCGTCTGCGGCGCGACGATGGTGGCGCAGATCCGGTCGCCATGGACCTCGAAGGTGGTGCGCTTCTCACGGATGGTCATCGTCGGTGCCGCGCGGGTGCAGCCGCGCATACTTGACGAGCGGCCCGACGACGTCGTCGTCGCCCTGGAAGTAGATCACCGCATCGTCGGGCAGCTCGCCGTACTCGCCATACAGCTCGGTGGTGGAGGCGCCGATCGAGCGCAGCGTGGGGTCGGCCAGGAAGGCGCCGATGGCGGCCACCTCCGCGCCGGTCGCGCCGCCGATGCGCCACGACTGCTCGAGCACGCCGGAGCGGCCGGTTCCGGCTTCATCGTAGCCCTGGGCGACGTCGTAATTGCTGCGGGTGGCGAACATGCCGGCGAAGCAGTCCTGTGCCGCCTCGTGGTAGGTGCGCGCCTGGTCGATGGCGATGCGGGTCTGCGGCGCCAGTTGCAGCGCCAGCAGATCGTCCCAGCCGCCGCGGGCCACCAGCAGCTCGGAGCCGCCATAGACCTGGCTGCCGTCGTTGGCGCGGGTCAGTCGCTGCGTGCCGCAGTAACTGATCAGGATGCCGCCAAGGCTCGCCTGGCCGACGCTGAAGGTGCGGACATCGAACAGGTTGGCTTCCAGCACCACCCCCTCGCCGGCGAGTTGCGCCGGATCGACCGCGGCCAGTGCTTCCTCCAGCTGGCGCCGGTCGCGGATCACCAGTTGCCCGCGTCCGCCCACCCCGTCCGGTCGCTTCAGGCGCACCGAGCCGGACTGCAACAGCCGGCCGCCCGCCTGCCTGGCGCTGGCCGGATCGAAGGCGGTGAATCCGGGCAGCACGACATCGGCCACCCGCTCGCCGAACCGGGGCTGCCAGCCTTCCGGTGCGGCCGCATCCGGCGCCGCCAGCCCGTGGGTGATCACCTTGGTGCCGACGAAGGCCTGCGGCACCACGCCGCCGAACAGCTCGCTGGCCTCGCGGATGCCGAAGCGGGCTGCCTCGGCCGCGGTCAGCGTCTCGCTCGGCACGAAGAACGGCGCGCCGGCATAGGCGAAGTCGTCGCGGAAATGCCCGCCATAGGCCCGCCCGACAAGCCGCGCGACGGCCTCGGCCAGCGCGCTCTTGCTGACCAGCTCGTGGCGATGCAGCCGCTCGGTGCCGGCGCAATGCAGGAAGACGACCGGTCCGGTGGCGGCGCCCGGGACCTGTCCGGTCGTGGCGCCGAGCCGGTCGTGGTCCGCCGCGGCGTGGTCGCCCTCGGCATCGCCGGGATCGGTCGGCGCCGGGGTCATCGGGAAGGGTGGCATTGCTGTCATGCGGCCGCCTTGGCAAGCACCATGCCTTGGGGGCCGCCAGCCCTCAGGGACGCCGCTCCCCGCCGGCGTCGCCTGCCGTGGCGACGTCCTCGCCGCTGGCCAGTGCCGCCGCGCGCGGCCGGTAGTAGTCAGGCCAGCGGATGCGCACCCAGTCGCCGTCGGCGCGGTAGCCGGCGCAGGTGTCGAGCAGGCCCGGCTTGCCGGACGGCTGGGTCCCGGTCTCGGCCTGCTTTTGCAGGCGCACGCCGACCACCGTCTGGTAGGCGGTGGTGGCGATCTGCTGCAACAACTCGCGCACGTGCGTACAGCCCTTGACGCCGGCCACCCGGCGGTTGGCCTCGCGCAGGAAGCCCGGCTGGATGCGCAGGCCCACCAGCGCGCCAAAGTTCGGCTCCGCCTCGCGACAGCCGTCGTACGGGGTGGCGGCCATGGTGGCGCTGAACTCGCTGATCAGCAGCTCGTCGTCGAAGGTCATGCGCACGACCATGTCGTGCAAGGGCTCGCCGGCCGGCAGCGTTGCATCCGGGAAGCGCCGGCTGTCGTAGGACTTCGTGTCGGTCAGGCGCGCCTCGAGCTCGAACAGGCCGTCGTCGCGGATGAACCCCTGCAGCTCGATAGAGCGGGTGTGCAGGATGTGGCGAGGCATCGGGGCGGGCGACGACATCGATGCGCGTCAATCGAGCAGCGCGATGGTCCCGCTGGGCGTTCCATCCTGGCGCACGACCGTGAAATCGCGCGGCCCGGTGCGATAGAGCCGGTAGCAGTCCTCCATGCCGTTGCGCACGCCTTCGAAGCGCGAGCAGTAGCCGGTTTCATTGAAGCGGATCCGGCCGTTGACGGCACCGGTCTCCCACATGACCCGGACCCGTCCGTCGCCGGAGGTGATCGCCGTGCCGGTCGCGCCCTGAGCGCCCTGCCAGCGATAGCGGGCCTTGTTGAGGATCTCCCTGACCTCGGCGCCGGAGAGCGGCTTCATGCCCTTCTCGGCCGGGGTCGGTTGCCGGGGCGGCGGCGCCTCGCTCACCGGTGGCAGCTGCGCCGCGCAGCCCGCGAGCGCCAGGACGAGCGCGACCGGCAGCAGGAGGCGGCGGGCAGGCAGCAGCCGGCCGCGCACCGGCTGCTTCGCGAAGGCGGTTTCTCGCTGAAATCCGTCTGGCATGGATCAATGGCTGGCCGAAGGTTTCAATGCCCAATCATAGCGCGCCGCAACATGCGGCATCCCACGACTCGGCTTCGGATCTGGTCATCCGGCTCTGGAAGGAGCATCGATCAGGCCCTTCGGCGGGCCAGGCCGGGGGCATGTGCCTTGCTAGTCGAAGGATTCAATACGGACAGGAGAACGCCATGGCAGGAGGAAGCACCCTCGATCCCGACAACGTCGACGAAGGCAGCGGCACCTCGGTGAGCCGCGCCGATACCGGCACGCTCGGACCCAGCGACAGCACCGATTCCGGCTCCGATGTCGCCGTGGGTTCGGCAACCTCGCCGGAGGAACTGGTCAGCGATTCCGACCGCTTCGGCACCGGCGACCGCGCCGGGGTCGGACGCGAACAGGGAGCCGGCGAGGATGTCGGCTTCGATCAGGCGGTCGACGCCGACGATGCCGGACTCGGCACCGGTCTCGATGAGGCCGAACTGGCGCGCAAGGGGAAATAGCCGGTACTGTAGCGATTCCTGCAAGCAAGAAGGAGCAATCGGATGAAGACCAGCAACAAGGCCACGACCGTCTGGGAAGGCTCCGGCAAGAAAGGCAAGGGCACCTTCGAAACCCCCAGCGGGGTGCTCGGCGATGCCGCGATTTCCTTCAGCAAGCGCTTCGAAGGCGAGAAGGGCACCAACCCCGAGGAGATCATCGCTGCGGCCCATTCCGGCTGTTTCTCGATGGCCCTCGCCGTCCAGCTCGAGCAGGCCGGCTTCACCGCCGAACGCCTGGAGACGACGGCGGTCGTCACCCTGGAGAAGATCGGCGACGGCTTCGCCATCACCCGCTCGGACCTGACGCTGCAAGCCAAGGTGCCGAACATCGAGCGCGAGGCCTTCGGCCAACTCGCCGAGCGCGCCAAGAGCGGCTGCCCGGTCTCGAAGCTGCTGAACGCCGAAATTACCCTCAAGTGGGAGCTCGGCTGACGCCAGCGAAGTCCAATCCGGCGGGATCACACCGGCCATCGATCGTCATCGCTCGGCACTGAACTGCAGCTGCGACGCGGGGGAGGAGCACGGGGAGAGGATCTCGGCATTGAGGTTGCCCAACGCGCCGGTCGGCGTCGCATGCGCCGCCCGGCACCGTGGACAACCGGTTGCTCATGATCGTGACTGAGCAAATGAGAGCATCGGGTGCCACTCAGCCAAACCCGGCCTCATCCGGCGCACCACTCACCGCCCCACACAGCAGCCGCCGAGGATCGGGCTTTGCCCGGCCTCAGGCGGCGCC
>JAEZQX010000453.1 GCA_023441105.1 Pseudomonadota bacterium | reverse complement strand
CTGATCGGCTACTGGCACCATCGCCAGGATGCCCGGCGCGGTGCCCGGATGGCACTGCTCGTCACCGGCAGCGGCGGCCTGTGCCTGCTCGCGGGCATGCTCGTGATCGGCCAGATCGTCGGCAGCTACGAGCTCGACGCGGTGCTCGAGTCGGGCAACGTCATCCGCGCGCATCCCCATTACACGCTGGTGCTGGTGCTGGTGCTGCTCGGCACGCTCACCAAGAGCGCCCAGTTCCCGTTCCATTTCTGGTTGCCGCACGCGATGGCCGCGCCCACGCCGGTCTCCGCCTACCTGCATTCGGCCACCATGGTCAAGGCGGGCGTGTTCCTGATGGCCAGGCTCTGGCCAGTCCTTTCGGATACCGACGAGTGGTTCTGGCTGGTCGGTGGCGCCGGCGCCATCACGCTGGTGCTGGGCGCCTATGCCGCGATGTTCCAGAACGACCTCAAGGGGTTGCTGGCGTATTCCACCATCAGCCACCTCGGGCTGATCACGCTGCTGCTGGGCATGAACAGCCCGATGGCGGCAGTAGCGGCGGTCTTCCACATCATGAACCATGCAACCTTCAAGGCGTCGCTGTTCATGGCCGCGGGGATCATCGATCACGAGAGCGGGACCCGGGACATCGGCCGGCTCAACGGACTCTTCCAGGTGATGCCCATCACCGGCACCCTCGCCATGGTGGCCAGCGCCGCCATGGCCGGCGTGCCGCTGCTCAACGGCTTCCTGTCGAAGGAGATGTTCTTCGCCGAGACGGTGTACATCACCGCCGCGCCATGGATCGAGATCGCGCTGCCGCTGATCGCCGCGGTCTTCGGCGTCTTCGGCGTCGCCTATGCCCTGCGGTTCACCGTCGACGTGTTCTTCGGTCCGTTGGCGACCGACCTGCCGCGCCAGCCCCACGAGCCGTCGCGGCTGGTGCGCGTGCCGGTGGACCTGCTGGTGCTCGCCTGCCTCGTGGTCGGGATCTTTCCCGAGGTTTCGGTGCGCAGGTTCCTCGACGCAGCGGCCAGCCCGGTGGTGGGTGGCACGCTGCCGGATTACAGCCTCGCTGTCTGGCATGGGCTGAACGCGCCCATGCTGATGAGCCTGTTCGCCATGGGCGGGGGACTCGTGCTCTACCTGCTGCTGCGCCGCCGGCTCAAGCAGGGCCGGTTCGACCGGCCGCCGTTGATCCACCTGCTCGACGGCAGGCGCTTCTTCCATTGGACGCTGGTCGGCATCGGCGTCTTCGGCCGTCGCGCATTGCGGCTGGTCGGCACCGACCGGCTGCAGATCCAGGTCCTGTGCCTGATCGGCGTCACCTTCGTCGCGGCGGCGGCGCCCTTCAGCTGGCTGGCGCTGGCGCCGGCAGGCCGCGAGCCGCTGCCGCTGGCGATCGAGTTCGGCTTCCTCTGGGTGGTCGGCATGGCCTGCGCCGTGGCGGCCGCCTGGCAGGCGAAGTACCACCGCCTCGCGGCGCTGATCCTGGCCGGCGGCGCCGGCCTGGTCACCTGCGTGACCTTCGTCTGGTTCTCGGCGCCCGACCTGGCGCTCACCCAGCTGACGGTGGAGATCGTCACCACCATCCTGCTGCTGCGGGGCTTGCGCTGGCTGCCCAAGCGCATCGAGCTGGCCGACGATCCGCGCCGTCGCAGCCTGGGGGCGCGCGCCCGGCGGCTGCGCGACTTCGTCATCGCGGTGCTGTCCGGCTGCGGCCTCGCGGCCTTCACCTACGCGATCCTGACCCGGGACTTCCCCCAGAGCATTTCGCCGTTCTTCCTCGCCAATGCCTTGCCGGAAGGCGGGGGTACCAACGTGGTGAACGTGATGCTGGTGGATTTCCGGGGTTTCGACACCCTTGGCGAGGTCACGGTGCTGTCGGCGGTCGCCCTGACGGTCTATGCGCTGCTGCGGCGTTTTCGTCCGCCGCGCGAGAGCATCGAGCAGCCGCGCCAGCAGCGCGGCTTCCCGGAGCATGTCGTCACCGACCTGATCAACCCGCGGGCGGCGCACGACACGGCCATCGGCTACCTGCTGGTGCCGGCGGTGCTGGTGCGGCTGGTGCTGCCGGTGTCGTGGGTGATCGCCATCTACCTGCTGCTGCGCGGCCACAACGAGCCGGGCGGTGGCTTCATCGCCGGACTGGTGGTGTCGATCGGCTTCATCGTCCAGTACATGGTGGCCGGAACCTTGTGGGTGGAGGCTCACATGAAGCTGCGTCCGCCGCGCTGGATCGCGGTCGGCCAGCTGCTGGCGGTGGCCACCGGCCTCGGTGCCGTGCTGGTCGGCTATCCCTTCCTCACCAGCCACACGGCGCATTTCCGGCTGCCGGTGTTCGGCGAGGCGCATCTGCCGAGCGCGATGTTCTTCGACATCGGCATCTTCGCCGTGGTGGTCGGCTCCACCATGCTGATCCTCACGGCGCTGGCCCACCAGTCGTTGCGCAGCCGGCGGCCGGCGCGCCTGGCCAAGCCCGCCGCAGTCGAAGGGCCCGAGGATCCGGATCCGCGGGCGCTGGTGGCCGGCGAGGAGCTTGTCTGATGATCCGACTGGTCCGCCACCTCGAACGGGAGCGCGCTTGGAAGCCATAATGGCGATCGCCATCGGCGTGCTCACCGGCTCGGGTGTCTGGCTGCTGCTGCGGCCGCGCACCTACCAGGTGATCATCGGCCTGTCGCTGGTGTCCTACGGCGTCAACCTGTTCATCTTCTGCATGGGCAGGCTGGCCATCGACAAGGAGCCGATCATCGTCCAGGGCCTGGCGCAGGACCTGGTGAACTACACCGATCCGATGCCGCAGGCCCTGGCCCTCACCGCCATCGTGATCGGCTTCGCCAACATCGCCATGTTCCTGGTGGTGCTGCTTGCGTCGCGCGGGCTGTCGGGCACCGATCACGTCGACGGGGATGGCGACGCCGAATGAACGACTTCGGCGCCATCGCGATCCAGGTCGCCGACTACCTCGGCAGCGGCCGCGCGCATGTGATCGCGGCGCCGGTCCTGCTGCCGCTGGTCAGCGCCGCGGTCATGCTGATCCTGGGCGAGAAGCGCCGCCGCCTCAAGGCGCTGGTGAACATTCTCTCGACCGTCATCGGCCTGGGCGTCGCCTTGCTGCTGGTCTACTGGGTGCACGAGGACGTTGCCCCCGGCGGGCTGTCCGGCGTTGGCGCCGTCGGGATCTACCTGCCGGCCAACTGGCAGACGCCATTCGGCATCGTGCTGGTCCTCGATCGGCTGTCGGCGATGATGGTGCTGCTGACCAGCATCCTGGGGCTCGGCTCGATCATGTTCGCGATGGCCCGCTGGGACCGCGCGGGCGTGCATTTCCATCCGCTGTTCCAGATCCAGCTGATGGGCCTCAACGGCGCCTTCCTCACCGCCGACCTGTTCAACCTGTTCGTGTTCTTCGAGGTCCTGCTCTCCGCCTCCTATGGATTGCTGCTGCACGCCTCCGGCTCGCCGCGGGTGAGGGCGGGCCTGCACTACATCGCGATCAACCTGATCGCCTCGTCGCTCTTCCTGATCGGCGCGGCGCTCATCTACGGCGTCACCGGGACGCTGAACATGGCCGATCTCGCCATGAAGGTGCGCGAGGTCGCCGATGCCGACCGCGGACTGCTGCACGCCGGTGCTGCCATCCTGGTGGTCGCCTTTCTCGCCAAGGCCGGCATGTGGCCGCTCAACTTCTGGCTGGCACCGGCCTATTCGGCGGCCGGAGCGCCGGTGGCCGCGTTGTTCGCCATCATGACCAAGGTAGGGGTCTACGCGGTACTGCGGGTCTGGACCCTGATGTTCCACGACTCCGGCGCATCGAGCGGCTACGGCATGGATGCGCTGGTAGTGGGCGGGCTGGCCACCCTGGCCTTCGGCACCATCGGCCTGCTGGCGAGCCGGCAGCTGGGTCGCCTGGCCAGCTACAGCATCATCGTTTCCTCCGGCACCCTGCTGACCGTCATCGGCTTCGGCCAGCCGTCGCTCACCGGCGGGGCGCTCTACTACCTGCTCAGCTCGACGCTCGGCGCCGGCGCCATCTTCCTGCTCGTCGAACTGATCGACCGGACCCGGCTCGACGCCCTGACCGCGCCGCTCGACGAAGGGGACTACGTGCCCTTCCTGACAGAGGACATGTATCCGGACGGCACCAACCTCGACGAGGAACAGGAGGCGGTGATCGGCCGGGCGATCCCGGCCGCCATGGCATTCCTCGGCCTGAGCTTCATCGCCTGCACGCTGCTGATCGCCGGCCTGCCGCCGCTGTCGGGCTTCGTCGGCAAGATCCTGATGCTGTCGTCGCTGCTGAACCCGCTCGGGCCGGGGAGCCTGGAAGCCCCGCCGCTGGGCCCGGGAGGTTGGACCCTGCTGGTGCTGCTGATCGTGTCGGGCCTGGCCTCGACCATCGCGCTGTCGCGCTCGGGCATCCGCTACTTCTGGGCCTATCCCGAGGATCGTCCGCCACCGCGCGTGCGCATGGTCGAGGGCCTGCCGATCGGCTTCATGATCGCCATCTGCGTCGTCCTGACGATGCGTGCGGATCCGGTGGTGCGCTATCTCCAGGAGACGGCCTACGGGCTCTATGCGCCGGCCGACTATATCTCGTCGGTATTGTCCACCCGGCCGGTGCCCAAGCCTGGCCAGTCGCAGGAGGGCGGATGAAGCGTCTGTTTCCCGCGCCCTACCTGTCGCTGGTCCTCTTCGGCCTGTGGCTGGTGCTGAACCAGTCGCTGGCACCGGGCGATTTGCTGATCGGCTTCCTGCTGGGCATCCTGGGCCCGCTGTGGTCGGCATCGCTGCGGCCCTCGCCGGCGACCTTTCACAACCTGCCGCGAGCGCTGCTGCTGACCCTGCAGGTGGGCAAGGACGTCATCGTCTCCAACCTGCAGGTGGCACGGGGTGTCTGGCGCTCGCGCAGCCGGCCGCCGCGATCGGTCTTCGTGCGCATTCCGCTGCAGCTACGCGACGCCAATGGCCTGGCGGCGCTCGCCATGATCACCACGGTGGTGCCCGGTACGGTGTGGTCGGAGCTGTCGATGGATCGCAGCGTGCTGCTGCTGCACCTGTTCGACGTCGACGACGAGGACGCCTACGTGCGCTACTTCAAGGAACGCTACGAGCGGCCGCTGATGGAGATCTTTGAATGAGTTCGACGCTGGCTTGGGCCATCCTGTTCGCCCTCGGCTGCTATGTCCTGGGCATGATGCTGACCCTGTCGCGCCTGCTGCTGGGCCCCTCGGCGCAGGACCGGATCCTGGCGCTCGACTATCTCTACATCCTGGGCATGCTGGTGATCCTGGTCGTCGGCCTGCGCTATTCCAGCGACATGTATTTCGAGGCGGCGCTGCTGATAGCGCTCTTCGGCTTCGTCAGCTCCAGCGCCCTGGCCAAGTTCCTGCTGCGTGGCGAGGTGATCGAATGACCGCTCCGCAGCTGGTGCCCTATTGGGTGGAACTGCTGGTCTCGCTGCTGCTGGTGCTGAGCGGGCTGATGGCGCTGACCGGAGCGTTGGGCATCACCCGGCTGAGGAGCTTCTTCCAGCGGATGCATCCGCCGGCGCTGGGCGCGACGCTCGCCACCTGGTGCGCCTGCGCCGCCTCTCTGCTTTATTTTTCGGTATTGCAGGGCGGGCTCGTGATACACACCTGGCTGATCGTGGTCCTGCTCTCCATCACCGTGCCCATCACCACCTTGCTGCTGGCCCGCGCGGCTCTGTTCCGCAAGCGGGCGGCCGGCGATGATGTGCCGGTGCCGCTGAGCCAGGCGCTCGACGGCCCGCGGGTCGACGAGGCCGGACGCGCGGCGGGCGATGCCGGGGCAGACCTGCCCTGAGGGCTACGGCGATGGGTAACGATGCCTGGTGGGGGCCCGTTCAGTGAGCCTGCCGATTGCCGAGCGCATCTACCGCCGACTGGGTGCGGCCCGACATCATTTCGACCAGGGCGAGCGCCTTGGCCATGCGGTGGACCTGATGCGCGGCACTCAGGTCGCCGGGCTTGAGCGACAGCACTGCCTGGTAGAGCTTGCTGGCATAGCAGGTCGATTCGTTCTTCTTTTCGAGATCCATTGAGTTACTCCCGATGCGTCGCTGGCCGTGAGCAATTGGTATGCCTACGGCTCGGCGCCGATATCGGAAGCCGAATCGCGGTGGCGCTCACAACTGTTTTCGATGGCGAGATCAGCGTCACATTCGCTCACTTGCCCGCCTCGCCCGCCAAGCCCAAGATGGTTTGCGGGCAGCAGGAGGAGCGCGTCATGGAAGATCACGAGATCCGGATGGCCCTCACCACCGAGCCGGCCGGGAAACACCAGTGGCAATGGGTTGTGGTGTTTGCAAGTGCCGAGGAGATCGTTCGAGTCGACCGATCCGACCGGCTGTTCCCCAGCGTGGCGGAAGCGCTGATCGCCGGACAGCAGGCCATCACCGAGATCAGGGTTCGCGGCGCGCAGCCCAGCCCTCGCGTCCACGAGCAGCCGGCCCAACAGCCGGCTCACTAGCCGGTTCGTTGGTCGATCCACGGGTACTCATCCGCGGGTCATCCTTCATCCGGCCGCGGGCAGCCGGCGACAGGCATTGTGGATTGCGGTTGCCGCGATCGCGCCGTGCCCGATCGCCACCGCCAGCTGGTCGAGCGCATCGACCAGGTCGCCGGCGGCATAGACCCCGTGCACGTTGGTCGCGCAGCGGCCGTCGACCACCACTTGGCCGGCATCATCGACGGCGACACCCAGGGAGGCTGCGAGCCCCGAACGCGGGCGGCAGCCCAACGCCGCGTACAGCACGTCGACGTCGTGCGTGCTGCCGTCGCGCAGGAACAGGCGCACGCAGCGCGCCGCGGCGCTGTCGCTGCGGGCTGCAGATTCCTGCAGGCGAAGCTCCGCCAGCGGAGAGGCGAGGCGGCGGATCCGGCCGTCCTCGAGGGCCTGGCGAAATTCCTCGTCCGGGGAGGCGGTCCACCGCCCCTGGCTCATGCCGACCAGGCTTACCGGGCGACTGAAGTGCGCGACGAAGAGGGCTTCGCGCTGTGCATGGCGTCCGTCGCCGAGCACCGCGATGCGCTGGCCGGTGTGCTCATGGCCGTCGCAGATCGGGCATTGCCGCAACAGGCCCTGCCTGACGATAGCCTCGATGCCGGGAACGATCGGCGCCTGGTCTGCCACGCCGCATGCCAGCAGGATGGTGCGGGCATGGATGGCGCGGCTGTCCGCCAGGGCGGTGAAGCCGCCGCCTTGTCGCGGCTCGATGGCGCGAACCTCGGCCTGCGCAACCGTCGCACCGACGTCGGCTACCTGCCGTCGCAGCCGCGCCAGCAGCTCGGGGCCGGGAATGCCATCCGGAAAGCCGGGGAAGTTGTGTGAGCGTTCGATGTGCCGTGCCCGGCTGCCGCCGGCATCGGCAATGAACACGCGGCGATGGAAGCGGCGCAGATAGAGCGCGGCGGTCAGTCCGGCCGGTCCCGCACCGACGATGAGGCAGTCGGCGACGGCGTCAGGGTCGTCGGCGCGCAGGTGGTCTCGGCTGGCGTCGTGCTGGTCCCTGTCGTGCATGGGGCGCGGTTTGCAAGCGTCATACCTGAGGCCTCGTGTTCCGGTGCGGCTTGCAGGGGCCCCAGTCGCGGCCTGACCTTGCCCTTGAGGGAGCCGTAGGTGTAGGCATAGATGCAGGTGAACTCCGCGCCGAGCAGGAAGATTTGCGCCGCGTAGTAGACCCAGACCAGCAGCACGGCGAACGACGCCGCGGCGCCGAAGGTGGAGGTGAAGGTGCTCCTGCCGATGTAGAGGCCGATCAGCAGCTTCCCGAAGCTGAACAGCAGCGCCGTCAGCGCCGCGCCGAGCCAGACGTCGCCCCAACGGATGGGCACGCGCGGGATGATCCTATAGATGAGCGCGAACGACAAGGTCAGGAAGCCGATGCCGAGAACCGTGTTGAACGCGGCGGCCAGCTTTGCCCAGTCGCCGAATGCCGGGTTCCACCAGCTGCCCAGCGCGGCAAGGGCGGCGCTGGCGATCAGCGAGACGATCATCAGGAACCCGATTCCCAGGATCATGCCGAACGACAGGAGCCTGGCGCGCACCAGGTTCCACAGCCCGCTGGTGCCTCGCGCCGGCGCGCGCCAGATCCGGTCGAGCGAATCCTGCAGCTCCGCGAAGACAGTGGTCGCGCCCACCAGCAGCACCGCGCCACCGCTCAGCGCGGCGAAGGTGCTCGGTGCCGGCCGGTCGACGCTGCGCAGGAGATCCTGCAAGGCCTGGGCCGCCTGCTCGCCCGTCAAGGTCTGGAGTTGCGCCACCAGGTGTCCTTCCGATGCTTCCTTGCCGAAGACCAGCCCGGCGATCGAGACCACGATCAGCAGCAGCGGCGCGATCGAGAACACGGTGTAGTAGGCGAGGGCGGCACCCATGCTCGGCGCATAGTCATCCAGCCAGGAGTAGGCCGCCTGCTTGGCGATGTTCCACATGGATGGCTCCGATGGTCCGGGTCGTCGGCGAGGTGGCGAAGCGCGCCGCGCTGGCTAATTGGGCCCCATCCGCCGGTCATGCCGCTGCAGGCAAGATCCGGGCCCTCCATCCGGGTACCGCGCTTGCTTGGCGCGGCGGATGAAGAACATGACATTGCCGGCTGCCGTCCGGCGCACGCTGCAGGACAAGTTCGGCATTCGCCGCTTGCGGGAGGGCCAGGAGGACGTGATCGCCCGCGCGCTCGCCGGCAAGGACACTCTCGCGATCATGCCCACCGGTGCCGGCAAGTCGCTTTGCTACCAGCTGCCGGCGCTGCATCTCGACGGCGTCACCGTCGTGGTGTCGCCGCTCATCGCGCTGATGAAGGATCAGGTTGCCAAGCTGCTCGATGCCGGCGTCGTGGCGGAGCAGTTCAACAGCACGGTGCCGCGTGCCGAACAGGAGGCATCGCTCGAGCGGGTGGTGGCCGGCCGCAGCGAGATCCTCTTCGCGACGCCCGAACGCCTGGCCGAACCGGCGTTCGTCGCCGCGCTCGCGGCGCGGCGAATCGCGCTTTTCGTCGTCGACGAGGCCCACTGCATCTCGCAATGGGGCCATGACTTCCGGCCGGCCTTCCTGGAGATCGGCAGCGCGCTGCAGTCGCTGGGCAACCCGCCGCTGCTTGCCCTGACCGCGACCGCGCCGCCGGAGGTCGTCGAGGACATCGTCCGCCAACTCGGCCGCAAGGATCTGCAGGTGGTGGATACCGGCATGTACCGGCCGAACCTCAGGTTGCAGGTCGTCCAGTGCGTCAACGACGAGGAGAAGCTCGAGCGGGCGGTCGAGGCGGTGCGGCGCGCCGAGGGTAGCGGCATCGTCTATACCGCCACGGTCAAGGCCTGCACCGAGTTGCATGCGGCGCTGCAGGGTCGCGGCGAGTCGGTCACCTGCTACCACGGCCGCCTGCCGAAAGCCGAACGCAGCGCCAACCAGGACCGCTTCATGAGCGGCGAGGCGCGCGTGATGGTGGCTACCAATGCATTCGGCATGGGCATCGACAAGGCCGACCTCTGCTTCGTCCTGCACTACCAGATGACCGGCAGCCTCGAAGCGTATTACCAGGAGGCGGGTCGTGCCGGGCGCGACGGCAGGAAGGCCGATTGCGTGCTGCTGTTCGACCGCCGCGACCGCCGGGTCCAGCAGTTCTTCCTCGCGCGCCGCTATCCCACTGCCGCGGACCTGCAGCGGGTCTATTCGGCGCTCGTCGACAGCGGCGAAGCGCTTGCAGTGACGACGCTGGCCGAACGCCTGCCCGGCATGGGCCGGCAACGGGCGTCGGTGGCGCTGCACCTGCTTCGCGACAACCGCCTTGCCCGGGCCGATCGCAAGCGAGCCTGGCAGCCGGTCGCCGCGCGATCCGGACGCCAGGGCGGCAGCCGCGTGGCCGATGCCGCGCTGTTCGAGCGCCTGGCGGCGGAGTACGAGGAGCGTGCCGACCGCGATCACGAATCGCTCGAGCGGATGGTCTTCTATGCGCAGACCGGCTTTTGCCGCTGGCGGGTGCTGCTCGAGTACTTCGACGAGCCCTTGCCCTTCGGGGGCGATCGCTGCGGTGCCTGCGACAACTGCTTGCGGATCCAGGCCGCTGCCTCCGCCACCGCCACCGCGGAAGCGCCTGGCGCAGCTGCATCGCGCGGCGCGCAGGACCCGCCGCCGGGCCACCAGCGGCCCGGCTATGCGCAACTGGAGCCGGCAGGCTCCGGGCAGATCCGCTGGCAACCGCAGGACGAGGTGCGGGTGCCGCGCTATGGCACGGGCCGGGTCGAACAGGCCAGCATCGACGAGGTCGAAGTTCGCTTCGCCGACGGCTCGTCGCGGCGGTTCGTGGCCAGCTACGTCCGGCCGGTCGCCCCCAGGCCATCGCCGGACGAAGTCGATGCTGCAGGAGCCGCCGCAGGCCCTGCCGCCTGAGGGCGGCGCCAGCGCGGCACGGTTGGGCGTTCGATGACGGGGCGACTCAGGCTGGCCCCGTTCGGGAATGCGCATTGCCCCGCCGGCAGGGGCGCGGACGGTCGGGCGGGCAACACGGCGCCTGGTCGTCGGCGAAGGTGGCAAAGCATCGGGAGTACTTCATGGCAGCGACATCCGGACCCCGGTCGGCAACTGCAGACCCTGAGTCCGGCAGCATCCGGCCGGGTGGTCGCAATCCTGGCGACGAGGTCCCGCCCGGCACGCCGCAGAGCGGCGAGGCGATATGCCCCGCCTGCGGCGGCACCGGCCGGACGGCCGACCAGGGCGACTGCGGCAACTGCGGCGGCACCGGGAAGATCACGCAACTGGTCGGCGATGCTTGAGCGACACTGAGGGACAACTTCGCGCCGTCGCAGCACAATAGCGGGCCTTCCCAACTCCCCCGATGGCGCCGAGCGCGCCTGCCTCCCGAATTGGAACTCCTTCTTCCCGACGGCCTGGGCGCCGGCTGGGCCGCGGCCCTGATCGCTGCATCCTTCATCACCGCGGCCATTTCCGCGGCCTTCGGCATCGGCGGCGGCGTGGCCATGCTGGCCGTGCTGCTGGCGGTACTGCCGCCGGCCATCGTGCTGCCGATTCATGGCGTCGTCCAGGCGGGCTCGAACGCCGGCCGCGTGGTGACCCTGCGCAAGAACGTCCAGCATTCGATGCTGGGCTGGTTCAGCGTCGGCACGTTCCTCGGGGTCGCCGCCGCCAGCCTGGCGCTGGTGGCGCTGCCGACTGCAACCCTGCAGATCATCCTCGGCGTCTTCATCCTCTGGACCGTCTGGGGCCCCCGGCTCTCCGCCCGGGCGGTCCCGGATCGCGCCTTCCTGCTGGTCGGCGCGGGTGCCAGCTTCTGCACCATGTTCGTCGGGGCGACCGGCCCGATGGTGGCTGCCTTCTGGGACGTCAAGCGCATGGGCAAGCTCGGCGTGGTCGCGACCCATTCCGCCTGCATGGTGGTGCAGCATGCGGCCAAGGTGCTGGCGTTCGGCGTCCTCGGCTTCGCCTTCTCGGAATGGCTGGCGATGATCGTCGCCATGCTGTTCGCCGGCCAGCTCGGCACCCAGGCAGGGGCGCATATCCTGTCGCGCCTGCCGGAGCGGGTGTTCGAGGTCTCGTTCAAGCTCATCCTGACCGGGCTCGCGCTGCGGCTGCTGTGGTCGGCCGCCACCGGCAGCGCATCCTGACCCATAGCCGCGTGATACCGCCGTCGAATCCGCGGCGCCGATTCTGCGGGTCGATTCGACCTTCCTTGATGCGCATCAAGACCGGTTGCCGCGCCTGCTCCTATAGTGGCTGCATGCCGCTGCCACCTGCCCGCGGCGGCATCCGGCGATTCGGGCAGCAGGCGTTGGAGACGGGCCATGTTCCCCACCACTTCGCAGCATGCGGATCCCGCAGGCTTGAGCGGCATTCCGGTCGATCCGGCGCGATCGCTGGAAGCGTTCAGCCGGTGCCATGACGGCATTGTCGAACAACTGCGCACCTTCTCGGCACTGCCGGCGCTGGTTGCCGCCGCGCAGCGTTCACGGCAGGTCGCCGCGGCGACCGTGGCATTGTTCGAGAGCGGCGTGCTGGCGCATCATGGCGACGAGGAGAGCGAGCTCTTTCCGGCCGTGCTGCGCTGGGCGCGACCGGGTGCGGAGCAGCAGAAGGTCAAGGCACTGACGCGGCGACTGACCCAGGAGCACCGGCAGATCGAGGACCTGTGGAGGCGCAGCCGTCACGCGGTCGAGGCGATTGCGCGCGGCAAGCCCGCGGACCTCGAGAAAGGCGCGACGATGAGGCTGGTGCAGGCGTACATCGCGCATGCCCGCTTCGAGGAAAGCGAATTCCTGCCGCTCGCCGAGGAGATACTCGGCCGCGACAGCGCACACATGGCCGCCCTGGGCTTGTCACTGCACATGCGACATGCGCCGCATGTTGCGGGCTACATCTGATGGTGCGGCCCGCCATAACCCCCCGCACCGCGGTTCATCCTACGACGATGCTTCCTGCAGCTCGGGGCCGACGCCGATCGGAGCCGGCGCGGCGGTCACGATGCGCTTGAAGAGCAGGGCGTAGCGCCAATCGCGCGGTCCGCCGGCGAGCGGGTCGCGATCGCGGTTGAAGGCGGCGTCCAGCTTCGCCCGGTCTTCCGGCTCCAGCAGCCTGTCGGCAGCCGGAAGCAGCTGGGTCTCTTCGGTACGCATGTGCTCGAGGTAGAAACGGACGTACTCCTGCGCCGCCTCGACGAAGGCGGCGCGACGGGTGTCGCCCAGCAGCTCCCAGGCGAGCAACTGGTGCTGCAGGTCGCGCACCCGGCGCTCGCCGTCGTGATGGTCCGCCTCGAGCCGGTCGATCACCGGCGCCAGCTGGGGTGCGGCCCGTGCCAGCTTCGGGAACAGCAACTCGGATTCCTTCGGATGGTGGTGCCGCTCCGGGAACTCGTCGATGTAGAAGAGCATCGCGCGGACCACGTCGAAGAACCGGCCGGGCTCCCCGCCAGGGCCGTGGGCAACCATCATGCTGAGGGAGCGCAGCATGGCGGCCAAGGCCGAATGTTCGTTGCGGATGATCTGCAGGGCCGAGTCCATGATGCGCACCTCCAATTTGGGATGTATCGAGCATGGCATCGGATCGGGAAGCCTGCCTTGATGCGGATCAAGCCGGCGATCGCCCGCCCGGCGACAGCTCCAGCTTGAGCCTCTTGGGGGCCATGGTCAGGGCCAGCCGCTCTTGCGCCTCCGTCCCGGCCGGCAGGATCACCCGCAGGCGGTCGAAGGTGCCGAACAGCATGCCCATTACCATCTTGATTTCCTGCAGGGCGAGGTAGCGTCCGGGGCAGATCCGCGGCCCGCCGCCGAAGGGCATCACGACGCGCCTGGCGCTGCCGTGATTCGACGAATCGTGCTGCCAGCGTTCCGGCTTGAAGCCGCCGGCGTCCGGGAAATGGCACTCGTCCACTGCCGCCGGCCGCAGCAGGCACATCACCAGGCTGCCGGCGGGCACCGCGATGTCGGCGACGACCGAGTCACGGGCGGCCTGCAAGGCCAGCACCGGCGCCACCGGCTTGAGCCGGAGCGTCTCCTGGGCGCAGTCCTCGACCATGTCCAGCATCGCCAGCTGCTCGTAGCGGGTCGCTTGCGGCTCACCCCCGAGGACCGCGCGCACCTCGCCGGCGATCCGGTCGCGCACCGCCGGATGGCGGTCCAGCAGGTAGATCATCCATGCCAGCGTGTTGGCGGTGGTGTCCTCGCCGGCGAGCAGCATGGTCAGCACGTTGGCAGCCACGTCGTCGTCGTCGAGGCCGCTGCTGTCGGCATCGCGTGCGGCAACCATGGCCTCGATCAGGTTGCGCGGCTTGGTTCGCAAGGCGGGATCCTCGTCCAGCCGCTGGCGCGCCTGGCCGATGAATCCGTCGACGGCTCGATGCAGCGCAGCCAGGTGCCGGTCGAGCGCCCGGTCCGCCGGCAGCTTCAAGTAGCGCCAGTACGGCAGCGGGGCAAGGATGCGTCGGTAGAGCGCGGGGAAGACCTTGTCGAGGTGGTCCTGGATGATTTCGCTGTCCGACTCGATGGTGTTGATGTCGCTGCCGAATGCCAGCCCGGCGGTGACGTCGACCGTGAACCGCATCAGCTCGGGCAGCAGCTCGATGGGCTTGCCGTCGGCCGCTGCCCGCGTCCAGCGGCGGGCGAGGCGGCGGGTGACGGTGACCAGCGTCGGAAAGTAGCTCCGGACATGGGCCGGATCGAAGGCGGCCATGACCATCGGGCGCTGCCGGCGCCAGCGATCGCCGCGGGCAGAGAAGACGCCGTCGAACCCCATGCTGGCGATGATTTCGGTAGCTCGATGGGTACGCTCGAAGCCGTCGGGGCGGTCGCGCAGCATTGCCGCCACGGCGACTGGATCCGCGACCGCCAGGAACTCGCGGTCGGCCAGGCGGAAGCGGTAGAAGTCGCCGTACCGACGCTGCCAGCGCTCGAGGGCCTGGTGCATCCGCGCGCCGTCGATCTGAAGGGCATTGCCGAGCAATGGCACGCCGCGCGGCCCGGGCAGATCGCCGATCCGGCGCAGGGTACGGCGCATCGGAGTGGCCTCGGGTGTTGCCGGTTGCGACATCGTGACTTCCTCCCCGGATCCGCCACGGTAGGACTCGCCCCAGCCGTCGTCAATGGTCCGGAACAGCACCTGCCGCCCCGTGACATGCTGGCACAGTGGCTGGCCGTCCACGTGCAAGAATCGGCTCGACTGCCTCGAAGCGACATGAACGATCGCAAGCGCGTCTACCCGGAGAGGCTGCTTTACCGCGTGGTCGTGGTCCTGGTTGCGGTGGCCACCGGTATTGCGCTGGTGCCGATGTGGCTGTGGGTCCAGGGGCGACGACTGGCCGGCAAGCTGCGCAGCTACTGGCGCTGAGCGGCGCCGCCGCGCCGACGCGTCCTGAACGTGATCGACCAGCGCGTGGCAACTGCCGGCGCCACGCTGTGCTGCCAGGACCAGCGCGCCGCGCCGCGCATCGCGTAGATCGAGCGCGGCGCCACCGCCAGCTTGACGAGTTGTCCCCGCCCCGGTCGCAACGCCGGATAGGGTCGGAAGCGCAGGCTGGCGGCGCCGCCCAGCGACACGCCGGCAACCAGCTCGAAGTCGGGCACGTCGCGATGCCAGCCCAGCGGAGCGCCGGGCGGATACTCCGCAACCAGCGTGTGCACCAGTTGGTCCGCGCCGACGCCGAGCCAGTCGGCAACCCGGGCACGCAGCGGATGCAACGGCGCGATCAGATCCGCAGCCGGCAGGAGCCGGTTGGCATCGTAGTCGAAGCTGCCGCCGAAGCTGGCTACGCGACGGCGCGCTCGGAATTGCTTGTAGCGCGCGGCCTCGAGCGGCAGCGTGCGGATGATCTCCAGCAACTGCTGCTCTTCCGCGACGGCAAGGAAATCCGGCTGGTAGGTCAGGCCGGCGGGCAGGTTCGTCGGCGCGGGCGGGGGCAGGTCGAAGAGCAGGCCCTGTTCCATGGAGCCAGCCTAGCACAGCGGCGCCGGGCGATCGTCGACCGTGCTCTCGGGCGCAGAGCAGCGCGGCGCGGGCGCTTTCCGGGCGTCAAGCCTCGTCGATGGCGAACGCCGGCACTTGCCGACCATCGACGTCGCTGAAGCCGTACTCGCGGGCAAGATCCGCCACCAGGTGCACGCCGCCGGATTTCGACAGCACCGCGGGATCCGCGGCTAGCGCAGCGACCGCGCGACCCAGGTAGCGCGGCGACTCGGTGCGTGCAAGGGCCGGCCGTTCCTGCCATCGGGCTTCATCGGTCCGGTGCCCGAGCAGGACGAACTCGGTGCGCATCCAGCCCGGCGAAAGCGCCAGCGATGCCACGCCATGCGGCCGCAGTTCCTGCGCCATCCCGAACGACAGCCGGCTCATGGTTGCCTTGGCCAGGTCATAGAAGAGGTTGCCGCGCAGGTAGCCATTGCGATCGTGGAACGTGGTGGTGACGATGAGACCGGCCTGCTGCCGGACCATGAGCGGCGCCGCATGCCGGCTGGCCAGGATGTGGTTGCGAACCCCGCGGTCGAACATGGTGTCCCAGTGGGACAGCGGATGCTCCCAGAACGGCGCCTCGAAGACCCCGTCGAAGCTCTCGTGCCCGCCCCAGGCATTGTTGACCAGGATGTCGATGCGGCCCTGTTCGCGCTGCACTTGAGCGAACAGCCCGGCCACATCCTCGTCGCGCGTATGGTCGCAACGCACGGCGACGCCGCGGCCGCCGGCGCGTCCGACTTCGTCGGCCGTGTCGTCGATGGTTCCCGGCAGGGCGTCCACGCCCGACAGCGCCAGCAACCGCTCGTAGCCGGATGCCGGTGCCTGCCGGGTGCTGCGTCCGGTGACATAGACAGTTGCGCCTGCGGCGCCGAGTTCGACAGCGATGCCGCGGCCGGCGCCGCGGCTTGCGCCGGTTACCACGGCGACCCGGCCGGCCAGCGTCGGCGGACGATATTCGAGATCCATGTTCCGGTACCTCTTCGAGTCAGGATGAACGAGGAGGATACGATCGGCCGCCGGCAGTCGTCTTGGAAGAAACCGAACCGGAACGCTCCAGGAACAGCCCCGGCGTCATGCCGCATAGCGCCTTGAACTCGTTGACCAGGTGCGGCTGGTCGTAGAACCCGGCGCCGACGGCGAGGTCGGCCCAGCGGATGGCCGTTTGCTCGCGCAGATCGCGAAGGCAGCCATGCAGTCGCGCCAGCCGGCTCCACTCGCGCGGCGACAGTCCCACGTGCTGGCGGAAGATCTGCTGCAGCCGACGCTCGCCGACGCCGATCCCGGCCGCAACCTGCCGCAGCCCAAGGTGCCCGCTCGCGCGGGTGATCAGTTGCGCGGCTTTCATCGCCTGCTCCCGGCCGACATCGCCGACCACGAAGCCGTGCCTCCCCAGCCGGCGTTGGAGGATGTCGAGGAGCAGGCGCACCCGGGCCGCATCGTCCGCGATGGCGGCCAATCGTTCGAGCATGCCTGCTTCTTCGCCGCGCCACAGGTCGGGCAGCGAAACGGCCCTGCCACTCAGCTCGTGGGCAGGCATCCCCAGGACTGCCGCCGCGGCGCCCGGCCGAAGCGCGAGCGACAGTCCCTCCTGTTTCCCCCGCAACCGCAGGATCGCGGGCTCCACGGATGCGCCGACGGCCAGCATCGGAACGACGCCGGGAGCGCGCTCCCGTCCCTCGCCGAGCTCGACGATCAGCCGTACCACCCCATCCGGCAGCACCCGCTCGGTGACTTCCGATCCCGCCGGTATCGCCTCCCGATAGGCAATCACGCTGGCGACGATTCCCGCGAGCGGCGCGGGCACCGGAAAGTCGCGCATGATGCCTTGGGGGATGCTGCTGCCCGGCGCGTAGGCAGGGTCGCCGTCGAGCCTCAGGAACAGGCGTTCGTCCGGGCGTTCGTCCGCTTTGCGGGCGGGCTTGCGGTCCGGCGAACGTGCTGGTCGAGGTCTTGATCGTGCTGTCATCGGCTTTCAGTCGCGGGCCGAGGGTGCATGCCCGCATCAGGTTACTCCATCGCGCGACGCGTTTGCACCGGCGGAACATCGATAGCAGAATCGTTCGCTGCCAGGACCGCCCAACGGCTGGGCAGCGGGCGGCAGGCGCATTCCAGGTTTCGATATCGATTGACCCGCACAGGAGACGGCAAATGGCAGGCGTTGGATCGCAGAAGGTGTTCGAGAACGACAAGGTCATCGTCTGGAACTTCGAGCTCGCGCCGGGCGCGGAGACGCCGATGCATACGCATGAGTACAGCTACATGTGGTACACGATCCAGGGGGCGCCGCTCGAGGTGTTCGACGAGTTCGGCAGATCGCTCGGAACGCTGGATGTGCCGACCGGCGCCGTCTATTCCCTGAAGCTGGACAACGGCATGCTCGAGGTGCTTTCGGAGATCGGCAAGGGGATGAGGGTGCCGGCAAAGCACCGGGCCCGCAATGCGGGCAAGACACCCTATCGCGAGTTGCTGGTGGAGTACAAGTAGGCTCGTCCTTCAGGGTTCGTCCACCGTCGCGTCCTGCTCCGGCCGCCCTGGAGCCGGACGACAATCCGGCGGCGACGGTTGCGAAAGGCCGCTTCCGGTAGGGGGTTCTCTTGCCGGCCGCGATGCCCGGGGGCAGCATGTGTACTGGAAAAACGAACGCGTGAGGCACGGATGCGCCTGCTGTTATCCATGATCCTTGTAGCGCTGAGCGGCACCGGCGTCGCGCAGACCGGCCCCGTCACCGGGGCCACGATGCGGGACGGGTCGCAACCCACCGGCACGATCCTGCAGCCGGAGCGCCGCCTGCAGCCTGAACTGCAGCCGCCGCCACAGAATCCCCAGCCTTTCGGGGCGCAGACCAATGGGCCCATCGGTGGACCCATCCAGGAAACCGGGAACTACGGCAACCTTGGCCAGGGGATGTCGGCACAGGGACAGGCCGGCACGAACCAGCGCAGCCTGGTGCAGCCCGACTACCAGAAGCAGAACGAGGACTCCCCGTTCCAGAGACGTTGAAAGCTGGCTGCAGGACGATTCCCGGCGTCATCAAGCAGCCACCATCGGGCCTTCCAATGCCAGCCGACGAGGCCAATCAGGATGAAGCCAGATCCTCTGCAGCAGGACGGTCCGATACCTGACAGCGCGAGGCCGGAGGGGATGACGTCAAGCGGCCCGAGGCCGGCCTCCGGAGCGTCACCTGACATATCGGGCAGGCGAGGGCAGGGATTCGTCGCCGGCGCCGACTACGACCACGAGGAATGGCTGTTGGACGAGTCCCTCGTCGAGACCTTTCCCGCCAGTGATCCGATCGCGCCGGCACTCCCGCCCGACGGCGAGGTCCCCGGCGTCGCCAGGCCCCCGCGCGGCGGCTGAGGCACACGCGCCGGACCTTGGCCCGGCTTGCCGTTACGTACCCCTGCCAGGGGGTACGGCCATTGCCTGACTTCTCGCGTCCCCGCCGGATGCCCCCGATCGTTGCTCGCGGTCGTGGCACGTCCACGGCAATGCCGGACGACATCAACGCCTCTGGAGATCGACATGAAGAACGGCTTGCACATCCTTCGCCTCGCGGCGATGGTTACGTTTATCGGCAGCAGCTCGGCCATCGCGCAGCCGGCGACCGGCAGTACCGGCGGCGGCGCTTCGCCAGGCGCCGCCGGCAGCACCGCAGCACCGGCTGGGCCAGCCGCCGGAACAACCAAGGGGAGCTCGCTTGCGCGTGACGACAGCGGCTTCCTATCCCAGGCGGCGCAGAACGGCCACGCCGAAGTCGAGGCCAGCAAGCTGGCGGTGGAGAAGGCGACCGACCCCAAGGTCAAGGCGTTCGCGAAGCAGATGATCGATGACCATACCAAGGCAAATCAGGAGCTCGAGACCCTTGCTTCGTCCAAGGGAGTCGAGCTGCCGTCGGGACCCTCCCTGGTTCAGAAAGGCAAGTCGAAGCTGATGCTGTCGACCGCGGATGGCACCGACTTCGACCGGCGTTACGCCGAGTCGATGGGCGTCGACGCGCACAAGGACACCATCGAGCTCTTCCAGAAGGCCGCGCAGTCTGCCAAGGATGCGGACGTCAAGGCCTTCGCGCAGAAAACCCTGCCGAAGCTCCAGGAGCACCTGAAGATGGCCGAGGAGATGGTGAAGGGTCTGCCGAAGAAGTAGCCCTGTCGTCCGTCACGCTCACGCGCCGGGCCCGTCCTTCTTCAGGGCCTGGCGGGTGCGCTCGCTGTTGGTGGTGGCGCGGCTGCCTTTGAGGTGGTCTTCGACGTCAGAGGCCAACGGGCCGACGGCCGCCACGGCCTCCCGCAGCTGCTCTTCGGTGGCGTCGAGCTTGCGCGCCCACTCGCGAAGGTCCTGTTCGCGCGCGACGTCGATTCGCTGCCCCTGGAGGGCATTGGTGCCTGCGGTTTGTGCCATGAGTTCGTATCTCCGAAAGTCGTGGAGATCAAGGATGGCAATGGCCGTGCCTCCGCTCCGTCCTACGCACGAAGGGCGCGACGGGCACTGGCCGCGCCTCCTGCGGCCCGGCCCGTATGCTGCTGCTCAGCGTTCCGGTGAGCGCCTTGCCCGGATGCGGCCGAGCGAGCGGCTGCCGGATGGCGCAGCGTTTCCGCGCCGCTCGCCACCGCCATTGCTGCATCGTTCCCCGTTCGGCTTGCGCCTCAGGCGCCTCTCGTCCCGGGATTGGCTGGTGTAGGGGTGGTCTTCGCGGTCGTCGAAGTCTTCAGTTGGATGGTCTTCGCTCTGATACATGGCAACAATCGCTCGCCGGACCTTGATTGCAAGGCCTGGGAGGCAAGTTTCGGTGAGTGCCGAGGATTCGCCGGCTCGAATAGAAGATAGCAAGACCCCCGCCGCCGGGCAGGGAAGGGCGTATGGAGGATGTGCTCAATTGCCCGCGGCGGCGAAAAACGTGCGCCAACCGGAGGAGCGGGGCTAGACTGCCGGGGCCGGCCCGCGGGTGGGCCGGTCACGTCAGGGAGGCGGCGACATCTACCCGGTCCTGCTGGTCCTGCACCTGCTGGCGGCGATTGCCTTCATCGGCACCGTCTTCTTCGAGGTGGTCATCCTCGGCGGTGCGCGTCGCCACCTGTCCCGCGAGACGCAGGGCGAGGTCGAGCATGCCATCGGCCTGCGGGCGCGCGCGGTCATCCCCTGGGTGCTGCTCGTGCTCTATGCGGCGGGGTTCGGCTTGGGCCTGGCAGCATCGGGCGGCGCTCGCGAATCCAGCGGGCAGCAGCTTCGGCATCCTGCTCTCGATCAAGATCCTGCTGGCCATCAGCGTCTTCGGTCATTTCCTGTTCGTCATGGCCTCGAGCCGCCGCCGGCGTTTGGACGCGCGTCGATCGCGCAGGATCCACCTGAGCGTCTTCGTCCACGCGGTGACGATCGCGCTGCTGGCCAAGGCCATGTTCTATGTCACGTGGTGAGCGTCAGGAGGACCGGCCGCATCCGAAGCCGACCGAAATCGTCGAATGGGACCCCAGCATCGTCGTCATCGCGGCGCCCGGTGCTCCCCTGCTGTTCTCGGCATCGCACCTCCATTCGTCGATCCCGAACACTAGCAATGAAACGCGCTTCTCGATCGACTTCCGGGTGGTGAACCTGAAGGATTTGCGCGCGCTGGAGGGAGCTCCCAACCTGGACTGCCGATGCACCGGCTCCGCGATTGGCGACTACCTGCGGATGAGCGACCTGAGCCACCTGCCGCCGGATGTGCAGGCGATCTACCTTCCAGGACACCCGCAGCCGGTGCTGCGGGATCTGGCGATCGCCGAACCTGCCTGAGTCCGGCGCCTGATCGAACGGCTGCAGCGCCTTCTGGCCGTGCTGCATCCCTCCCGCGCCGGCCTTCCCGCGTCAACATTCCCGACGGTTGCCGGATTTCGGAACGCGCGCGTCCGGGAAACAGGGCAACCGCATTCGGCTGCCCGTATATGCGACTCGAAATGCGAAGCATTCCTGTTATAGTTCGCGTTCCCGAGGCGGCGATGGTGCGCGCCGTCCTCCATTGGCGGTCGACATGTCGGTTACGGCATGGACCGTGTCACTTCCTCCAACAACACAGTTCATGTCAGATCGTCGATCGTCGTACCCCCAGCGGCGTCGTACCACGGCCGCGACCCACCGATCCCTGGCCGGGATAGGCCTCCTCTTCGTCAGTGGCGCCGCTGTGGCGCAATCGCCGTCGACGTCGCCCGAAGCGACGTTGCCGACCGTGGTCGTGGTCGGCGATACGCTGGGCGATCTTCCGCCGGCTCATCCCGGCGGGCAGGTCGCGCGCGGCGGCAGCCTCGGCGTCCTGGGCACGTCGGACGCGATGGACGTGCCGTTCAGCACGATGAACTACACCGCGGACTTCATCGAGGACCAGCAGGCGCGCACGGCCGCCGACACCCTGATCAACGATGCGTCGGTGAACCTCACGACCGCGCGCGGCGGCTTCGCAGACACATACCAGATCCGCGGCTTCGCAGTGGGAGAAGGAGATGTCGGTTTCAACGGCCTCTATGGCCTGATCCCGACAAATCGTGTTTCAGCGGAATTGATCGAGCGGCTGGAGCTGATCAAGGGGCCTACTGCATTCCTGAACGGAATACCGCCCAATGGCAGTGTCGGCGGCAGCATCAATATCGTGAGCAAGCGGGCCATCGCCGAGCCATTGACCCGCTTGACCACCAGCTTCACCAGCGAAGCGAACCTTGGCCTGCACCTGGATGTCGGTCGTCGCTTCGGCGAGGAGAATGCCTGGGGCGTGCGCTTCAACGGCCTGGTGCGCGGTGGCGAAGGTTCGATCGAAGGCGGCAACCAGAAGACGGCGCTGGGATCGGTGGCGCTGGACTACCAGCGCGACGGGCTGCGCGTGTCGTTCGATGCCTTCGCCAAGCGCGACGACACCGACGAGTTCCGCCCGCAGATCAACCTGCAAGGGTCGACGACCGTCATTCCCGAGCCGCCGGATTCGCGCCTCAACTTCTACCCCGGTACGACGCTGGTTCAGGACGACCGGACCGTCGTCCTGCGGGCGGAGTATGACGCCAGCGAATCGCTCTCGTTCTACGGAGGCATCGGTTATCGCGAAGGGTTCGCCGACCAGCTGTTCCCGGTGACCAGCAACACGGCCAATTCCACCGGCAACTTCACTGTCCGCAGCACCTACTACGACTCGTACAGCGAAACCGTCAGCGGCAACGCGGGCCTGCGCTGGCGGGTTGCCACCGGGGCTGTGCGCCACACGTTCACGGCCGGTGTCGCCTCGATGAGGGCCGAAGCCGGCAACGTCTACATCCAGGGCGATTCGGTCGCCTCGAACATCTACGATCCGACGCCGCTCGCGCCTATCAACCTGCCGCGCACCGAACCGCAGCGGGCATCCGACACCACGCTGACCAGCGTCTCGCTCGCGGACACGATGGGATTGTTCGATGACCGCCTGCTGGTGACCCTCGGCGTCCGGGACCAGAAGGTCGACGTGCAGCGCTACGACACCGCCACCGGCGCCGCGACCACGCGTTATGAGGCGAGCGCGACCGCGCCGCTTGCCGGCCTGGTGTACCGCGCCAGCAGCAACGTCTCCGTGTTCGGGAACTACACCTCGGGCCTGAGCCAGGGCACGACGGTCGGACCTGCCTATGCCAACGCCGGTGAGGTGCTCGCGCCGTTCAAGTCGAAGCAATACGAAGTCGGCGTCAAGGCCCAGCTCGGCCTGGTGACCACCATGGCGTCGTTGTTCCAGCTGTCCCGGCCCGCGGCCCGTGCGGACGAGGTCACCAACATCTACGGCTACACCGGCGAGCAGCGCAACCGGGGGTTGGAACTGGCGGCCTACGGCCAGATCCGGCGGGGCCTGCGCGGGATCGTCAGTGTCGCCTTCATCGATCCGGAGCTGACGAAGACGGCCGGCGGCGTCAACCAGGGCAACGACGCGGCCGGCGTTCCCGACAAGCGGCTGAGCGCCGGCCTGGATTGGGATACGCCGTGGGTGCGCGGACTGTCGTTGAACGGGCGGATGATCTACACGTCGGGCGCCTATCTCACCGATGTCAATGACCTCCGCTTCGACAGTTGGACCCGCTTCGACATCGGTGCACGGTACCGTGCGCTGATCGCCGGCAAGCCGGTGGTGTTGCGCGCCAATGTCGAGAACCTGTTCGACAAGTCGTACTGGTTGACGGCCGGCACCTATGTCACCGTCGGCGCTCCGCGAACCCTCGTCCTATCCGCTTCGGTCGACTTCTGAATCGACCACGCCATCCGGGAATCTTCATGAAGAAAATGTCTGCTGCTTTCGCCCTGGTGCTGGGCGTCACCACCACCGCCTCGGCGCACCAGATCTGGATCGAGCAACCCGACGGTGCGAACGCCGTCATCCGTTTCGGCGAATTCGGCGAGAACCTGCGCGAGGCCTCGCCCGGCCTGCTCGACAAGTTCGGCAAGCCCTCGGGCGTGCTCGTCTCGGCCAGGGGCGAGAAGAGCGGCGCGGCCGAGAAGTCGAGCGACGGATTCCGGCTGCCGTTCAAGGCCGATGCCGGCGACTCCATCGTGGCCGAGGATGCAAGTTATCCGCTCTACACCTGGAAGCAAGGTGACCGGGAGACGATCAACTGGTTCCATCCGGCCGCGCGGCTGATCACCGGCTTCTCCGAGCAGAAGCCGCGCCTGGTTCTCGATCTGGTGCCGACCGCAACGCCTGGCCGCTTCACGCTGTTCTTCAAGGACAAGCCGCGCCCGAAGACCAAGGTCACCCTGGTCACCCAATCCGGCTGGGCGAAGGAAGGCACGACTGACGAGCAGGGCCAGGTTGCCTTCGACATGCCCTGGAAGGGCCGCTACGTGGCGGAGGTCAGCGTCAACGAGCGATCGCCTGGTGAACGCGCTGGTGCCGCCGGCGCCGAGAAGTACGATGCGGTCAGCTACGTGACGACCTTGTCCTACATCAAGCCGGAGGGAGTCGAGCCGATCCCGTCCGGTCCGGCCCC
This sequence comes from Pseudomonadota bacterium, assembly GCA_023441105.1. Next base: position 37,106 of record JAEZQX010000453.1, on the reverse strand, counting down.
GCAGCCGAACAAGTAGGGCAGCGCGGATGGGGGAGGGTGTCGCCCGCCTGGGCGCGCTGGTGTCGCGCATCGTGGCGGCGTTGTTCGGCGGCTATGCGCTGGCCGCATTGGCCAGCGTGGCGGTGCTCGTCCTCCCGCTCGACGAGCCGCAGGCGGTGCTGACCGGGATGCAAGCCAGCTTCCTGATCTACGCCGGTGCAGTGATCTGGGTGTTTGCGGCGCGCAGTGCCGGGCGCGCGTGGGGCGGACTCCTGATCGTCGCCGTGCCGCTCGCAATCGCGGCCTGGTTCATCTGGACGCAAGGATCCCCCGCGACATGAGCGCTGCCGCGCGATCATCGGGACTCGGTTTCCGCCAGCGAATGGCCGACCTGCATACCTGGGTCGGACTGCTGCTGGGCTGGGTGCTGTACGCGATGTTCCTGACCGGCACCGTCGCCTACTTCAAGGACGAGTTGTCGCAGTGGATGCGCCCTGAGCTGTCGCGGCAGGTCGCGGTGCCGGAGCCGGCCCTGGTTGCGCAGCGCATGGCAGATCGTTTCTCGGAACGCCTTCCCGATGCAACGCAATGGACCATGCGCCTGCCCGACGCGCGCACCAACAGCGTCTACGCCTTCTGGCGCGTGCCGCGCGGCGAGGCCAGCCGGCGCGGCTTCGGCGAGGGCAACTTCGATCCGGAGAGCGGCGAAGAGCTGACCTCGCGCGCCACGCTCGGCGGCGACTTCTTCTATCGCTTCCATTTCCAGTTCCACTACCTGCCGATTGCCTGGGGTCGGTGGCTGGCGGGCCTGGCGGCGATGTTCATGCTGGTGGCGATCATCAGCGGCGTGATCACCCACAAGAAGATCTTCGTCGACTTCTTCACGTTCCGCTGGGGCAAGGGGCAGCGATCCTGGCTCGACGCGCACAACGCGCTGGCGGTCTTCGGCTTGCCATTCCACTTGATGATCACCTACACCGGGTTGATCACGCTGATGGCCATGTACATGCCCTGGGGCGAGCGGCAGGCCTTCCAGACGCCTGCCGAGCGACAGCAATTGACCGCCCAGCTCAGTCCGTTCATCCCCCCGGGCAAACCCAGCGGCGAAGCCGCGCCCCTTGCCTCCATCGAGCAGATGGTGCGCCAGGCGCAGGCTCGCTGGGGCCAGGATCGGATCGGTCGCGTGACGGTCACGCTGCCGGGTGATGCGGCGTCTCGCGTTGCCGTTGCCCGTGGCGAGCCGGGTCGGGTATCGATGAGCCCGCAGTACCTGCTGTTCGAGGGTCCGACCGGCAAGTTGCTGGAGGTGCATGATCGTGTCGGCGGCGCGGCCGAGACCCGGGGCGTGCTTTATGCGCTGCATCTCGGCCGCTTCAGCGACGCCACGACCCGGTGGCTCTATTTCCTGGTCAGCCTGGCAGGCACGGCGATGGTCGGTACCGGGCTCGTGCTGTGGACGGTCACCCGCCGGCCGAAGTTGCCGGATCCGCAACGCCCGCATGTCGGGTTCCGCCTGGTCGAGCGGCTCAACATCGCCGCCATCGCCGGCTTGTCGATCGCGATGACCATGTTCCTGTGGGCAAATCGTCTGTTGCCGGGAGCGCTGGCTGAACGTGCCGACTGGGAGATCCACGTCTTCTTCATCGCGTGGACGCTCGCGTTGCTTCATGCCGTCGTGCGGCCGCCGAAGCGTGGCTGGATCGAGCAGCTATGCCTCGCAAGCGCACTGCTGGCCCTGCTGCCGGTGCTCAATGCCGCCACCACGGCCCGGCCGTTCTGGCGCAGCCTGGCCGACGGCGACTGGGTATTCATCGGCATGGATCTGATGTGCCTGGCGCTGGCCGTGCTGCATGCCGCGCTGGCGGTGCGGGTCGCCCGTCACCAGCCGCGAGCACGGGCGAAGGCCAAGGGCTATCGGACTGCCGCCGAGGCAGCGGCTCAGCATTGATGCATCTGCTCGCCGCGTCCTTCTGCCTGGCCGGATTTGCCGCCCTGGCCGCCTCGACCGAGCGCCAGCAGCAGGCGCTTCTAGGGCGTCGTCTCGCAACCGACGCATCGCGTGGGCTCTGGATCAGCGGCGCCGTCCTGCTGCTCGCTGCGCTTGCCTTCCTGATCGCGAGCCAGGGTTGGGGTCTCGGGCTGGTGATGTACAGCGGACATACCAGCCTTGCCGCCGGTTGCGTGCACGGTGCGCTGATCATGCTGGCACGGCGCGCACAGCTCCGGGGACGCGATCAGTCCTGATCCGGATCGGGTGATACCGGTGAGCGAGGCGGAGTTGCTTCCTCGGCGTCGGCGGCGGTCGCAGACGGCAGCGCGTCGAGCACGCGCTGCAAGCTGGTGGCGCTTGGATTCTGGACGAACAGGCAGCGTTTGCCCGTGCGCTTGCAGTGCGATTTGACGCGCCGGTAGGCCGCATGACTCAGGCAGCCGGTCTGGCAGATGACCAGGTCGGCGGCGATCTACATCCCCTCGCACTTCGGCTCCACGCCACCAGAAGGCCAGCTCCGCATCATGCTTGCAGGCAGCGGACTGCCGCACGGCAGGTGCGTAGCGACGATCGAGTTCCCGTTGCACCGCCTCGGCCATCGTCGTCCGCCGCCGACAGTCGTTGATCACGCCGCGATGAAGATCATAATCGCCGAGTACCGGCTCGCCTCCGAGCACCTTGGCGGCGAGCCGCCGCAGGGTCGCGACCTGCAGGCAGACGCCGACCACCGGACAGTGGGCGTGGTCCGGCAACTCCCAGATCCGGCGCCGGCGCGACCCGCCACGCGGGGTCGAGTCGGCCAGGGCGTAAGGCTGCGCAGGCGCCAAAGCGCGGGTCGCATGGGATTCACTACACATGGGCGCCTCCTTGGCACAAGGCGATGCCATGCCGTGGCGCGACGGAAGCATGCGGCGCTCCGCGAGCTGCTGGCCTCAGTCGGCATCTCCGGAAAGGATGCTAATGCGAATCACTCGCATTGGCAATCGGCCGTGACGCGCGTTGCGCGCGGTAGGCAGGTAGGCGGCAAGGTGCCGGAGACTGCCCGGCAGGATGGCAGCGCGCCAGCTCCCGGCTAGGGCCGCAGGCGCCGGAATCTCGACTGCCGGCGCTCGAGGTTCAACCGGACCTACTGGGTGCCTGGCTTCTGGTAGCCGACTGAACGTACCCGGCCGAGCGCCTCCAACGTCTCCTCGACCGTGATCAGCGGCGTCGTCTCGCATTTCGACAGCGCCCCGCCACCACCGAGCGCGATCGCGACGGCAGCCATCGAGACGTTATCGGGGGCTTCCCACAGGTTATAGCCGTCAAAGGCTCCGAATGCATACCAGAAGCCGTGCAACTTGCCGCCCACCGACTCGATGTATCTCCTGGCGGCGTCGCGGCGGTTCTCCGGGTTACTGGCCAGGCGCGACCAGGTCTCGGGCGTGTAGCTGAAACGGGTCAGATACAAGGGCATCGCAGCTCTCCTTAGAAGCAGACCCAGCGGCTGGCCCATGGCTTCTTCCGCCGAGCCCGAAAAGCCTCGACCATCGTGCGCCGCTTGCCGCGCCGACACAAGTCCGCCGCGCGGTACAACTGATAACTTTGATCAAGCCGTCCAGCCGACCTACGAACCGCCGAAGTTCACCGAGATGCCCGCCTGCTTCACCACCTTGCTCCAACGCTCGACCTCGACGCGGTTGCGCTCGAGGAAATCCTTGGCTGCCAAGGTCTTGGGCTCGCAACCTGCCTCCGAAAGCCGCTTCTGGTATTCGTCGGCTTTCAGGCCTTCGCTGATCGTATCGCCGAGCAGGCGAACGATTTCCTCCGGCATGCCCGCCGGTCCATAGATGCCCATCCAACTCGAGACGTCGAAGTCCTTGATTCCCTGCTCCTGGAGGGAGGGTACGTCCGGCAGATGCTTCGACCGATACGAGCTGGATACGCCAAGCGCTTTCAGCTTGCTGCCTCGAAGCAGCGGCATCGCCGCCGGCAGGTTCGCGAAGCTGAAGGCGACGTTGCCGTTTGCCACGTCGATCATCGATTCACTCGCATTGCGATAGGGCACATGAGTGAACTGCGTGCCGGCCTGGAGGGCGAACAGCTCGCTGGTGAGGTGCGACGATGTGCCGGCGCCGACGCTGGCATAGTTCAAGCGCTTGTTCGGATCGTTCCTGGCCTCCCGGAGGAGGTCTTGCAGCGAATCGAGAGAGGATTCCTTCGAGACGACCAGGACATTGACGAACTCCGCGACCTGGGCGATCGGTACGAACGAGGCAATGACGTCGAATGGCAGGTTCTTGATCACGACCGGCGGAATGACATGGTTGCCGAGCCCGCCGGTGGCGAGCGTGTAGCCATCGGGCCGGGATTGCGCGGCATGCTGCAATCCGACCATGCCACCGGCGCCGGGGCGGTTCTCGACGGTAGCCGGTTGTCCGAACCGCTTCGCAAGGAGGTCGGCGACGACTCTTCCGGCAAGGTCGGTGGGGGAAGTGTGGCCCGACGAGACCACGATCCTGATGGCACGCGATGGATAGGCTTCCTGGGCGAGCGCCTGCCTCCACGGGGTAACGGCGAAGCAGCTTCCTGCGTACTTCAGCAATGTGCGACGATCCACTTGAGTCTCCCTTTGTAATCGACCACCCGAAGCCCCGGCTGCCCGTCCCGCGCGGCAGGGGGAAGTACCTGTGCGTGTGCTAGAGGAACGTTGTCAGCGCCTTCGCCTGGAGGACACTCTGGTCCAGGTAGATCGCGCGGCGGGCGATCTTCCAGTCGGCTCCGTGCCGGCGCAACGTGTCCACCCTCTTGCCCACCAGCCATGCCACCTCGCCCTGAAGCCGGTTCATGTACACGAGGAAGCGGGATCGCACCGTGACGCTCGTCGGTCGCGCGAAGTCGGGCTCGGCGTCCAGGATTCGGATGTTCGTGATCAGGTGGCTGATTCGGGAAGCGGGCTCTTCGGCCCAGTGGACGCCGGTGTTCAGCTGCAAGACCCGCTGCCTGAGAGTCCCGAGGCCTTCGTCGAACCAGGCAGTCTCGCCGGGCCTGGTGTACTCGCTGGCCATGTCCTTGCGCTGCAGGTTGCGGGCGAGCGGCGCCCAGTAGTGGATGTCCTCGTCGAGGAGCGTCAGCCATTCATCGAATTGGCGGGCGTCGAGCAGGTCGGCCTCGCGATGCAGGAATTCCTGGACCTGTAGCCAGAGCTCAGGGCTCGCCTTGGCGGAGCTTGCCGACCTGCCGGCTCCCGTTGCCTCCGGCTCACTCATCGGAGGCCTCCGACATCAGCTGGTCCCAACTCTTGCCGTTCATGAACTGGGCCCAGCGTCGGTAGTAGTTGCGCGCATTCTCTTCCGTGTATTCGCCGTTCTCGACGGCCCCGCGCAAGCCTTCGACCGGTCGTGCATGACCCAGGCCCATCTGGTAGTTGAAGTAGAGGGTCCGCGATATCGCTCCCATGCTGGACTCCATCGCCCCGGTCCAGTTCTCCATGTCGTCCGATTCCGTCAAGCCGGCCGGGCCCGAGTAGCGGAGGTAATAGTGGCGCGCTGCTTCCTTGACTGATTCCGGCGCATCCCGGTCGACCAGGTACATCCGCCACATCTCGATCTCCGTCGGTGAGATCGGATGGAACACTGCCAGCGTTCTCGGCTGACGTCCGTGGAACGACATGTTCGGAAAGATGGTGCCGACGCTCAGGGTGACACGCATCCTGTCCCCGAGCGTCTTCACCCGCTTCTCATGCACGGCGCGGTAATACTGCTCCACCTCGCCATGTTGCTGATAGAGCGGCCTGTACTCATATTCGGCATGGTGGGGAAGTCGTCCGATCAGACCGTGGCCAAGCCGTGGGAAGCCGATCGTGATCCTTCCCTCCATCGGGTCGCGACGACCCTTTCCACCGCTGGGCCCGATGCCCACCAGGTCGACCGAGCGGTGACTGACGTCGTGGTACAGGTCACCGATGAAGTTCTCAGGGGGAAATTTCCAGTTGCAGCGCACCCGCCACTTCTGGACGCCACCCAGGACCTCCGAGCCTCCTTCGCTTCCGTCGCGATGATCGAGGGCGGCATCCAGATAGTGGCGCATGTCGCCGAGGTAGTCGAGGAACGGGGGCGCGTTGGGATCCCAGGTTGCCCAGAGGGTCCCCTTGTAGTTGCAGACCTGGGCGACGCTCTTGAGCCCCCAGGACTTCTTGTCGAGTTCGCCACGGTAGTAGGTGGCATGCCCGGGAACGCCGTGCAGATCGCCGGGTCTCTCGACGAGCGAGCCATCCGTCGAGAAGGTCCAGCCGTGATAAGGGCAGGTGAAGCGCGCGCTGTTCCCTTGGTCGTAGCGACAGAGCTTCATGCCGCGGTGCATGCAGGTATTCAACAGGACGTGTATCTCGTTCTGCCGGTTGCGCGTCAGGATCACCTGCTCCGTGCCCATCCGCGAGACGAAGTAGTCATCGGGGCGCGGGATCAGGCTTTCATGTCCGACGAAGAGCCAGGCCCGCCCGAAGATCTGCGCCTGTTCCTGCCGGAACAGATCCTCGTCGACGAAGATCTCCCGGGCCACCATGCCCTGGTCTGCCAGTACCAACTCGTCTATCGACCTGCCGGCCATTGCGTCTCCTGGTCGTGCGTGCTCAAGATATTCCGGCCGGCTGCTGGTGCAACGGCCGCGCCGATCAATCCCATCCAGCACCGTCGGCCGTCGGCGCGCGGCGCGCCAAGCCGCCCGGCGCGCGCGACAGGCGCTTGAGTGGGTAAAGCGAGCGAAGCCTGGCCTCCGTGTTGACGACATGGATCCGGGCGTGGCACCTGGCCTTTGCCGGGTCCGACATTTCGATCGCTGCGAAGAGGGCGGCGTGCTCCTGCTGCGCCTGGTGCTCGCGGCCATCCACGCGGGCCGAGCGCTGGCGCGAGACTTCCAGCCCGCGCCGCAGCAGCAGGCTGAGAAAGTCGAAGAAATTCCGATAGTGCTCGTTGCCGGTCGCGAGGGCGATCGCGCGATGGAACTCGAGGTCAGCCGACGTGCCTGCGGCGACATCGCGAGTCCGGACTGCGCTGGCCATGCGGTCGAGCGCTTCGCGCATCGATTGCAGGTCGCCGGCGCCACGGCGTTCCGCCGCCAGAGCCGCCGCCTCGATCTCCACCCCCCGGCGCAGCTCCACGATGGCGAGGATCCGCTCAGCATCGTCGTTGGCGACCTCCTGCATGCGGAGCACGAGCGGGCGCGTGTTGGCGATGACTGCCAGGCCGCGTCCCTGCCTGCTCTGGAGGATGCCTTCGACCTTGAGGCGCGCGATGGCTTCCCGAAGAATCGTTCGGGAGACGCCAAGGCGTTGTGCGATGGTCTGCTCGGGCGGCAGGATCTCACCGACGCGGTAGCCGCCACCGGTAACCTCATCCAGGAGGATCTTTGCGACACGATCTGCCAGGCTCGCTTGCATCGCTGGGCCGCCCCCTCTGCTTGTAGGACAAACTTCGGACTGATAGTAGTACGCATACCGGGCAGACGACAAGCATCGTCGTAACTCCTCGTCGCCAGCATGATCGACAGATCCGCCCCTGGATGGATGTCGGCGATCAGGAATGGCATCGAGGGCGGACAGAAAACAGATAAGCATTCTTGAAACCAGTCGTTCGTTCTCGTCGCCCGGTTGGCTAGAGTGCGCAGTCGGCCAGAGAAGTGATGACCCGTGCTCAACGGGCACCGCGCGCTCGACATCCGGCAGGAGAATTGCACTTGAACGTGGTTTCGATCCCTTGGGCTCGGGAGAGCCAATCCGCCGTGCGACTGTACGCGCGGCCTACCAGCGGGTATGGCGAACGGGTTGGCCATGCCCTGCGGGTGCTGCAGGAGGCAGCTGCGCAGCATCCCGGCCGCATCGTCCAGGCCAGCAGCCTCGGTGCCGAGGACATGGTCATCACCGATCTGGTGGCGCGCAATCGCCTTGGGGTCGGGCTGGCAACCCTGGACACCGGCAAGCTGCACCGGGAAAGCCTGGAGTTGCTCTCCCGCATCCGCTTGCACTATGGCATCGAGATCGACGTCTTCCGGCCGCAGGCTGCGGCAGTGGCGGCCTTCGTGGCCCAGCATGGCGAAGAGGCGATGTACCGCGGCATCGCGCTGCGCAAGGGCTGCTGCGAAATCCGCAAGGTCGAGCCGCTGTCGCGGATGCTGGCCGGTCGCACGGCCTGGGTGACCGGACTGCGCCGCGAACAATCTGCCCAGCGTGAGGTTGTCGCATTCGCGATCCAGGACCCGCAAGGCCGCCTGAAGGTCAATCCGCTGGCCGACTGGACGTGGGCGGATGTCTGGCAGTACATCGGGGACAACGACGTACCCTACAACCCCTTGCACGACCGCTTCCATCCCAGCATCGGCTGCGAGCCGTGCACGCGGGCGATCGCGGCAGGCGAGGACCTGCGCGCCGGCCGCTGGTGGTGGGAGGGCGAGGAGGCAAAGGAATGCGGGCTTCACGTCGCACCGGGCTGCGCTGCGGCAGGGGTCGCCTCGTGAACGCCCCGGTGACCCGGGATCGCCTGCTGCCGCGGCTGGACCTGGCGCATCTCGACGCGCTGGAAGAGGAGTCGATCTTCATCCTGCGGGAGGCGGCGGCGGCCTTCGAGCGACCGGTGCTGCTGTTCTCCGGCGGCAAGGACTCCTGTGTCGTGCTCCATCTCGCCCAGAAGGCGTTCAAGTGCCGGCGACCGGCGGCTCCCGGCGGCGAACGTTTCGCCCTCGATAGCGACGCCGCTGTCGCCGCCGGCGGATTCACCGGGCGGCTGCCATTTCCCCTGCTGCACGTCGATACCGGCCACAACTTCGACGAGGTGCTCGCCTTCCGGGACCTGCATGTAGCCAACCTGGGCGAACGCCTGGTCGTCGCCCATCTGGATGAGTCGATAGGGCGCGGCACGATCCGCCTGGCCCATCCCCTGGAACCTCGCAATGGCCACCAGACGGTCACCTTGCTGGAGGCGATCGAGCAGCACGGTTTCGACTTGCTGCTGGGAGGAGCACGTCGCGACGAGGAGAAGGCGCGTGCCAAGGAGCGGATCTTCAGCCATCGCGATGCCTTCGGCCAATGGCAGCCAAGGGAGCAGCGACCGGAGCTGTGGACGCTGTTCAATACGCGGCTCCGGCCGGGCGAGCACATGCGCGCCTTCCCGATCAGCAACTGGACCGAGCTCGACGTCTGGCTGTACATCGCGCGCGAACGCATCCCGCTGCCCAGCCTCTACTACGCCCACGAGCGCGAGGTGATGCGCCGCAACGGCTTGCTGGTACCGGTGACTGCCGTCACACCACCGGGAGCCGGCGAGACAGTGGAGGTCGCGCAGGTGCGCTTTCGCACGGTGGGGGACATGACCTGTACCTGTCCCGTGCCAAGTGCTGCCACGACTGCCGACGAGATCGTGGCCGAGACTCTGCAGCTCGATGTCAGCGAGCGCGGCGCCACCCGCATGGATGACCGAACCTCGGAGGCATCGATGGAGCGCCGCAAGAAGGAGGGCTATTTCTGATGACGATGCTGCGATCCACGGCCATCGAGCCCGGCCGGTCGACACTCCGGTTCCTGACCGCCGGCAGCGTCGACGACGGCAAGAGCACGTTGATCGGCCGGCTGCTGTTCGAAGGCAAGGCGGTCCTGGCAGATCAGCTGGACACGCTGCGCAAGCGCGCCGCCGGCTCGCCGATCGATCTCTCGCTGCTTACCGACGGGCTCGAGGCGGAGCGGGAGCAGGGCATCACCATCGACGTGGCCTACCGCTACTTCAACACGCCGAACCGCAAGTTCATCATCGCGGACGCGCCGGGGCATGAGCAGTACACCCGCAACATGGTCACGGCTGCCGCCGGCAGCGATGCGGCGGTGGTCCTGGTCGACATCACCAAGCTGGACACCGGCGCCAGGCCCATGGCATTGCTGCCCCAAACCCGCCGCCATGCCTTGCTGGCGAAGCTGCTGCGGGTGCCGGGCATCGTGTTCGCAATCAACAAGCTGGATGCGTGCGCGGACCCGGCCGGCGACTACCAGGCGGTCCGCGAGGCATTGCTCGATTTCGCGCGCCGTGCCGGCATCGAGGTGGCCGGCATCGTGCCGATCTCCGCGCTCCTGGGACTGAACGTGACGCAGCCGCTCGACGCGCCGTGGTACGACGGGCCGACGCTGCTGCAGATCCTCGAGAAGCTGCCGACCGCACGGCGGGATGTCGCGGGACCGCTGCTGCTACCGGTGCAGTATGTGGCCCGGGACGGCGGCGGCAGCGGCAACCAGCCGCGCACCTTGTGGGGACGGATCGCGCGCGGGCGGGTCCGGGCGGGGGACCTGGTCGAGCTGCTTCCCGGCGGAGAGTCGGCACGGGTGGTCGAGGTGCGTCGTGCCGGCGAGCCGGTCTCCGCTGCCGAGGCAGGAGAGTCCGCGGGGCTGATGCTCGATCGCCAGCTCGACGTCTCCCGGGGGGACTGGGTTTGCGCCCCCGCGTCGGTGGCCATCGGGCACCGGCTGTCGGCGACGATTGCATGGCTCGATAGCGAGCCCGCTGTCGTCGGTCGCAAGTACTGGATTCGCCATGGCCATGCCTGGGTCCAGGCCCGCATCGTGCGCATCGAAAGCCGCCTGGACATCGAGTCGCTCGCCACGACGGCCGCGGACCGGTTGGCTGTCAACGAGATCGGGCAGGTGCTGGTCGAGGTCCAGCGTCCGCTGCCCATCGAGCCGTACGCGGTCAACCCGGTTGCCGGCGCGATGATCATGGTCGATCCGGCCAGCAATCGGACCAGCGGCGCGGTGCTGGTTTCCTCGCGTGGCTGAGGGCCGCGCGGGTTCGCCCGCCGGCCGTTCGGTGTCCGCGACGCTGCCGAATTTCTCATAAGGTTCGCCGGATTCATTCGTTCGTTGCAGGCGATGCCTACGGAACAATGCCTGTCCGATGAACGAACTTTCCAGAGGCTTCTCATGGGCATCACTCGCCATCTGCGCAGCGCCGCGCTGACCTTGCTGCTGGCCGCGCTTGCGGCGCCGGCGGTTGCGAAGGACATCTCCCTGCTCAACGTCTCCTACGATCCGACGCGCGAGCTTTACCAGGAATACAACGCATTGTTCGCGCGGCATTGGAAAGACAAGCACGGCGACAACGTGGTGATCAGGAACTCGCATGGCGGGTCCGGCAAGCAGGCGAGATCGGTCATCGACGGAATCGATGCGGACGTGGTCACGCTCGCGCTCGCCTATGACATCGATGCCATCGCGCAGAAGGCAAGGCTGCTTCCGGTCGCCTGGCAGAAACGGCTCAGGCTGAACAGCGCGCCGTATACGTCGACCTACATTTTCCTGGTGCGCAAAGGCAATCCGAAGGGCATCAAGGATTGGGGCGATCTCGTCAAGCCGGGTGTTTCCGTCATCACCGCCAATCCCAAGACCTCGGGGGGTGCGCGCTGGGGCTATCTCGCTGCCTGGGGCTACGCCCTCAAGCAACCCGGCGGCTCGCCGGCAACCGCGGAGGCATTCGTCGGCGAGCTGTTCGCCAACGTCCCGGTCCTTGATTCCGGGGCGCGCGGCTCGACGGTCACCTTCGCCGAGCGTGGCATCGGCGACGTGCTGCTCGCCTGGGAGAACGAGGCGCACCTTTCGCTGAAGGAGTTCGGCGAGGGCAAGTTCGACATCGTCTATCCCTCCGTGAGCATACTGGCGGAGCCGCCCGTCGCGCTGGTCGACAAAAATGTCGACAAGCACGGCACCCGCGAGGTGGCGCAAGCCTATCTCGAGTACCTCTACTCGCCGCCGGCGCAGGAGTTGGCAGCGCGGCACTTCTACCGTCCCACCGATCCGCAAGTAGCCGCGAAGTACGCCGGCCAGTTCCCGCAGCTGTCGCTCTTCACCGTCGACGAGGTGTTCGGCGGCTGGGCCCGCGCCCAGGCGGACCACTTCAGCGACGGCGGCATCTTCGACCGCATCTATACCCGCAAGTAGCGCCACCGGATTCGAAGGTCGGCCACTGCCCATGCTGCGCGCACGGTCCCTCCTGAAGCAGCCCAGCAGCCTGCCCGGCTTCGACCTGGCGTTGGGCTTCACGCTCCTGTACCTCGGGTTCGTGGTGCTGATTCCCTTGTCGGCGGCGTTTCTCCTGACAATGCAGATGACATGGGATGCCTTCTGGCAGACGGTCTTGTCACCGAGGGTGCTGGCTTCCTATCGCTTGAGCTTCGGCGCGTCGTTGCTGGCGGCAGCGCTGAATGCCTTCTTCGGGCTCATCGTCGCCTGGACCCTGGTGCGCTATGACTTCCCGGGCCGGCGGGTCCTGGATGCGCTGGTGGACCTGCCGTTCGCCTTGCCGACCGCGGTGGCCGGGATTGCCCTGACTTCGCTCTACGCGCCCAACGGGTGGATTGGCCGATGGCTGGAATGGCTGGGCATCAAGGTCGCGTTCACGCCGGCGGGGGTGTTCGTCGCCCTGGTGTTCATCGGCCTGCCGTTCGTGGTGCGGACCCTGCAGCCGGTCCTGAACGACCTGCGGGGCGATCTGGAGGAAGCTGCCGCCACGCTCGGTGCCAACCGCGCACAGACTTTTGCCCGGGTGATCGTTCCGATCCTGCTCCCTGCGCTGCTGACCGGCTTTGCGCTCGCCTTCGCGCGGGCGCTCGGCGAGTACGGTTCGGTCGTGTTCATCGCCGGCAACATGCCGATGATCTCCGAGATCACGCCCTTGCTGATCATCACCAAGCTCGAGCAGTACGACTACGCCGGTGCGACCGCCATCGCGGTGGTCATGCTGGTGGCTGCCTTCGTCCTGCTCCTGCTGATCAACCTCCTGCAGGCGTGGACCTGGCGGCGGCGGGGGCGATGACGACCGATCTCCCACGAGCCCGCAAGATGCTGATCGGAACCAGCGTCCTGTTCCTGGCGTTGTTCCTGCTTCTGCCGTTGGTCGTCGTGTTCTTCGAAGCTTTCAGGAAGGGCAGCGACGTCTATCTGGCCGCGATCACCAGTCCCGAGGCCCGCTCGGCCATCTGGTTGACGCTCGTCGCCACCGCCATCGCGGTGCCGCTGAACCTGGTCTTCGGCGTGGCCGCAGGCTGGTCGATCGCCAAGTTCGAGTTCCGGGGCAAGAGCCTGCTCCTGACGCTGATCGACGTGCCGTTCTCGGTTTCGCCAGTGATCGCCGGGATGGTCTTCGTCCTGCTGTTCGGGCTGCAGGGCTGGTTCGGCGACTGGCTGCGGCAGCACGACGTGCGCATCGTCTTCGCATTGCCGGGCATCGTTCTCGCCACCGTCTTCATTACGGTGCCGTTCGTCGCCCGCGAACTGATCCCGTTGATGCAGGAGCAGGGCCAGGAGCAGGAGGAAGCCGCACAGGTCCTGGGCGCCTCGGGCTGGCAGACATTCCTGCGGGTGACCCTGCCCAGCATCAGATGGGGCCTGCTCTACGGCGTCATCCTCTGCACCGCCCGCGCCATGGGCGAGTTCGGCGCGGTGAGCGTGGTTTCGGGTCACATCCGCGGCGAGACCAACACCATGCCGCTGCACATCGAGATCCTGTACAACGAGTATCAGTTCGCTGCCGCCTTCGCCGTCGCGTCGTTGCTGGCCTCCATGGCGCTGGTGACGCTGGTGCTCAAGTACCTGCTCGAGCGGAAGGTCAAGGCGCCGCCAGGCTCGTCCGCCGCAGAAGCCGGCCATCTGCCGGGCTGGGCAGTCACCGAAGTTGCGAGGCAACCATGAGCATCGAGATACGCAACCTGCGCAAGCGCTTCGGCGGCACCGTGGTCTGCGACAGGCTGAACCTCGCCGTCCAGACGGGTGAACTGGTTGCGCTGCTGGGGCCTTCCGGCTCCGGCAAGACCAGCCTGCTTCGCATCATCGCCGGCCTGGAAAGACCGGATTCCGGCTCGGTCCTGCTGCACGGCGTGGACGCGACGCAGCTCGGGGTGCGCGATCGCCGGGTCGGCTTCGTGTTCCAGCACTATGCGCTGTTCGGCCACATGACCGTCTTCGAAAACGTCGCCTTCGGCCTGCGGGTCATGCCGAGGAAGGTGCGGCCGGTTGCGGCTACGATCCGGGCAACAGTGGGCAAGCTGCTGGCGCTGGTCCAGCTGGAGGGCTTGGGAGACCGCTATCCCCACCAGCTTTCCGGTGGCCAGCGCCAGCGCATCGCGCTCGCGCGCGCGCTCGCCGTCGATCCGAAGGTGCTGTTGCTGGACGAGCCTTTCGGCGCCCTCGATGCCAACGTGAGGAAGGAGCTTCGCCGCTGGCTGCGCCGGCTGCACGACGAAGTCCAGGTCACCAGCGTATTCGTCACGCATGACCAGGACGAGGCGATGGAGGTGGCGGACCGGGTGGTGGTGATGAATCGTGGGCGCATCGAGCAGGACGGTTCGCCCGAACAGATCTATGACCAGCCGGCCAGCCCCTTCGTGCTGAAGTTCTTCGGCGAGGTGAACCGCTTCGACGGGGGGTCGGTCCGGCAGCAGGATACGGCCGAGGAGGCAAGCTTCGTCCGTCCGCAGGAGTTGCTCTTCGTCGGCGGACCCGGCGACGATGCCGTCGCGGTGACGCTGTCGCGGGTGCTGAGCATCGGGCCGTCGGTACGGGTCGAATGCCGGCGCCTCGACGACGGCGGTCCCCTCGAGGTGGAAGTGCCGCGGCGGGAGTTCGACGCGCTGGCCGACCGTCTGTCGCTGAAGGTCGGCAATCCTGCGTGGCTGCGCCCGCGCCGGGTCATCCGCTTCGACGCTGCTGCCGGCGAGGGCCCAACGCGGTCAAGGGTCCCGCGGGCGGCCAACCAGGCTGCGTGATGGATGGCGTCAGCGATGATCTCGCGATCCTCTACCGGGCGGTGTCGCGCCGACAGGGAAGGGTCGCCCACGCCGGTTGCGTAACGGCCGGCGAGGCGCTGCGCCTCGTGCAGCTCGGCCTCGCCCGCCTGGTCGATGTCCGCGCCCGGCCCGATGCCGACCGCTCGCAACCCGAGCCGCGAATCCTTGCCGGTGCTCTGGCCGTGACCATGCCGCCGCCATCCTCCGGCCCGGCGCTGTACGGCCTCGGCGAAGCCCTGCGTGCCATGGCTGCGCCCACCGAAACCTTGCTGTTCATTGCCGCCTCGGCCGAGGACGCGCATGCCGCTGCGACGCTGGCCGCTCGAGCCGGATACTGCTGCGCCCTGCACGTACTCGACGAGCGGGAGCGCTATGGCATGCTATGGGATGCGCTGATGGCTGGATCGCCGACCGGATGATCGCCGATGGCCTGGTCGGAAGCGGACCCGCCTGCTACAGGAGGTCGCCGAGCGTGCCGGGTGGCGCGGCGATGGCCCGGTCGACCAGCTCCCGCTTGAGTGGCGACGCGAAGGTCTCGATGAAATCGTACACGTAGCGGCGCAGGAAGCTGCCGCGGCGAACCCCCAGCTTGGTCAGGTTGACCTCGAAGAGATGGCCCGCATCGAGGGCGCGCAGGCTGCTGTCGCGCTCCTCGTCGAAGGCGATCGACGCCACGATGCCGACGCCCAGCTCCAGCTCGACATAGGTCTTGATGACGTCGGCATCCATGGCGGTCAGGACCAGGTCCGGCTCGATTCGCGCCTTGGCGAAGGCCGCATCGATATGCAGGCGTCCGGTGAAGCCGGCGTTGTAGGTGATGATCGGATGCTCGGCCAGTCGCTCGAGCGTCAGCGGTCTCCCGTCCAGCAGCTCGTGGCCGGGCGTCATGATCACGCTGTGCGTCCAGCGGTAGCAGGGCAGGGCGGCCAGCGCGTCGTACTTCGTCAGCGCCTCGGTGGCGATGCCGATGTCGGCTTCGCCGGACAGCAGCATGCCGGCAACCTGATCGGGCGAGCCCTGGTGCAGGTTGAGGGAAACCTTGGGGTAGCGCTTGCGGAAGTCCTTGACCACGCCCGGGAGGGCGTAGCGCGCCTGCGAGTGGGTGGCGGCAATCGACAGGCGTCCCGTCGCCTGCTGCGAGAACTCCTCTCCCGCGCGACGCAGGTTGTCGGCGTCGTTGAGCATGTGCTCCACGATCGGCACCACAAGGGTGCCGACCTCAGTCAGCGCGGTCAGGCGCTTGCCCGCGCGCACGAAGACCTCCACGCCCAGTTCGTCCTCGAGCTCGCGAATCTGCCGGCTGATTCCCGGCTGCGACGTATGCAGGGCGCGCGCGACCTCGGTCAGGTTGAATCCTTGCCGTACCGTTTCCCGGATCGCGCGTAACTGCTGGAAGTTCATGAGGCCATTCGGAGGTGAATGAGTGGACGTGAGGGTCCAATCGGTCCTGGCGATTGTGGCAGCGCATTGCATGGGATCAAACGAACTTCCAGCGCTTTGCTTATGACTTCATCCCGGGCCGCGCGGGCAAGGCTGCGGAAAGGTTACCTGCCAGTGACCTCTAGCGCGCGAGCATCAGCAAGCCGAGGAGCACGATCCCGGCAAGCCACAAGAGGATGATCACGGTTGCCGCGATCCTGCCGCTGGGCCTGGTCACGATCGCGTCGGCCGCGACCCGGAACTCTGCCATCAGGTCAGGGGGAATCATCCTGACCACGAGCAACAGTCCCAGCGGCACCAGCACCAGATCATCGAGGTAGCCAAGCACCGGGACGAAGTCCGGGATGAGATCGATCGGCGACAAGGCATAGGCCGCGACGATCAGCGCCAGCACCTTGGCCAACCTCGGCGTCCGCGGATCGCGCGCGGCTAACCAGACGGCCAGCACGTCGCGCTTCAATGTCCGGGCCCAGCGTTTGGCGCGGTCGAGCAGGGGCGGCGTCATGATCCAGGCGGTCCGGGCGGGAGCCGGGAGTGTACGCTCTGCCGCGCCTGTGCCGGCTGTTCGTGGGTTCCAGTGAACCGTTCCGGTGCAAGTCGACACCTACACATGAGCCGGAAAGGCCGAGGAGGGTTCCATGCAGCTCGCTATCGATTTCCGCCAGCATATCCAGTCGCCGCGGCACGTTTCTGCGCAGGCTTCGGCTGTCCAGGCGGCTGTGCCAAGCAGCTTCGAGAGGCTCGTGCAGCGATTCATCGCCTACAAGCCGGAGCACCAGTTCAAGGTCTTGTCGGCGAGGCTCAAGGCACACCAGTTGGACGTGGCACGGCGGGCGGCGATGGAACGCCCTACTGGACAACCTCGAGCGATGTCACCGTCAGCTGGCCTTCGATCCGGTCGGCCGTGAAGCGAATCTTCTGTTTCGCCTCGAGGCCATCGAGCATGTTCGGGTCGGATACCCGGAACACCATCGTCATGTCAGGCATCTCGAGATTCGGAATAGGGCCGTGCCTCAAGGTGAGCTTCCTTGCTTCCCTGTCGACCTTCCTGACCTCGCCCTCGGTCTTGGCTACGTCCAGGCTGGTCGTAGCGCTTGCCTCCGGGTGATGGCTTGCGTGGTCCTGAGGTTGTCCCGTGCGGGCAGACACAGTGGCCGTGGCGAGCAACAAGGCGAGAATTGCCAGATGCTTGGCGAAGTTCATCATTCTTCCTTTCCGTAGATCTGGTGAATCGGCTACTTCGGATAGCGAGCGAAGACGCTCGACGCGCCTTTCCGGTCAACGAGGAGCACTTCGTATGGATCGAGGCGGCCGTCCACCTCCATGCCAGGGGACCCGAGCGGCATGCCGAGCACCACCAAGCCGATGGCTGCAGGCCTCGAGCCGAGCAAACGCCTGACCTCTGCCGCAGGAACGTGGCCCTCGATCACATAGCCTCCAACGCTCGCGGTATGACAGGCAGCAAACTCGTCCGGCATCCCAAGTTGCTGGCGAGCGGGAGTCGTATTCGGGACGTCCTTTGCCGTGACCGGGAAGCCTGCCGCCCTCATGTGCTCGACCCAGCCGCTGCAGCAGCCACAGGAGGGGGTCTTGTAGACGAGGACGTGCGGGGTGGCTGCCGTCGCCCGCTGGCTCGCCGCCATGGGGAGCGCGCCAAGAGCGAAGAGAAAGTCACGTCGCTTCATTGGCTGTCACCTTGCCGGCTTTCTGCGCCTGCCAGCGCAGCGATTGCGAAGAAGTTCATTTCACGGGATCCTCAATGGTTGTGTGACGTAGGCTTCTGGACGTGCAGCGTGTTGGCGCCTGCCCGAGGCGCGGATGCACGGGCAGTCTCCGGCATGTCGCCATCCCACTCCCCTGCGACGGTGCCTGCCGGATGCCTGAACCAGCCGGGATCGGTATAGTCCCCGTGCTTCTGGTCGTTCCGGACCTTCAAGACGGTGAACATCCCGCCCATCTCCATTGGGCCGAAGGGCCCGCCGCCGCTCATCATCGGCAGCGTGTTGTCCGGAAGCGGCATCTCCATGCTTCCCATGTCCGCCATCCCGCGTTCCCCCATCACCATGTAGTCGGGGACGAGGCGAGTGATCTTCTCGGCAACGCCTCGATGGTCGATGCCGATCATGGTGGGAACACCGTGACCCATCGCATTCATGGTGTGATGGGACTTGTGGCAATGAAGCGCCCAATCGCCCTCCCTGGCGCTGAACTCGAACGCGCGCATCTGGCCGACTGCGATGTCCACACTGACCTCCGGCCACCTGGCGCCTTTGGGAACCCAGCCGCCGTCGGTGCCGGTGACTTCGAAGTCGTGTCCGTGAAGATGGATTGGATGGTTCGTCATCGTGAGGTTGCCGACCCGCACGCGCACGCGCTCGCCGGAACGGGCAACCAGATGGTCGATGGCGGGAAAGACGCGGCTGTTGAAGGTCCAGAGGTTGAAGTCGAGCATCGTGTTCACGCGAGGCGTGAAGCTGCCCGGGTCGATGTCGAAGGCCGATAGCAGGAACACATAGTCGCGGTCCACGCGATGTTGGCGGACGTCCTTCGGGTGGACGATGAACATCCCCATCAGGCCCATCGCCATCTGCACCATCTCGTCGGCATGAGGGTGGTACATGAAGGTGCCCGACTTCTTCAGGTCGAACTCGTAGACGAATGTCCTACCGGGCGGGATGTGCGGCTGGGTAAGGCCGCCGACGCCATCCATTCCGGAGGGCAGAAGCATGCCGTGCCAGTGGATGGTCGTGTGCTCGGGGAGCTTGTTGGTCACGAAGATGCGAACCCGCTCTCCCTCCACGGCTTCGATGGTGGGCCCCGGGCTCTGGCCGTTGTAGCCCCAGAGGTTCGCCTTCATGCCAGGTGCCAGTTCCCGCACGACGGGTTCGGCAACCAGATGGAACTCCTTGACGTTGCCCTTCGTACGCCACGGAAGCGACCATCCGTTCAAGGTGGCGACGGGGTTGTATGGTCGACCAGTCTCGGGCACCAGCAACGGCTGCCTGTCGGGCGAATGCTGACTCGGCGCCTCGGGCACCGATGCGGCGCCCACGCGGCTTACGGCGGCGGCGCCGAGGGCGGCTACGCCGGCGGTGCGGAAAAAGTTCCTGCGACTCTGCATGGTGGTCCTTAGTGCGCCGCTCGATCGCTGCTCGCTGCAGCGGTCGACGTTCGCGGAGTCTCGACTGAACCAGGCGAGCCGGTTGTCATGGCCGTTTGGAGGTTGGTTTCAGATAACCAGTAGTCCCGTAGCGCCTCGATCGACGCGGTCACGCTGGCTACCTGCTCCCGGGAGTCGGCGAGCAGCTCGAAGACGCCGATGAGCATGCCGTTGTATCGCAGCAGGTTTTCCTCGGAGATCCGCCGCCTGAGCGGCACGACCTCGTCCCGGTAATGCCTGGCCAGGTCGTAGGCGGTTCGATAAGCCGAATACGATTCCCGCACCTCCGATCGAGCGTCGACGGCGGTCTGGGCAGCTCGGTGCATGGCCTGCAGGTACGTCGCCTCGGCCCGCGCCACTCGGGTAGCTCCGAAGTCGAAGAGCGGCAGCTCCACCTCGACTTCGTAGCCGTCCCTGCGCTCCTCGCCCGTCTCACTGACGTTCGCGTAGCCCAGATGCAGCACGTTGATCATGCGGGTTGCCTTCGAAAGTCCGAGCGAGCGCGCGACCGAGTCGACGGAGCGCTTCGCCATCATGATGTCCAGCCGCTTGTCCATGGCGGTCTGCTCGGCATTCCTCGCTTCCAGGGGCTGCTTTGGCAGGTCCGGGAGGCGCTTCGGCAGAGCGAATTGGGCCTGTTCGCCCGAGAGGCCAAGACGGCGTGTCAGCTGCTCTCGCGCGCCGACAGACAGGTGCCGTGCCCTCGCCAGGCTTGCGGTCGCCTCGGCATAGAAGGCCTGCTCGCGCAGATGGGCGAGCTTGCTGAAGTTGCCGGCGGCAACCATCCGGTTTGCGAGCTCTCGAGAGGCGTCGGCAGCATCCTTGACCTGCTGGGTATAGCCGACGAGTTCCTGGGCGGCGACGGCCTCGAAGTACGCCCGTCGGGTTCCTGCGGCGATGCGGACAGTATCGGCAGCCGCTTGCAGCCTGACGCGTTCGAAGCGCTCCTCTTCGACCCGCTTTGCCAGCGGCATCGTCAACAGGCCAAGGATGTCGAACCCGAGGGCCCGGTCGATTTCGAGGTGTCCGCCTCCGGAAAGCCGAGCAAAGCTGAAGGACGGATTGCTCAGGCGTCCAGCCCGCACGAGATCGGACTCGGCTATCCCGAGCTCCTGGAAGCTTGCCTGGAGGCCCCTGTTGTTCAGGACTGCGAGCTCGACCGCGCTGTCGGGCGTCAGGGGCCGCTCCAGCAGCTCACCGGTGCGCGCTCGAGCTGTTTCGCCTTGGTTGTCGGTCCGCTGCCAGACAGGTGCGACTCCGGCACGTTCCTCGGCCAGTTGCTGGACGGAGCCAAAGCCTCCATCGGGAGAGAAGCTCGCGCAGCCCGCGAGCAGGAGGGCGGCGCCAGCAAGCCGCATCATGGCGTCCCCCCATGCTTGCCATGGCCCCTCTGCATACCCTGGTCGCCGTGCATCTCCTGCCCCGTGCGCTGCCTGGCAGGTAGAGGAGCGGCCTCCCTGCCCTGGTCCAAGCCCTCCGAACCGATCGCGTTCGGGGTGGCATGGGCTGCCCGGGTTCTTCCTTTACCGGCAGCGTCGCGAACCGTGTCGTTGACCTGGCGCCAGTCGGCTACCGGTACATCTTCGTAGGGCTGGTAGTCATCGAAGGCCGACTGGTAGGTGAGCTGCGCGACCGCCAAGAAACCGGGATTCATCTGGGGCGGATTAGCCTGCGCGGCTAGTACATGCGGCACCGTGAATGCGATGGAGCATGCCATGGTCTGAAGAGTTTTCATCGATCGCCGGCTCATCTGGAGAGCTGCTGGCAAGCGCCAACGCAGCGGTTCCTCGTGCGGACGCACGAGCGCCATCAGGCCTCTCGCGGAGGCCTTTCGGGGTCAGATGGTTCGGGGTGGTCGGTCCTCGCCGTCCGAGACGAAGCTCGGGGCGGGCTCCGAAAGAGCGGGATTGAGGGCGGCTCGCGCCCAGGGATGTTCCAGGTCAGGGACGGTCGGGGCGAGAGGCGTCAGAGAGCAAAAGCTGGCGCAAAGATTGCAGTCGTCCAAGTCGAGCGAAGCCACGTGCCCGTCCTGGCCGTCCTGCGCATCGTCGGCGTGGGCTTGCGGCCCGTGATCATGATGCGCGTGATCCTGCCCACCCGATGCGGCGCCCAGGTGCTGCGTCATCGCGTCCCGAGGGCCGTCCTGCGGCAGACACAGCATGGCAGCAGCCATCGCGCCCCGGACCGGGAGCAAGAGCATCAGCAGCAGC
This sequence comes from Pseudomonadota bacterium, assembly GCA_023441105.1. Next base: position 15,538 of record JAEZQX010000453.1, on the reverse strand, counting down.
AGCAACCAGACGCGCAGTCGTTTCACGGCTTCAGTCTATCGCATCCGCTGGCCGGCGCGACGCATGCTGAGGAAGTCAACGCTTGCTCCTTCGGATGCAAGGTGAATGGTCAAGGAAAGCAGATTGAGCTTTGTCACCGTGGCAAGGTCAAGGGGGAGGGCGGGAAGACCACAGGGGGGTCACAGTTTCTGGCGGCGCGCTTGACTTTCCCATCGTGGGAGGCTTCAAGCTGACGCTTCGACATCTTGAGGAGGGCGCCATGCCCATCGTTTTCAAAGTGGAAGACATGACCTGCGGACACTGCGCCAGTGTCATCACACGTGCCGTCAAGGAAGCAGACAAGGAGGCCCAAGTCCTCGTCAACGTCGCAGAGCGCCGGGTCGAAATCGAGCCCAAGGCGGCCGATGCGAAGGCGCTGCAGGAGGCTATCGCTGAGACCGGCTATACGCCGGTGAAGGCGTGAACTAGCGCGGAGCGGGGCGGCGACTGCGCCGCGCCGCGCCGCGCCGCGCCGTCAATGCAGCATCGGGAGAGAAAACATGAACAAGCCTGCACCATCTTCGCAGACGGGCGAGGTCAGTCACGACCAGCATGGCCGTCATCACCATCATGAGCACGGGCATGGGCACGGTCATGGGCGCGCCACGAGCGAACCTCCGCTCGTCGCGCACCGAGCGCCGGTAGGGCGGTCACCGAAATCGGCCGGCGCCAACGAGGTCGAGTACACCTGCCCCATGCATCCGCAGGTTCGTCAGATTGGACCTGGCAGCTGCCCCATCTGTGGCATGGCCCTCGAGCCGGTTGTTGCTACGGCAGACGCAGGCGAGAGCCCGGAACTTCGGGACATGACACGGCGGTTCTGGATCGGCCTGGTGCTCAGCCTGCCGGTCGTGGCCTTGGAGATGGGTGGGCACGTGATCGACTTGCACCGCTTCATGAGCCAGCAAACCTCCAACTGGCTGCAACTCTTGTTCGGTACCCCGGTAGTCCTGTGGGCCGGCTGGCCGTTCTTGGTCCGGGGATGGCAGGCCGTCAAGAATGGAAGCCTCAACATGTTCACGCTGATCGCCCTCGGAACGGGGGCGGCATGGGTCTACAGCATCGTTGGAACGCTCGCGCCCCAGCGCTTCCCCGAGGAGCTCAGGACCATGGACGGTGCGGTGCCGATCTATTTCGAAGCGGCGGCCGTCATCACTGTGCTGGTGTTGCTCGGGCAGGTGCTCGAACTCCGGGCTCGCGAGAAGACGTCCGGCGCCATCCGTGCACTCCTTGACCTCGCACCCAAGGCAGCGGTACGCGTGAACCCGGACGGAACCGATGAGACGGTTCCGCTCGAGTCGGTCGTCGTCGGCGAACTGCTTCGCGTTCGTCCAGGGGAAAAGGTTCCGGTGGACGGCGAAATCACGGAGGGCAGGGGAACCGTGGACGAATCCATGGTGACTGGCGAGCCCATGCCGGTGGCCAAGGCACCCGGCTCGATGGTCACCGCGGGCACCCTGAACCAGACCGGCGGCTTCGTCATGCGCGCCGACAAAGTCGGCTCGGACACGCTACTCGCTCAGATCGTCCACATGGTCGCTGCTGCCCAACGCAGCCGTGCACCCATCCAGCGCATGGCGGACCAGGTGGCCGGCTGGTTCGTTCCCGTGGTCATCCTGGTCGCCGCCTTGGCCTTCGTCGCCTGGCTGGCCTGGGGGCCCGAGCCGGCCTTCTCGTATGCGCTCGTGTCCGCTGTTGCCGTCCTCATCATCGCCTGTCCGTGTGCGCTTGGTCTGGCGACCCCGATGTCGATCATGGTGGGGGTCGGCCGCGGGGCACAGCAGGGCGTACTGATCCGCGATGCGGAAGCCCTGGAGCGGATGGAGAGGGTGGATACGCTGGTCGTGGACAAGACCGGTACCCTGACCGAGGGTCGGCCGAAGGTCGTTCATGTCGAACCCGCGCAGGGTTTCGAAGCCGATGAAGTCTTGCAGAAGCTCGCCAGCGTCGAGCGCGCCAGCGAGCATCCCCTTGCTGCCGCCATCGTCGCGGATGCCAAGGCGCGCAATCTCCCGTTGTCATCGGTCTTGGACTTCGATTCGCCCGTGGGCAAGGGCGTCGTCGGCACCGTCGACGGCATCAGGGTTGTCTGCGGCAGCGCCAAGTTCCTTGCCGAGAATGGCGTGGACGTCTCGGCGATGGAGCCTGGAGCGGAGGCGATTCGAGCCAGGGCCGCGACCGTCATCTTCGTCGGCCTCGGCGGCCGGCTGGCCGGGTTCGTCGGCATCGCCGACCCTGTCAAGGCAAGCACGCCTCGGGCCATCAAGGCGCTGCGCGACGAGCACCTGCGGGTCGTGATGCTCACGGGGGATGGCAGGACGACGGCGGATGCGGTGGCGAAGGAGCTCGGAATCGACGAGGTCATCGCGGATGTACTGCCCGAGGACAAGAGCGCGGTAGTCCAGCGCCTGAAGTCCGAAGGGCGGGTCGTGGCGATGGCAGGCGACGGCGTCAACGATGCACCCGCCCTGGCGGCAGCAGAAGTCGGCATCGCCATGGGCACCGGGACGGACGTGGCCATGGAGAGCGCCGGCGTCACCCTGTTGAAGGGAGACCTGATGGGGATCGTTCGAGCCCGGCGGGTGTCCCAAGCGACCATGCGGAACATCCGGCAGAACCTCTTTTTCGCGTTCGTCTACAACGTCGCGGGTATCCCCCTCGCCGCAGGCGTGCTGTACCCCTTTCTTGGCTTGCTGCTTTCGCCGGTGGTCGCGGCGGCTGCCATGGCTCTGTCCTCCGTGAGTGTCATTGCAAACTCCCTGCGGTTGCGCAGGGTGAGGCTGGAGGACTAGCTCCGACCACCCCCTAGCGAGCTTCTGGCTGGATCTTTGCGATCCGGGCCCATTCCACCCAGCGCTTGCGGTCGGCGATGACCCATGCCTTCTGCTCATCGAGGGTCATGGGTGTAGGAACCAGTCCGCGACTCTCGAGGTTGCTCTTGATGGTCGGGTCGGCAAGCGCATCCCGTAGCAGCGCATTCATCCGATCCAGGACAGGCTTCGGTGTGCCGGCCGGTGCAGACAGGCCGAGCCAGCCGTCCATCGAGTACCCCGGCAAGGTCTCGGCGACAGTGGGCACCTCCGGAAGGGAATGGAAGCGCTTCGATGTGGTGACAGCGATCGGAGTCAGCAGGCCGCTGTTCAGAGCCGGTGCCGCCGACAGCGCGTCGATGAAAGCAAGGTCGATCACGCCCGAGGCGACATTCATCGAAATGTCGGTGACATTCTTGTAAGGGACTGCTCTTATGGCAACTCCAGCCCGCGCCTTTATCAGCTCGACCGGGACAAGGGATGAAGCCGCATGGTGGCCGAACGTAAGCTTGTCGGGATTCTCCTTGGCGTAGCTGATGATGTCGGCCACTGATCGGAGCGGGCTGTCCTTGCGCACCAGGCCGATCATCGGGAAGACACCGTACATGCCGATCTCGTCGAAATCCTTCTCTGGCGTGTACGGAAGGTTTGTATAGAGAACCGGGTTGGCTGCCTGCGTCGACATCCCGGAGGAGAGGAATGTATAGCCGTCCGGGGCGGATTCCTTGACGACCTGCGCCCCGATGATCGAAGCCGCGCCAGGGCGGTTCTCGATGATCACCGGCTGCCCCGTCTCCTGAGTGACGTAGCGCCCAAAGCTACGTGCAAGGAAGTCTGAAGCGCCACCCGCTGCGGAGGGGACCACGATGCGTATCGGCTTGGAGGGCCACGTGCCCTGAGCGCCAGCCAAGGGGCTCGCACCTGCCAGGAGCGAAGCGATAAGGGCCGAGAGAACGCTGCTGAGCTTCATATGACTCCCTGCGCGCGAAGCGCGGATATGCGTGCAGCCGAGAAGCCGCGCGCCTCAAGAATCGATTCGGTATGAGCGCCAAGGCGCGGTGGGGGCGATTCAACCTTCGCCCCGCCCGCCGAGAGGACAAAGGGCGCGAGTGTGACGGTCGCTCCGCCCTCGATCCCGGGAATGGAGCTGATGGTGTGGAGCAGATTCCGGCCCTGGAGTTGAGGTTGCTCGAGTGCCTCCGGAATGGAACGCACGCGCATCGCCGGCACATCGGCGGCGTTGAGCTGGTCTTCCCAGGTCTGGGCGGGTCGCTCGAGGAAGGTCTTCTCCATTTCCCGATGCAACGCCTCGACATTGCTGCTGCAGCTCTCGTGAGTGGAGAATCTGGGGTCCGCGGGGATGTCGCGCCGTCCCATGGCAGTCCAGAGGCGGTCGATCTGGTGGCTCTCGATCGCCGAGATGGAGATCAAGCCCCCGTCGCCGCATCGGAAGCATGCGCTGCCATAGGTTTCCGACGGGGACTTGTTGCCATGTGGCCTTGGATTCGACCGCGCCGTGAGGACTTCCGTGACGATGTTTCCCATCATCACGATCGCGGCGTCCAACATGGAAACATCGATGTGCTGTCCCTTGCCGCTTCTCTCGCGCTCGTACAGTGCGGTGGCAATCCCGAACGAGGCTGCGAGTCCCGCGCCGTAGTCTGTCACCGGGGGACCCGCCTTGAGCGGGGCCGATTCGCCCGAGCCGGTGATGCTCATCATGCCACTCGCGGCCTGGATGACCGGATCGTAGGCTGGGTTGCGACGCTTGGGACCCGTTTGTCCGAAACCCGTCAATGAGCAATAGACCAGCCTCTCATTGATGCGAGACAGTTCTTCATAGCCCAGTCCGAGCCGTGCCATGGTGCCGCTTCGAAGGTTCTCCACCACGACATCCGCGTCCTTCGCCAGCTCCCGGAAGATGTCTCGTCCTTCCTCCTTGCGAAGGTTCAGCGTCATGGACTTCTTGTTGGCGTTCTGCGACAGGAAGTACGTTGCCATGCCGTTTGCGCCGTATTCCGGCTTGCTGCCGCGACGATAGCGGAGCGAATCGCCTCCGCTTTCGGGATCCTCGATCTTGGTGACATCCGCTCCGAGGATGGCCAGCTGGTACGTGGCGAAGGGACTTGCCAGCACCCGCGTTACATCGAGAACCCTGATGCCCCGGAAAGGACGTCTGTCTTCCATTGCTCTACCGACGTGCTGCTGCTCTACCAGGCCGCATCCAGGACCTTCAGTACCTCTTCCGAGGTCAGTGCTGGCCCTGGGTTGAAATAGATCGCGCGGTCTCGCATCGCATGGTCGGCGATTCGAGGCAGCAGATCCCGTTTGAGCGGAGTGTCGCGAAGACGGAGAGTCACCCCGAGCGCCTGCTGTAACCTTACGATGGCGGCGATCGCGGCTTCTGAAGCTTCGTCGTCGGACAAGCCCCCGACGTCAGCTCCGAGCGCCTGAGCTGCAAGCTTCAGCTCGCTGGCAGAAACACGCGAGTTGAAGCGCATGACATGCGGCAGCATGATCGAGTTGGCAGTTCCATGAGCCAGCCCACCGAGTGCCCCAAGAACATGACAGATCCCATGGTGGAGACAGGTGCGGGTGCTTGCGATGGTCATTCCGCTCAAATGCGCGCCGTAGAGGACCTGAGAACGCGCCTCGAGGTTCTCCTTCCTGGACACTGCGACGGGAAGGCCACGGGCAAGCAATCGCAAGCCCTGCAGCGCGAACCCTTCTGCAATCGGGTTCCGCTTCTTCGAGTACAACCCTTCGATGCAGTGCGCCAGCGCGTTCATGCCCGAGGTTGCCAGCAGCGGAGGTGGGACCTCGAGAAGCGCATCCGGGTCCAGCAGGATCGTGCGAGCGGCGACCTTGGCATCCCAGAACAGCAGCTTCTGGCCATCGGCATCGCGAATCCCCAGTCCGGGAGTCACTTCGGCGGCAGAGGCTGTCGTCGGGATCGCGAGAATGGGAAGCTTTGGCTGATTGAGCTGTTGCTGGATCAGTGTGCTGGGCGGTATGAACTGATTCGCGTGCTTCTTGAGCGGCGCCCCCTCCGAGAGCAGGATTGCCACCCCCTTTGCGGTGTCTGAGGAGCTGCCTCCTCCGACTGGGAGGAGCAGATCTACCTGTGACGAGGCGGCGCGTTCTGCCGCCTCCTCGACGATATGGGTGCCGGAATGCTCCACCACGGAGTTGAAGTTTTCAACGAGCAGGGGACCGAGCGCATTGGATACCCGGGCCACAAGGTTCGTCTTTGCCGTCCTGGCGCCGGAGATGAGCATGACCCGAGAGGCGCCGAGGCGTCGTACTTCATCGGCGACGCGGTCTACTGAGCCCGGACCCATCACAACCCTGTTGCGCAGGGATTCGTACTCTGCGTCGACCATCACCGAGCCCCGGGCGCTGTTGTCGAATCGCGAATGCAACGGGCGGCGGACATATAGGCCCCCGCGAGCACCTTGACGTCCATCATGTAGACGTAGAAGTCCACGCCGGGCCACTCCTTTGCTTCTTCGGCCGAATTGAGATACATGCCGATCCGGAGGCCCGCGCGGCGCGCCGATCTGTGGATCGCCGCAATCGCCTCCCGCACCCGGGGATGCGTCGGCTGGCCAGGAAGACCCAGGGAGGTCGACAAGTCTCCCGGACCAGGCATGACGGCGTCTACCGGCGCCTCCACGAAGAGGTCATCCAGGTAGGGAAGCACTTCTATGTCTTCGACCAGGCCGATGCCCAGGATTTCGGCATTTGCGGCGCGCACGTAGTCCGCGTACGACCCTATCGTGTAGCCCGCTGCACGCACCCCCGTGCAGCTGGGTCTGTTCCCATCCGGGGCGTAGCGTAGCGTAGCAGCAAAGGCACGACTCGCGTCGCGGTCGCGGCCGAAATGAGGGAAGAGTATTCCTTCGGCTCCGAGGTCCAGAAGTCGGCTGGTCAGTGCGTGGTCCGTGCCCGTGACCCGCACCAGCGGGGTGATGCCCACGACGTTTGCTGCCTGGATGTGATTCTCGATCTCCCCCAGACCCAGCGGCGCATGTTCCATGTCGAGGATGACGAAATCGAATCCCGATCTGCCAATGATCTCGACGTTCGACGAGGCTCTGGAAAAGACGAAGGTGCCGAGCGGTTTGGCAGAGTCTCGCCATGCTTGTCTGATGCGGTTCGCTCCAGTCACTCGATCGCCATCCTTTCTTTCGTCTCTGTGGGTTGCCTGTCCGGAGAACGCGACTCATCCGTGCGTAATGCCTCTGGGCGAGGTGCCGTCGCCGAGCCGGTGTTGCCGATCGAACTCGTAGCGAAGGTGCCCTGCCGGTAGCGCGCCTGTCCGCAAGCGATGACTTGATCCTGGTGAAGTGCATGGATCAGGTGTGTTGCCTGGCTGGGATCCTAGCAAAACGCAATATGACTTCATAACATCATTTTGCGATTCTGCTATAGCGCGCGGGCATAGTGACGGAACGGCCAAGGCGGCGGTGCCTGGCGGGCGGCGGGCGAAAGGCGGTGGTGCAGGGGATATCGCGATCGCTGCCAGACGGCGGCGCGACGTGGCCTTTACGGTGAGCCTGCGGGTGCTCTTAGATGGTTCTGATTGGCACGTGGCTCACGGCAAAGGCAAAGGCCAATTCGAACCAGTCGTTCAGGATGTGGGCGCCAGCCGAGATCCAGAGGTTCCTGGTGCAAACGTAGGCCAGCGTCAGGACCATGCGAGCGGTACCGATGACCCCGAAGCACTGAGCCCAATGCCAGTCGTAGGTGGGCAAGTGTGCTGCTCCGAAGAGGATGCTCGTGGCCACGAGTGCAATGACAATCGCCGCCGTTCGGCGGATGCCTAAGCGCGTGTTCGCAAGCCAAAGAAGTGCCAGGAAAGGCAGGACCGTCATCAGCTCCTCGCCCACGAGCTGTGGCAACGTGGTGATGAGGCGCAGGATGAAGTCAGGCCCCGTCATCCCGTTCATGGCGGTGGCCGCCGGATTGGGTGCCACCGAACCGAGCGCCTGCACCGTCAGCCCCGCGACAAGCGATGCTGCAATGGTGAGGCAGGCGAACAGGAGCATCTGTCCGACCTGCTTGAGTCCCACTGGCCCGAAGAGCGCTGTCCAGTGCCGTCCGGCCAGTTGATGCAACGCCAGGAGCGGCAAGCCGGCGAAGACGAACGCTTGCAGGAGCATGGCAGCGAAGGTCTGCGCCGGGATGGCAATCAGGATCACGAATGCCAGTGCCACACTGAGCATGAGGAAGACCCAGCCGCCCCCGCCGAAAGCAAACGGCTGACCGTTGTAGAACGGAAGATCGGCACGGTTCGAAAGGCGGCCTTGGAAGGGGGGCTCGACGGTACCACTGCTCATCTCGATTGGCCTCAAGGCGGTTGACGTTCCCCAGCGCGTCGGTCGTACAGAGCCACTCGGCAGAACGAAGATGGAGTTCGCTCCTTCCCGAAGCGCTCCAGTGCGTTCTCGCAGGCAGCCACGGCCGCGTGCTTGGCCACCGCTGCGTTGGACCGCGCAAGGGTATACGATCTCGATCGACGGTCCTCTACTCGATGTGGATCGCGAGTGTGTAGTTGGCCGTCTCGTTTCGCCTGGCGGCGTTGCGCATCAGATAGACGTCAATGGCGTAGTCGCCGCCCGAGGGAATCACGAAAGAGGTGCTGTTGCCCTTGATGGAGCCGATGAACAGGGCTTCGGAGGCGCCGGGAACGGAGACGTTGAAGAAATTGCTCGCGTTGCTGGTATCGAGCCGCACGCTAACGGTCTGCCCGGCGTTGGCGCGGAGGGAGTAGCGCACACTGTTGTAGCCTGTGATCGAATCCTGGATGGTGGTGCCAGACGTACCACGGGCGAAGCGCACGGTCTCATGGCGTACATCCTGGGCAGTGACTGTCGGTACAACTGCGATGACGGCCATGGCTATCAAGGCCACGCTGCGCAACACCTGCATGATCTTCTCCCGCCCAAGACGGGCTTCGCAGGAAACGCAAGAGCCGCTTCGTGAGCCTCGAGCGTTGCGAAGTCCAATTCCTCGGCTGGTTCGAGGAGCTCAGAAGACGCAAGCAGCGTTTGGTCCGCTGCGATGCAATGCGAGTAAGTCTACCGCCGCGGCACCGCCAGGAGCGTGTCTGGGGCGTCCCTGCTGGGCGACCTCGCGCTCACAACGCGGTTGGTAAGGCCTTGCTCGATGTGGAACGGACGTTCATAGACGTGGTAGAGACCAAGGCGACGGCGAAGGCGGGTGTGGGCTTGTGAAAGCGGAAGAATGCAAATGGCTCGCTCTCGGCGAAAGGCGGGTCGTTAGTAGGCCAAAGCTTTCATTCCCGCGGAGGCCGCTCGCGCCTCGAGCACCTCCTTGTCGAGTTCCTCCGGTCGGCTGGCACAGTCGGCCACACCGATCACTTCTCTCAAATCCTGCAGGCTGAGGACGTGCTCTGCATCCGGGTCTCCAGAACTCATTCTGAGAAGCGCTGCGCGATGTATCGCTTCCTTGTAGCAGCCGAACAGAGATTCACCCGACGTGGCAGGGCTGGGCGGGAGACTCCTCAGACTTGCTTCTGCGATCCAGAATGTCCACCGTTCCACGCGCGCAGTTGGGTAGCATCTGAACCGGTACAGTCCACGCTCTGCGTCATAGACTTCCGGACTGAAAACAAACGGCATGTCGCTTCTCACCATCCCGCACCGTGAGCCAGGGCGGCATGCCCTCGTGTGGTGCAGGCGGAATGTTAAACATCCTGGCTTGTTCCGGCTGCGGATCGGACAGGTGGCGGAAACCGACGTACAGAGGGGCTTAGCCGATCAAGGGCTTCGACCAGAGAACGGCCAGGCGTCCGCCTGACCTCATGAGTTCTGGTGCCCCGAAGTCGAACTCCTGCAGGACGTGGACCCGAGGTGGCTTGACCGGCTGCACGCCGGTATCCGCGTAGATCGCGCATTCCAGGTCTCCGTACTGCTCCTTCACGAAGTCCAACTGGGCGATGAGGTCGGTGATTTTCAATTGTTCGTTTCCCCCTGGACGCACTTTCCAGCGCTGATCTCGTCGAGGAATGGATGCTCTTGGAAGGCGCCCGCGGCAGGCAAGAATTCCGTCACGCGTCTTGCGCCATGAGCCTCAGTCGGCAGATGAACGGTCCTGTCTGGTGGAGAAGTGGCAGGTCGCCTTGGCTTGGGTCGCGGACTAGCCTGTCCATCCGCTCCTCCGCTGGCCACGTCAGGCGGAGGAGGGCGCCCGCGGCCTAGTCGAACAACGGGTGAAGACTCGGCGAGCGGTGGTGCTGAAAGGCACGTTCAATGTCTTCCTTGACAACGCGGTCCGTGCACAGTTCAGGTAGCGCGGCGAGCGAGAAGAATGCCACTTCTGTCGCCTCTGGTCCGGGCTCGGGCTCATTTCCACTTACTCGCTCGCAGAGAAAATAAAACTTGTAGAAGTCCCTTGGGTCGGACCTGAAAGGTCCTTTGGCCTTGTGGCGAACACTGTAGAGCTGCCTCGCCACCGCATCGATGCAAGCCTCCTCTTTGAGTTCCTTGACGACGTTCTCGGCCGCAGACAGGCCAATCTCCGCAAACCCGCCTGGGAGTGTCCACAGCCCGTTATTCCTCTCCCGCACTAGAAGAATCTGGTCATCCTCGATTACCGCACCGCGCACATCGACCTTGGGGGTCGGGTATGCGTTGTCATCGGGAGCAAGTTCGCCTAGACGCTCAATGGGCAAGGAGAATAGCTTGGCCAACATCTCGCGTGCGATTGAGTCTATTTCCTCAAAGCGCTCCAGGTCGTACGCATTCCTGCTGTATGCCAAGCCGGTCGCAGCGATTGCTTGAAGACGCTTAGCGTACGTCAGCCATTCGTTTTCCATTCTGATCCTTCGAACTGCGAGGTCTTGGCTCATTTGGGGGGCGCGAGGGACCATGGCAGCCTCCGAGTCGTCCAGTGCCGCCAAAGGCTGGTGGAAGGTGTCCACGCCCAGCGGGCTGGGGAGGGCGGACTGCGGTACCCATGGCGTCATCTCCAGGTATGGGACGACGGGCAAAGCGACGAGGCCCGCCAATCACCGGCGCCCTCGATGTGACTCTTGCGCCGCTGCTGGTGCCGAGCCGTACCGACAACGCAGGCGGTCAACGCCCGTAGTTGGGCGAGGAGGGAACTGGGCCGAAACCATGCGAATGGTGTCGTCCACCAGCGAGCTCATGCGTACCGCAGGCCGCAGGATTGCGGCCCCAGATGCGCAATAAGCCTCGATGTGGAGGCTTTCACCGCAGAAACGACAAAGGCCTTCCGAGGAAGGCCTTTGTCGTCAGAGGCTTAGCTCCGCGATTCGGTGGCTCCCCGACCTGGACTCGAACCAGGGACCTGCGGATTAACAGTCCGTCGCTCTACCGACTGAGCTATCGGGGAACAGCCCGCTAGTATAAACAGCGCGCCCGCCTTAGGGCAAATCGCGGCGCCGTTCAGCGACGCCTGCAAGGCGGATCAGCCGATGACTTTCGCAACCGCCTCCGACACGCGCTCGATGTTGCCGGGGTTCAGGGCGGCGACACAGATGCGTCCGCTCGAGATGGCATAGATGCCGAACTCGTCGCGCAGGCGGTCGACCTGCTGGCTGGTGAGGCCCGAATAGGAGAACATGCCGCGCTGCCGGGCGACGAAGCTGAAGTCCTGCTTGACGCCGGCTGCAGCCAGGCGCTTCACCAGCTCGCCGCGCATCTGCTTGATGCGGATACGCATGCCCGCGAGCTCCTCCTCCCAGCGCGCGCGCAGCTCCGGCGTGTTGAGCACCGAGGCGACCACCGCGCCGCCGTGGGTGGGCGGGTTGGAGTAGTTGGCGCGGACCACGCGCTTGAGCTGGCTGAGCACCCGCTGGGCCTCATCCTGGGTGGGCAGGACCATCGACAGCGCCCCGACCCGCTCGCCGTAGAGCGAGAAGGACTTGGAGAACGAGCTCGAAACCAGGAACGGGAGTGTGGTGCGAGCGAACTTCCGCACGACCGCCGCGTCGGCATCGATGCCGTCACCAAAGCCCTGGTAGGCGATGTCGAGGAAAGGGATGTGCCCCTTGCGTTGGACGACCTCGATCACCTGGTCCCACTGCTCGTCCCCGAGGTCGACGCCGGTCGGGTTGTGGCAGCAGGCGTGCAGCACGATGATGGAGCCGTCGGGCGCCTTCTCCAGTCCCTGCAGCATTTCCTGGAACCTGACGCCATGGCTGGCAGGCTCGTAGTACGGGTACTGGTGCACCGCAAATCCCGCGGCTTCGAAAAGGGCGCGATGGTTCTCCCAACTGGGGTCGCTGATGTAGACGGCGCGATCCGTGGTGAACCGCTTGAGCAGATCGGCGCCGATCCGCAGCGCGCCGGTGCCGCCCAGCGCTTGCACAGTCAGCAGCCTTCCTTCGGCGATCAGCGTCGAATCGGCGCCGAACAGCAGCGACTGCACCGCCTTGTTGTACTGGTTGATACCGTCGATGGGGAGGTAGCCGCGGGCCCCATGCTTGGCCGTCAGCGCGTCTTCCGCGAGCCGCACCGAATCCAGCAAAGGCAGCTTGCCGGTCTCGTCGTAGTACACCCCAACCCCGAGGTTCACCTTGGTGGGGCGGGGGTCGGCGTTGTACTGCTCGGTGATGCCCAGGATGGGATCCTTGGGCGCCAGGGGTACTTCCGCGAACGGTGAGGAAACCATCATAACGTCCTGATTTAGCGAACGCCTACTAGAGCGATAGTTCGACTCGCTCTGCCTATTTTTTGTGCAATGGGGTGGTTTTTTGCAATCCGCCGGTCCATAATGACGGATTGCTGCGCACTAACCTGATGCACTGCGGAAATTTTATCACGCACCACCCCGGACACCGAGCGGTGAGAGGGCCGTCCCTCGCCCGCCCGACGGCGGTGGCGTCGTCAGGTCGCGGCCGTCGCGTTTCTGGCCACGGCAGGTGCCGCAGCAGTTCTTCCGGCGCTCGGGCATGCTGGTGCGCATGCCGGGGCGCGTCTCACGCGGGATGGCTAGTAGAGCGCTCTGCCTCGCCGGTGGGAAGCGTTCTGCAACCACAGTTTGCACTGGCGGCGCCGATGAACGCGCAATGGTGATCGCGGCGCCGGCTCGAAGCCGACTGCCGCGATCGGAACGACAGGGAACAGGAAAAGCTTCGCAGGCATGGTAGGCACGGCATCCCGGACCAGGACCAGGGGCGCGGGCGGCGAAGGCCGCTCGGCCGGTCGCGGCTCGGCCGTCGCGGCCGCCGCTGCCGCCGGGCTCGATGTCGTCGTCGATGTCGTTCCCGACGGCGTCCCGGGCAATGGCGTCCCGGCCGCGGCGGCGGGGCCGGGCGAGGTGCAAGCCGAGGCGCCGGGTGAGTTCATCACCTTCGAGGGCAGTCCGTTCCAGCTCTACCAGCCGTTTCCGCCGGAGGGTGACCAGCCGGCCGCGATCGAGGGGCTGGTCCAGGGCATCGAGGACGGCCTGTCCTTCCAGACCCTGCTCGGGGTGACCGGTTCGGGCAAGACCTACACGATGGCCAACGTCATCGCCCGGCTTGGGCGGCCGGCGCTGGTCCTGGCACCGAACAAGACGCTGGCGGCGCAGCTCTATGCCGAGATGCGCGAATTCTTCCCGAACAACGCCGTCGAGTACTTCGTTTCGTACTACGACTACTACCAGCCGGAAGCCTACGTTCCGCAGCGCGACCTGTTCATCGAGAAGGACTCGTCGATCAACGAGCACATCGAGCAGATGCGGCTGTCGGCGACCAAGTCGTTGCTCGAGCGGCGCGACACCGTGATCGTCGGCAGCGTCTCCTGTATCTACGGCATCGGCAATCCGAGCGACTATTTCGACATGCGGCAGGTGATCCGCGTGCGCGACCGGGTCACCCAGCGTGACCTGCTGCAGCGCCTGGTGGCGATGCAGTACAAGCGCAGCGACGCCGACTTCTCGCGTGGCACCTTCCGGGTCCGCGGCGACGTCATCGACGTGTTCCCTGCCGAGCATGCCGAGTTGGCGGTGCGGATCGAGCTGTTCGACGACGAGATCGAGTCGATCCAGCTGTTCGATCCCCTGACCGGCCGGATCCGGCAGAAGATCCCGCGCTTCGTCGTCTATGCCTCGTCGCACTACGTGACGCCGCGCGGCACGGTGATGCGCGCGGTCGAGACCATCAAGGAAGAGCTCGGCGAACGCCTCAAGTTCTTCTATGACCAGGGCAAGCTCGTCGAGGCGCAGCGTCTCGAGCAGCGCACCCGCTTCGACCTGGAGATGCTGCAGGAGCTCGGCTTCTGCAAGGGTATCGAGAACTACTCGCGCCACATCTCGGGCGCGCGTCCCGGCGAGCCGCCACCGACGCTGGTGGATTACCTGCCGTCGGATGCGCTGATGTTCATCGACGAAAGCCATGTGACGATCGGGCAGCTGGGGGGCATGTATCGCGGCGATCGCGCGCGCAAGGAAACGCTCGTCGATTACGGTTTTCGCCTGCCGTCGGCGATGGACAACCGGCCGCTGAAGTTCGAGGAGTTCGAGGCGAAGATGCGCCAGTGCGTGTTCGTCTCGGCAACGCCGGCCGACTACGAGAAGGAAAAGACCGGCCAGGTCCTGGAACAGGTGGTCCGTCCCACCGGCCTGGTCGACCCGATGCTCGAGGTGCGGCCGGCGTCGACGCAGGTCGACGACGTCCTGTCCGAGATCAGCGCCTGCGTGGCGCGCAACGAGCGGGTGTTGGTGACGACGCTCACCAAGCGGATGGCGGAAGATCTCACCGACTTCCTGAGCGACCACCAGATCAAGGTTCGCTACCTGCATTCGGACGTCGAGACGGTCGAGCGTGTCGAGATCATCCGCGACCTGCGACTAGGCATCTTCGACGTCCTGGTCGGAATCAACCTGCTGCGCGAAGGGTTGGATATTCCGGAGGTGGCCCTGGTCGCCATACTGGACGCCGACAAGGAAGGCTTCCTGCGCTCCGAGCGCAGCCTGATCCAGACGGTGGGGCGCGCCGCGCGCCACATCGACGGCAGGGCCATCCTTTACGGAGACCGGATCACCGCCTCGATGGAGCGGACGATCCAGGAGACCACGCGCCGGCGCGAGAAGCAGATCGCCTTCAATCGCCAGCACGGCATCACCCCCCGCGGGGTGATCAAGCAGGTCAAGGAAATGATCGACGGCGTCTACGACGCCACCCAGGGCAGGGACGCGCTGAAAGCGGCTCAGCAGGTCAGCCGTTACGAGGCCCTGGGCGAGAAATCGGCGGCGCGCGAGCTCAAGCGGCTGGAGAAGGTGATGCTGGAGCACGCGCGCAACCTGGAGTTCGAGAAGGCGGCGCAGGTGCGCGACCAGCTGGCGCAGTTGAAGCAGCAGTTGTTCGGCGCGACCGGTGTCGCTTCCGAGTCCGCAGCCGCGGCGTCGGATGAGGCGGCAGTCGGCGCCGGTCTGAGATCGGCGGGGCGGGCGGACGCAGGGCGTTGATTTGACTCACCCGGCGGCGGTCACGCGGCTGCTCGGGCGACGGTTTTTGGGGACTGGTTGGAATCGGTAGCGGGCAGGGCAGGTACAGCAGGTGCGAAGCGGCCGACGGTGGCGTGCCGAAGTTGTGCAGAACCGGCGGATCGACTTTCGCGCCAGTCAGGGTTGGTACTCAAAGATAGAGAGGCTTGATTAGACAAAATGGGAAAGAGAGAACCATTGGCAATGGCAATGCCAACAAGGGTCCTGTT